>JAQCGH010000003.1 GCA_027620015.1 Cyanobacteriota bacterium
TGCTGGTACCCCTAGCCCTGAGCGAAGGGCCCCTGGCAATAGTGGTGAGCGAAGCCCAACGCCAACGGCTGCTGCAGGTGGAGCTGCCCAGGCTGGCCAAGGCAGAGCCAAGCATGGCTCTGGCCTGCTTCGAAGGGGACCAAGTACCAAAAGATGCCCGTGTCTGGCTGATTAGCCATCAGCAGTTGGTGGTGGCTTGGCAAAAGGGTTTTCTGGGGGAGCGCCAACTAGTAATCCCGGAGGCTGAACAGCTCGACACCCTGCTGCGTCAAGCCCTGGAGGTGGTGGTCATGCCCCAGCACTGGGACCAATTGCGGCGGGCCCAGCCCGCGGCTGAGTCCAGCCTGCTGAGCCTGCACCAACGGCTCAATCGCCGGGTGCTCAGCGCTCCCC
Source organism: Cyanobacteriota bacterium (assembly GCA_027620015.1). Lineage (GTDB taxonomy): Bacteria > Cyanobacteriota > Cyanobacteriia > PCC-6307 > Cyanobiaceae > Cyanobium_A. Next base: position 394 of record JAQCGH010000003.1, read on the forward strand.
ACCGGCCCAACCAGCTGGTGGCTCTCTTCCCAGAAGATGAGGCCCCACTGCGCCACCTACTGCAGCTACTAAGCCCACTGCCCGCGCCATGGCCCGACTGGCTGGCCGCCAAAGACGATGACTGGACCAGCTGGGCCCAGCTGAATCCCCAACTGTTGCAATGGCAACTTCACCGCCACCCCCTAGAGCCTTTAGCGGTGCTGCGCGGCTTACTGGAGCAGCGGGGTGCGGTGCTACTGGGCCAGCTGATGCCGGGAGTGGAATTAGGGCTGCAGCCGGCAGTGTGCCTAAATCTCGGCGATCCGCCTCTTGCCGACCCCCTGCCCCTTTATGCACCGCTACGCCAACCGCTGCCGAACAGCCCCCACTACGGCCAGCACCTGCTCGACCAAAGCCGTCGACTAGTGCTCGGGCAGGCCGGGCTAACAATCGTGCTAATCGATGACGATGCCCTGCGATTAGGACTGGCCAGTGGGCTTGCTGCGGAATTCGGCAGTCGAGTGGTACACGAGAGCACTGCACCTGAGGTCAATGGGGTGATTTGCGCCAGCTGGAGCTGGTGGCTAGAGCAGCAAACAAAGCTGCCGCTGCCTAGCCAGATCGTGATCGCCTTACTACCGATCGCCAGCCTCGAGAATCCGCTCACAGCTGCGCGAGTGATGGCTTTGCGCCAAAACGGACGCGATTGGTTCCGTGAGGGCCTGCTGCCAGATGCACTCACCCGCCTGCAACTCGGCATTGCTGGGTTGAAGCGACAGGGAACTGGCCGGCTGGCTGTCTTAGACGGGCGGCTGCGGGGGCGTAGCTGGGGGCGCCAGGTGCTAACCGCCCTAGAACCATGGGTGAACCTCACCCGCCTACTGCCTCACTGACGTGGGATCCTGACTTCACTATTCGAGCAGTGAAGGCCATGGGGGAAGCCAAACGTCGCAGCATTCAGGGTCTGCCACCCAAGCTGGTTAAGCCGAAAAGGCCCAAGGAAATTGATACCTCACCACGAATCGCATCCTGGTTACCTCTGACACGCAACCAGGCTGATCGCTTTGTCACTCTCACCACTAAAGGAGCCTGGATAGGCATAGGTGCCCTGGCGCTGTTCTGGGTGACGGTGCGCTTTGTTGGTCCCGCAGCCGGCTGGTGGAGCTTGTCAGACGGCTAATCAACTAAAACCTGAAGAAATGATTAGAATTTAGATACTATTTTCGGTTCGCAGTGTTTCCACGCTTAGCCGAGCAGTACAGATCTGTTGTTCACGACCTGGTGATGAGTCTTAAGGCTTTAGCCAAAAGCCTTCAAGACCGAGGCATTGCTGCCACCTGTTATGTCTGCGGTGATGGCAGAGACGGACATGGGGCCTCCTTCGTTGCCAACCTCGACGCCAACCACATGGTGCGTTTTTTAGTTTCCGATTTCGGCATCAGCTGGGTGGAATCTCGCGATGGCTACGAACTGGTGAAGCTCGAAGGAGCCGAAGCCATCCAGGAACTGCAGCGAGTCGCCCAGGTACTCCAGAGCCCCGTAGCTGCAAAAGCATCAAGCAATCAATCCCCTGCCAACCCGCTCAAGGGAGCATTCACACTCCCTTGAGCTGCGACCAGCTACTCAGCTAGCCACCGGCAGATCTTCGAAACCGTCCTCAGCTGTGGCAAGCCCTGACGCGGCAACAGCCGCTTTAGCCGCCGCGGCTAGAGGCTTCATGGAATTGGCAGTGACCTCAGAGCCCTCCTTCAGCTTTTGCCGAGTGAGTTGCTCAATCACCTCAGCTTGGGTTGGGTTTTGCTCCAACCAAGTGATCGTGTTATCCCGGCCCTGACCAATGTTGTCGCCCTCATAGCTGTACCAGGCACCTTTGCGGACCACCACGCCGGTCTCCTCTGCCAGGTCGAGCAAACAGCCCAGGGTGCTGATGCCACGGCCAAACAAGATGTCGAATTCAGCGATCCGGAAGGGCGGGGCGACTTTGTTTTTAGCCACCTTCACCTTGGCGCGGATGCCGTACTCCTCAGTGCCCCGCTTGAGGGTCTGAATCCGGCGAATATCTAAGCGCACCGATGCATAGAACTTGAGTGCATTACCACCAGTAGTGGTTTCCGGGTTGCCGTAGGTGACACCGATCTTTTGGCGCAGCTGGTTGAGGAAGATCACGGTGCAGCCGGACTTACCGATATTGCCGGTGATCTTGCGCATGGCCTGGCTCATCAGGCGAGCCTGGGCGCCCACAGCCAGGTCCCCCATTTCGCCTTCAATTTCAGCGCGGGGGGTCAAGGCCGCGACCGAGTCGATCACCACGATGTCCACGGCGGCTGAACGCACCAGCTGGTCGACGATCTCTAGGGCCATCTCACCTGTATCCGGCTGGGAGACCAGCAGATTTTCAATGTCAACGCCAAGAGCCGCTGCATAGACGGGGTCGAGGGCATGCTCCGCGTCTACAAAAGCGGCCACACCGCCTCGCTTCTGCACCTCGGCAATGGCGTGCAGCGTGAGGGTGGTCTTACCGGAACTCTCCGGCCCATAGACCTCAACTACGCGGCCCTTGGGATAGCCCCCACCCAGGGCCAGATCCAGGGTGAGGGCCCCGGTGCCGATGGTTTCCACCCGCATGCGGGACGCATCCCCCAGGCGCATGATCGAACCTTTGCCGAAATTGCGCTCGATCTGATTCAAGACAAGCCCCAAGGCCTTGTCACGCTCGGCAGCGGCCCGGCTGTCGGCAGTTGAAGTATTAGGCGCAGAAGTAGTTGAAGCCGAAGAAGAACTGGCTGAGGCGCGGGAAGCAGGGGGCACGGAAGAGCTGGAGAGTGAGTTAGGAGCAGCGGGCATAACAGCAATCAGACGCGAAGGAAAAGGCCGCAAAGACGAAAAGCAGGACGGGGAGCGCGCTGTAGATCGGCATGACCCGCAGGTACGGCCTCCAGGCAAACCCGAAGACGGTCATCCTGCGACCTCTAAGCAGCAAGTGCCCACAAAACGGACCGACGTATCAATTACTTGTAGTACGAGCGTACTCTAGCTCACTGGGGCCATTGCGCCAGGGGGGCAGCAAATTCTTCCGGCGTCAGCCAGGCGATGTCAGCCGGCAAAGCCTCAGCATCCTGGGGACCCAAATACCCCCAACTCACCAAAAAACAACGCACCGATGCCAAGCGGGAATCGGCTCGCACCGTTGCCAGTGTTGGGCGTCGGTCTTCGACAAACCAGAGCGGTCGACCCTGCTCCAGCAGCTGGCGCAGCACCTCGGGCTTACTGCCATGCTCGTGGCCATAGAGGGCTGAAGGCTGTAGAGCCGCAGCCGTCAACAGCCTGGCCGCAAAAGCGGCGCCCTTGGTGGTGAGCACCACCCAGTCGGCCCCCTCCTGCCCCAAGCGCTGTAATCGCTCCTTCACCCCCGGGAAAAGCCTGTGGCGGGAAAGCCAGACAGCAGGTGCTTCAGCGATGGCGGCATTGCGGACCAGCTCGAGCTGGCGCTGCAGCAGCTCCGGCTCCCACTGCCAACGGGCCAGAGCGACAGGTAAGGCCCCGTCGTAATCGGCCAGCAACAACTCCAGGTTGAGATCCGAGCGGCCCAGCTCCGCCGCCATCAGCACCATCTCCCAACCCTTGTGAATCAGGGGCCGCAAGCTGGTGAAACCTACCGGTGCCTGCTCGGGGAGCACCAGCTCTGGAGCCAGCTGCAGGGCCGCTGCCCGGGCAGCCCACCAGTATTCGGGCATGCCATCAATCAACACCCCGTCGAAATCAAAAACGATCAAAGGGCCGGATCTAGCCCAAAAGCCAGCCGCAGCAGGGGGAGCGAAAGACATGGATCAAAACTGGGTCGCTAGGATTCGAACCTAGGAATGGCGGTACCAAAAACCGCTGCCTTACCGCTTGGCGACGACCCAATGGTGCTCTTAAAGAGCTTTAACCAAACCTAAAGGATTGGCTCAAACGGAATTTCCGAATACCAAGATAGTTACCCATAGTGCCCGGTCCTTCGTCAACCGCAGCAGCCACCGGCTCCAAGCTCAAGCAGGAAATAGCCGCAACCGCTGCTCCACGCCACGGCCAAACACGGCGGTCCTGAGCCGGTAATGATCAGCTAATTCCGCCTGCATCAGCCGCACCCTCTCGCTGCGGGGCAGCAGCTCTACGGGCTGGCCGTGGGGCAACACCACCTGTTCAACCGCCAGCCTGCATTCCTCCAGCCCGGCGAGTGCATCATCGGCCTGGGTATTGCAGGCAGCGAGTGCAACTGGATCCTTTTGCGCCTGGCTCTCACGATGACGCTGGAGCAGCCGCTCTAAAGCACGCTGCAGCTGGGGTGGGGCCGCCGACTTCAGGACCAAAATCGGCAGGCCCAGCGTCTGAGCCTGACGGCGCACATGGGGATCACGGCCAAGATGCTGGCGCAGGCTGAGTACCGCATCAGCCAGCTCGACACTGACCACAATCTCCACGGGTAACTGACGGGCCCGCACCACCTGTTCCAGCGGCCCCAGGGGGAGGCCCGCTCCGTATACCCGCAACATCGGGGTCGCGATAGTAACCGCTGGCCGCTCTGACGCCCCGTCTGCGTCCTCCAACTCGGGCAGGGATGCGGCCACCAGCCGTGGTCGCCCATGGGGCCGCGGCGCCACGGCCTCCCTGGCAGCCAGGGCAGGCGCTGACTCCTGTTGCCGCTGCAGCTGCCCATCAGCGCCGAGCTCCCGAATCTCGGGGCGTCCCCCTTGGCCCCGCAACAGCATGTCCACCGTGCGGGCCACATCCCTGTGCACGTGCCACCGATGGCGGCTGTGCATCTCCACCGCCATGGCGAAAGTGGGCTCGGCAGCCCTCTCCAGCACGGTTTTCTGCGTGCGGCGGCGGCGGGCCTCCTCATCGCCAAGCGTCACCGCCTGAATGCCACCCACCAGATCGGAGAGGGTGGGGTTTTTGATCAAGTTTTCAATGGCATTGCCATGGGCCGTGGCCACGAGCATCACGCCACGCTCGGCAATGGTGCGAGCCGCCTGGGCTTCCAGCTCCGTGCCGATCTCGTCAATAACGATTACCTCGGGCATATGGTTTTCCACGGCCTCGATCATCACCTGGTGCTGAAGCTCCGGCCTTGCTACCTGCATGCGCCGAGCCCCGCCGATGGCGGGATGGGGAATGTCACCATCCCCGGCAATTTCATTGCTGGTGTCAATCACCACCACCCGCTTGCCCAGGTCGTCGGCCAGCACCCGTGCGATCTCTCGTAGGGCCGTGGTCTTGCCCACACCAGGGCGCCCCATCAACAGCAGCGACTCGCCGGCGTCGAGCAGGTCGCGCACCATGGCCACCGTGCCAAAGACTGCTCTGCCGACCCGGCAGGTGAGTCCCACGATTGTGCCGCTGCGATTACGGATAGCACTGATGCGATGCAAAGTGCGTTCAATGCCGGCACGGTTGTCGCCGCCGAAGCTGCCGATTCGCTCCACCACTGCAGCCAGCTCGGCGCGCTCCAGGGGCTGATTGCCAAGGGCGCTTACCTGGCCCGGGTAGCGCGCCTCGGGCACCCGGCCCAAATCGAGCACAACCTCCAGCAACTGATCACGCGACTCGGCGGTCGCCAGGGCCGCCTGCACCACTTCAGGTAGCAGGGCCAGCAGGCGATCGAGGTCGTCGGTGATGCGCTGGTGGGCGATCAAAGTAGGGCTGGACACCGAATCGCATGGCACTACTTACGTTCTAGCCAGGGATTAACAAGCTCCCGAGCCAGCCCTAGGGCCAGGGGGGAAAGCTCCGCATCGGCCAGCAAAGAGCGCCCCCGCGCCTGGGCCTCCAGCAGCAGGGGCTGCAATAGCCGGCGAGCCACGCCACCAAAAGCGACGCCAGCGATTTGATGCTGCAAGGAATAGCTCGTCAACTGCGGCAGCGTGTGGGAGTTGGTGCCCCCTGCCAGCTGCACGGGGCCTGGAGGAGCTTGGGGGAGCACGGCCACAACCAACTTGACGGCTGCACGGGCCGTACCCGCCCCCACATCGCCACTCATCGGCCGGCCATCAAGCTGCCAAAGGGGACGAAAGCCGCTTCCTCGAAGCAGGGTGAAGCGCAGCCACAGCTCCGCCGCTAGCGAGGCGGGCGACTGGGCTGTGCCCTCAAGACCCGCACTCACTGCCAGCCGCTGCAGCTGCACGCCACTTGCCCGCAGCTGGCCAATCCGATCTGCAAAGGCCACGCCGCGACCTGGGTGGGTATGCAGTTCCACCGCATCAGGGCGCAACTGAGCAAGCAGGGGTGGCACATCGGCTCCTGCAAGTATTTGACTCCGCTCCTTAATTAATCCGTGAGGGCAGGCAGGTAGGCAGCGGCCGCAGCCGTAGCAGCGCTCCGCCAACACCCCTGGAGCGCCAGTAGCAGCAAGCCCGATGGCCAAGGCCGGACAAACCCGCTCGCAGGGACGGGGGCAGTCCGGCGGACAGCAAGCGGGGTCGAACCAAGCTTTTCGAAAATGGGGATCCTCTCCATCGCTCAGGCTCAACATCAGCCATGGGCGTCTGGCTCCACGGGCTTCGGCCCAATCAATTCCGCGACGGATCGCGGCCACCACAGCAACATCGAGCGCGCCATCAATGCAATGCACCCCTGCCAGAGAAAAAATTCCGCAGAGGTCTTCAATCGCTGCTAGATCCTGGTTGCTAGCCCCACAGATCAACTTGACCCATCGACCTGAGGCGAGAGCCTCTTCAGGGGTCAAGCAGCTGCTCAAGGGGTTGCCAACGCAGTTCTCGGGAGCCACCCATCTCCACCACAAGCTTGAGGCGAGTCTCACGCCGGCAGAGGGCAATCAAGGAGCCCAATTCAGCCTGTGATAAGACCTGCCCCTCTAACAACCACAGCAGGATCGGCTGTGTGCCCTCAAGCAAAGCCCCCAACTGGGGCATCACCCGCTGCACCTCGCCCACGGCTGCGCCCCTGCCAACGCTCTGGTGACCCAGGTGGGGGGGACGCACCCCGTGTAACTGCAAAAGAAAGGCCTCAGGATCACCAAGCCCCCGAGCCGAAGTGAGCTGGGCGCGATAACCAACAGCCCGCATTCGGCGCATCAAGCGAGTCTCTGCCCCACCTTCAAGGGGTGCAAATAGGGCGAGGGCACCAGCCCGCTCAAGGTCCTGGCGAAAACCGCGACCGGAGAGCAGCAGGGGCATTACGGGTAATTGCTAGCTAAACACTACTTTGACAGCCCAGGACAGGTTGGGTGGTGGGGTATGTTCATCAGATGTGCCATCGATGTGTGCCCGACCGCTAGCCGGGCCTCCATATCAAGGCGCACGATCATCAGTGGTGGTGATCGTCCTCGGCCAGCACGGTTCCAGCAGCCTTCATCGGTTGCAGGTCCCGTCGGGAAACTGCCAGAACGCACTGCTCTCACTTTTGTTGAGTCCAGTCCGGTTCCGATAAGTCCCAGCCGTACTGATCCGAATCAGATCAGTCTCGCTAGCCCTTGGAAATCGCAACCCGTTGATGGAAGCCCGTGCTTCCGCGGCGAAAAGCGGCCCCTCGGCCGAGCTAGGCAACTTTCTGACCGGTTCAGTTTCACCTTCGTGCATGAGCTCTTTGCTCACTGCGCTCGGTGGTCCAGCTGGCGTTGTTTCCCCTCCTATGTCTATCGGCATTCTTGGGAAGAAATTGGGCATGTCCCAGTTCTTCAACGACGAGGGCAAGTCCATCCCGGTCACCTTGATCGAGGCGGGTCCTTGCCGCATCACCCAACTTAAAAACACCAGTACCGACGGCTACAACGCCGTTCAGCTTGGTTTTGGCGACATTCGCGAAAAGCTCGTGAACAAGCCAGCCAAGGGGCACTTAGCCAAATCTGGTGATGAAGTCCTGCGCCACCTGAAGGAATATCGGGTTGACAGCGTGGATGGCCTTGAGCTGGGTGGCTCCATTTCCGTGACGGCCTTTGAGCCTGGTCAAAAGGTTGATGTGAGCGGCGACACCATGGGCCGTGGCTTTTCCGGCCTCCAAAAGCGCCACGGCTTCAGCCGGGGCCCCATGACCCACGGTTCCAAGAACCACCGAGAGCCTGGCTCGATTGGCGCCGGCACCACGCCGGGCCGCGTCTACCCCGGCAAGCGCATGGCTGGTCGCTACGGCGGCAAACAAATCACCACTCGCGGCCTCGTCATCCTCAAAGTGGATGCTGAGCGCAACTTGCTGGTGGTTAAGGGTTCGGTGCCCGGGAAGCCTGGCGCCCTGCTCAACATCCGCCCGGCGAACCGGGTGGGCGCCAAAGCCGGGAACTGAGGAGAAAACCAATGGCAAACTGTGTAATTCGAGACTGGCAAGGTAAGGAAGCAGGCAAGGCTGCTCTTGACCTCAAGGTCGCTAAGGAATCTTCTGCCACAGACTTGGTGCATCGCGCCGTGGTGCGTCAGCTGGCCAATGCCCGTCAGGGCACGGCCAGCACGCTTACCCGCGCAGAAGTTGCCGGTGGCGGTCGCAAGCCCTACAAGCAAAAGGGCACAGGCCGGGCCCGCCAAGGCTCGATTCGAACACCGCTCCGCCCCGGCGGCGGCGTGGTATTTGGTCCCAAACCCCGCAGCTACACACTTGCGATGAACCGCAAGGAACGTCGCCTGGCTCTACGCACCGCGCTGATGAGTCGCATTAACGACATAACCGTGGTCAAGGGGTTTGGCATTGGGCTCGATACCCCCAAAACCAAGGAAATCACTGCCGGTTTAGGCCGGCTTGGTATCGAGGCCGGCACCAAGGTGCTGGTTGTGCTCGACGGGGCCTCAGAGGCCGTGCGCCGCTCGGTGCGCAACCTCGAGAAGGTCAAACTGATCGCTGCGGATCAGCTCAACGTGTTTGATTTGCTCCACGCCAACAAGTTGGTGGTGAGCGAGGAAGCACTCGCGAAGATTCAGGAGGTCTACGGCGATGACTGAACGTTTTTCGAACCGGCTTGCGGATGTGATCCGTCGGCCGCTGATCACAGAGAAGGCCACCCGGGCCCTCGAGCAGAACCAGTACACCTTTGAGGTGGACCATCGGGCTGCAAAACCCGACATCAAGGCTGCCGTTGAACAGTTGTTCGACGTCAAAGTCATCGGCATCAGCACCATGAATCCCCCTCGCCGCTCCAGGCGGGTGGGCCGCTTCGCCGGCAAACGCGCCCAAGTGAAGAAAGCAGTGGTGCGCCTCGCCGAAGGCAATGCCATCCAGCTGTTCCCTGAGTCCTGAGGGGTCTGAAAAGAAATGGCTATCCGCAAATACCGACCCATCACCCCCGGCACCCGTACCCGTGTCGCCAGTGACTTCTCTGAAGTAACTGGCCGCGAACGGGAGCGAGGTCTGGTGGTCGCCAAACACCGCCGCAAAGGCCGCAACAACCGCGGCGTGATCACTTGCCGCCACCGCGGCGGTGGTCACAAGCGCCTCTACCGCATCGTCGACTTTCGCCGCGACAAGCTCGGGGTCGTCGCCAAGGTCGCGGCCATCCACTACGACCCACACCGCAACGCTCGCCTAGCCCTGCTCTTCTACGCCGATGGCGAGAAGCGCTACATCCTTGCTCCAGCTGGCATTGAGATCGGCCAGCAAGTGATCTCTGGACCCGAGTCGCCGATAGAGACAGGCAATGCCCTGCCTCTATCGGCCATCCCCCTCGGCTCCAGCGTCCACAACGTGGAGCTCTATGCCGGGCGGGGAGGCCAAATGGTCCGCACAGCTGGTGCCAGTGCCCAGGTGGTTGCTAAAGAAGGCGACTATGTAGCCCTCAAACTGCCTTCCACTGAGGTGCGCCTTGTGCGCCGCGAGTGCTACGCCACCCTCGGTGAAGTTGGCAACTCCGAAGTGCGTAATACCAGCCTGGGTAAGGCTGGTCGTAAGCGCTGGCTTGGTCGCCGGCCTGAAGTGCGTGGATCGGTTATGAACCCTTGCGACCACCCTCACGGTGGTGGCGAGGGCCGCGCCCCGATCGGCCGCGCCGGTCCGGTCACCCCCTGGGGCAAGCCTGCCCTTGGCTACAAAACCCGTAAGCGGAACAAACCCAGCAATCGGTTTGTGCTCCGGAAACGTCGCCGTATCTCCAAACGGAGCCGTGGCGGACGCGATTCCTGATGATCAACACCGCTTTGCTGTTCGCTTAATCCACCATGGGACGTTCGCTCAAAAAAGGACCGTTTGTTGCTGACAGCCTGCTTCGCAAGGTTGAAAAGCAAAACGGCGCAGATGACAAGTCCGTGATCAAAACCTGGTCACGTGCTTCCACCATCCTGCCGATGATGATCGGCCACACCATTGCCGTTCACAACGGCAAATCCCATGTTCCCGTCTACGTGACGGAACAAATGGTGGGCCACAAACTCGGGGAATTTGCCCCCACCCGCACCTTCCGGGGCCACATCAAGGATAAGAAAGGAGGCCGCTGACGCTATGGCAAACACACCTACCAACCAAGCTCTTGCCCACGGCCGCTTCATCCGCGGTTCCGTATCCAAGGTGCGCAGAGTTCTCGACCAAATCCGTGGCCGCAGCTATCGCGAGGCCCTGATCATGCTCGAGTTCATGCCTTACCGCTCCACCGGCCCCATCACCAAGGTGTTGCGCTCGGCGGTGGCCAACGCCGAGAACAACCTCGGCCTGGATCCCTCAACTTTGGTGATCGCTTCAGCGATCGCCGACATGGGCCCCTGCCTGAAGCGCTTCCGCCCCCGCGCCCAGGGTCGTGCTTACGCGATCAAAAAACAAACCTGCCACATCAGCATTGCTGTGGCTCCTTCCACCTAACCCCCGAGGACACCGAACGATGGGACACAAGATCCATCCAACCGGCCTGCGCCTGGGGATTACCCAGGATCACCGCTCGCGTTGGTACGCCCCAAGTAAGACCTATCCACTCCTGCTTCAGGAAGACGACCGCATTCGCAAGTTCGTCCACAAGAAGTACGGCGCCGCAGGCATCAGTGATGTGCTGATTGCTCGCAAGGCCGATCAACTGGAAGTTGAACTCAAGACCGCCCGTCCAGGGGTGCTTGTTGGCCGTCAAGGCAGCGGCATTGAAGAGCTGCGCACCGGCATTCAGAAAACCCTCGGTGATGCCAACCGTCAGGTGCGCATCAACGTGGTGGAGGTAGAGAGGGTCGATGCAGACTCGTTCTTGCTGGCCGAATACATCGCCCAGCAACTGGAGAAGCGCGTTGCCTTCCGCCGCGTCATTCGCATGGCCGTGCAACGGGCCCAGCGGGCTGGCGTGCTCGGCCTGAAAATCATGGTGGCCGGCCGCCTGAACGGCGCCGAGATCGCCCGGACCGAATGGACCCGGGAAGGTCGAGTGCCCCTACACACCCTGCGTGCCGACATCGACTACGCAACCAAGCTGGCCAGCACCACCTATGGAGTGCTGGGAATCAAGGTGTGGATTTTCAAAGGCGAGGTGCTGCCTGGCCAGAAAGAGCAGCTACCTGTGGGTGCTGCGCCCCGCCGCCGGACCAACCGGCAGCCGCAACAGTTTGAAGACCGCTCTAACAAAGAGTGATCCGGAGCCCTGAACCATGCTGAGTCCTAGACGCGTCAAATTCCGCAAACAACAGCGAGGCCGCATGCGCGGTGTCGCTACCCGGGGCAACACGATTGCTTTCGGTGAGTTTGCTCTACAGGCCCAAGAATGTGGCTGGATCACCTCCCGCCAGATTGAAGCAAGCCGCCGAGCCATGACCCGCCACGTCAAACGGGGCGGCAAAATCTGGATCCGGATTTTCCCAGACAAACCAGTCACCATGCGCGCCGCCGAAACCCGTATGGGTTCAGGCAAGGGCAACCCGGAGTTCTGGGTGGCCGTAATCAAACCGGGGCGCATTCTGTTTGAAATGGGTGGTGCCGAAATCACCCCCGAGATCGCTAAGGAAGCCATGCGCCTGGCGCAGTTCAAACTTCCTCTCAAGACCAAATTCCTGCGCCTGGCGGATCAGGAAACTGCAGCCCCAGTGGAGGCCTGACCGATGGCAAAACCCAACATCGCCGATGTGCGCAAGCTCACAGGTGACCAAATCAACGAACAGGTCAACGCCACTCGGCGTGAACTGTTTGAGTTGCGCTTCCAGCAAGCCACCCGCCGGCTGGAAAATACTCACCGTTTTAAGGAGGCTCGCATCAAGCTGGCCCACCTGATGACGGTGCAGCAGGAGCAGCAACGCTCCGCCGCCACGGCTGCTTCAGCCTCCTGATACCCCCTCGATCCCCATGGCACTCAAGGAAAGGGTCGGCACCGTCGTCAGCGACAAGATGGACAAAACGGTGGTGGTGGCGGTGGAAAACCGCTTCCCCCATCCCATCTATCAAAAGACGGTCAGCCGCACCACCCGATACAAAGTCCACGATGAAGCGAATAGCTGCAAAGTGGGCGACCGGGTTCGCATCACCGAGACCCGCCCGCTCAGTCGCACCAAGCGCTGGGCCGTGGCCGAAGTTCTCACCAACAGCACCGCCGGTTGAGGAGAACTCCTAATGATCCAACAAGAAACCTATTTAAATGTCGCTGATAACAGCGGCGCCAAGCGCATCCAATGCATCCGGGTGCTTGGCACCAACCGTCGCTACGCCCACGTGGGCGACGTGATCGTGGCTGCCGTTAAGGACGCCATGCCGAACATGGGTGTCAAGAAATCTGACGTGGTCAAGGCAGTAGTGGTGCGCACCAAAGCCACCCTGCGCCGCGACACCGGCAACTCAATCCGGTTTGACGACAACGCAGCCGTGATCTTGAGTAACGACAACAACCCCAAGGGAACCCGAGTTTTCGGCCCGGTTGCCCGTGAACTGCGCGAGCGCAACTTCACCAAGATCGTCTCCCTTGCACCGGAGGTCATCTGAAATGGCGACCGCAACTCCTAAGGCAAAGCCCGCCGAGCGCATCAAGATGCGACTCAAAAAGGGTGACACTGTCCAGCTGATCTCCGGCAAGGACAAAGGCAAAACCGGTGAGGTATTACGTACCCTTCCCTATGAAAACCGTGTCGTAGTGCAGGGGATAAACCTCCGCACCCGTCACGTCAAGCCCACTCAAGAAGGCGAGAGCGGCCGCATCGTCACCGAGGAAGCCTCTGTGCACGCCTCGAATGTGATGCTCTACTCCAGTTCAAAACAGCTGGCAAGCCGCGTCGAAATCGTGGTGGAAAAAGACGGCACTAAAAAGCGTCGACTCAAAAAGACAGGAGAAATCCTCGATTGAGCTCCATAAGCGTGCCTCCCGATCCCTCGCATAGGCCCCGCCAACTTCAACTCCAGTCCCTACAAGCCTTCTGACCCAGACCAGAAGCGACCCCCCCTCTCCCCGACATGTCACTGAAAAAGCGCTACCGGGAGTCGATTCAGCCCAAACTCCTTAAGGACCTGAATCTCTCCAATATTCACGAAGTTCCCAAGGTGGTGAAAGTCACCATCAACAGGGGCCTCGGTGAAGCCGCCCAGAATGCCAAAGCCCTCGAGGCATCAATCACCGAACTGGCCACAATCACTGGTCAAAAGGTGGTGGTGACTCGAGCCAAAAAAGCAATCGCCGGCTTCAAAATTCGCCAGGGGATGCCAATTGGTGTCGTCGTCACCCTGCGTGGTGTGCGGATGTATGCCTTCCTGGAGCGCCTTATCAACCTTGCTCTACCTCGCATCCGCGACTTTCGCGGTGTGAGCCCCAAGAGCTTTGACGGCCGGGGAAATTACACCCTGGGGATCCGCGAACAAATCATTTTCCCTGAGATCTCCTTCGACAAAATCGATGCGATCCGGGGGATGGACGTCACGATTGTGACCAACGCCCGTAACGACGAAGAGGGCCGGGCCCTCCTCCGCGAGATGGGAATGCCGTTCCGCAGCAACTGAGCCCTCTTCGGACCCGACCATGGCCAATCACGACCCAATTTCAGACATGCTCACCCGCATTCGCAATGCGAGTGAGAAGCGCCACGAGACCACCAAGATTCCTGCATCCCGACTGGTGCGTAACGTCGCCAATGTGCTGCAGCAGGAAGGCTTCATTGCCGCAATCACCGAAGAAGGTGAGGGCGTCATGAGGCACTTGGTGCTTGAACTCAAGTACAGCGGCAAGCATCGCCAGCCCACGATTCGCTCAGTCCAGCGAGTCAGCAAGCCAGGCCTGCGCATTTACAAGAACAATCGCCAGCTGCCCAAAGTTTTGGGCGGCCTGGGAGTGGCCATCATCTCCACGTCGAAAGGGGTGATGAGCGACCGCGATGCCCGTAAGCAGGGCGTCGGTGGCGAAGTGCTTTGCTACGTCTACTGAATCTGGGAGATTGATCCATGTCTCGTATTGGTAAAGCGCCGATTCCCCTCCCCGACAAGGTGAGTGTCAGCCTCAATGGCTTGGCGGTCACCGTGAAGGGTCCTAAGGGCGAACTCAGCCGCACCCTGCCCGAAGGGGTGCAGATCTCCCAGGACGGCAACACCCTGGTGGTGAGCCCCAGCAGCGAAACCCGTCGCTCCCGCGAGCGCCACGGTCTTTGCCGCACGCTTGTCGCCAACATGGTGGAAGGCGTAAGCCAGGGATACATCCGCAAGCTGGAAATAATTGGCGTGGGCTACCGCGCCGCCCTACAAGGCACAAAGCTTGTGGTCTCAGCTGGCTACAGCCACCAGGTGGAGATGGTGCCCCCCGAAGGCGTCAGCTTCTCCGTAGAGGGAAACACCACGGTGTTTGTCTCCGGTGCTAACAAGGAATTGGTCGGCAACGAAGCTGCCAAGGTTCGCGCCATTCGTCCACCTGAGCCCTACAAGGGCAAGGGCATCAAGTACGAGGGTGAGCGCATTCTGCGTAAGGCCGGTAAGACCGGTAAGAAATGAGGTCTGCCTGAGCGTCGTTACCCTGTATCTCTATGTCATCCATCTCCCGCAAACAGCAGACCCAGAAGCGTCACCGCCGCCTGCGTCGTCAGCTCACTGGCACGTCCTCCCGTCCCCGGTTGGCCGTGTTCCGCTCGAATAACCACATTTACGCCCAAGTCATAGACGACGACGCCCAGAACACCCTCTGCGCGGCTTCGACCCTCGACAAGGACCTGCGCACCAACCTCGACGCCAGCTCTACCTGCGATGCCTCCGTTGCCGTAGGCGAGCTGGTCGCCAAACGAGCGCTCGCCCAAGGCATCCTGCAGGTGGTCTTCGATCGAGGCGGCAACCTGTACCACGGCCGGGTCAAGGCCCTGGCTGACGCCGCCCGGGAAGCGGGCCTTCAGTTCTGATCCCTGCTCTCACCATGACCGAAACCAACGATCAAGTTCAGTCCAACGACATCCCGGCCGCATCGGATGTACCTGCTGCTGCCGAAGGCCAGCAGGATCGCCGCGGTGGCCGGGCTGAAGGCCGTGGCGGCGATAACCGTCGCGGTGGCGGCCGTGGGCGCGACAACCGTCGCGGCCAGGAGCGCGACTCCGAATGGCAGGAGCGGGTAGTGCAGATCCGCCGTGTCTCCAAGACCGTTAAAGGCGGCAAGAAGATGAGCTTCCGAGCCATCATTGTTGTTGGCAACGAGAAGGGCCAAGTGGGTGTAGGCGTCGGCAAAGCTGGCGACGTTATCGGGGCAGTCCGCAAGGGCGTAGCCGATGGCAAAAAGCACCTGGTCAAGGTGCCCCTCACCCGTCACAGCTCCATCCCTACCCTCAGCAACGGCCGAGACGGAGCCGCCAGCGTGCTGATCCGTCCGGCAGCGCCAGGAACCGGGGTGATTGCGGGCGGCTCAATCCGCACGGTGCTCGAACTAGCCGGCATCAAAAATGTGCTGGCCAAGCGTCTCGGATCTAAGACCCCCCTCAACAACGCCCGTGCTGCGATGGTGGCTTTAGCCGGCCTTCGCACCCACAAGGAGACCGCCAAGGAGCGGGGCATCTCCCTTGAGCAGATTTACTCCTAAGGCCTCGTCATGACCTTCAATCTCCAGTCCCTAAAACCAAACCCTGGCGCTAGACGCCGCAAGCTCCGCAAGGGTCGTGGCATCGCTGCAGGCCAGGGAGCCAGCTGCGGTTTCGGCATGCGCGGCCAGAAGTCCCGCTCAGGTCGTCCGACCCGTCCTGGCTTCGAGGGTGGCCAAATGCCTCTCTATCGGCGCATCCCCAAGCTCAAGCACTTTGAGCTGGTCAACCAGAAAGAATTCACGATCATCAACGTGGCCAAGCTCGCCGACTGCAAAGCCGGAAGCACCATCAGCCTCGATTCCTTGGTGAAAGAAGGTCTCGTGACCAACCCCAAGCATCCCCTGAAGGTTCTTGGCAACGGTGAACTCTCCGTCAAGCTCACAGTGCAGGCCGCCGCGTTTACTGCCAGCGCACGCACGAAGATCGAAGCTGCCGGTGGTAGCTGCGAAGTCATCTGATCTCCTTGCGGGGCTCCGCCCTAAGGTCTGAGCCGTCCAGTCGAGCCCCGGGCACGCCAAGGGGCTTGATGGACGCTTTTTTTATGTTGACCACACGCCGCCATGCTTGTTAGCCGGGGTCGCAACCCAAGTGCTGGGGAAATCCTCAGCCAACTGATCCAGTCGAAGGGCCTTCGCGACCGGGTGCTAACCACCCTCGGCCTGCTGCTGCTGGTACGGCTGGGCATCTACATCCCGATGCCAGGCATCGATCGGGTGGCCTTTCAGCAGTTCCTCTCCCAGGGCGGACAGCTGATCGGGTTCCTAGACATTTTCACCGGAGGCGGCCTGTCCACCCTCGGCGTTTTTGCTCTGGGGATTCTGCCGTTCATCAACGCCTCAATCATCATTCAGCTGCTCACCGCTGCCCTGCCCCAACTGGAGGACCTCCAGAAAAATGAGGGTGAGGCTGGCCGGCGCAAGATCGCCCAGATAACCAGATACGTTGCTCTGGGGTGGGGGATCTTGCAGAGCCTGGTATTTGCCCTGATCCTGCGGCAATACGCCACAGAGGGCCTTTCGGAGCCGGTGTTTGTGATCCAGACGGCCCTCGCCCTGGTCACAGGTTCCATGGTGGTGATGTGGATCAGCGAGGTCATTACTGAGCGGGGCATCGGTCAAGGCGCCTCGCTGGTGATCTTTGTCAACATCGTGGCCACCCTGCCTAAGGCCCTGGGATCAACGATCGAGCTGGCCCAGAGCGGCGACCGCAGCACAGTGGGCGGCATCGTCGTGCTGGTGCTGGTTTTCCTGCTGACGATCGTGGGGATCATCTTTGTTCAGGAAGGCAACCGCCGCATCCCAATTGTGAGCGCCAAGCGCCAAGTGGGCGGGGCAGGGGTGCTTGCGGCGCGGCAGAGCTACCTGCCGCTCAAGCTCAACGCTGGCGGCGTGATGCCGATCATTTTTGCCTCGGCCGTGGTGTTTCTGCCGCTCACCATTGCCAACCTCACCGGCAACCCTTGGCTGATTAAGTTAGCGGGTTACCTCAACCCCAACAGCAGCACTCCCTGGCTCTATGCCTTGGTTTTCTTCAGCCTGATATGTGGCTTCGGCTTCTTCTATGCCTCACTCACAGTGAACCCGGTGGACATCGCCACCAACCTCAAACGCACTGGTGTTGCCATTCCAGGCGTGAGACCCGGCTCCGCCACTGCCAGTTTTCTAAGCGGCGTACAAAACAGACTCACCTTGCTCGGCGGCTTATTCCTCGGCGCCGTTGCGATCATCCCCTCAGCAGTGGAAGGGGCCACCCAGGTGCGCACCTTTCAGGGGCTGGGTGCCACATCCCTGCTGATCTTGGTGGGCGTTGCTATCGACACAGCCAAACAAGTGCAGACCTATGTGATTTCCCAGCGCTACGAGGGCATGGTGCGCCAATGAAAAACAGCCACTTGCATGGCGGCCTCGCAGCAACCACTTTCCCTTTTTAGCAATTTTAGCGATGAAGCAACGTCTTCTCTTCCTTGGCCCTCCTGGCGCCGGTAAGGGCACTCAAGCCCAGCAACTGGCCTCAGATCGCCAGCTACTTCATCTCTCTACAGGCGACCTGCTGAGGGCAGAGGTGACTGCTGGCAGCGATCTGGGCAAGGAAGCCGAGGCCGTAATGGCAAGCGGCGAGCTGGTTAGCGATGCGCTGGTGCTGGCGATAGTGCGTGGCCGGCTGGAAGCACTGGCCTCAAGTGGCGGCGGTGGCTGGTTGCTTGATGGCTTTCCTCGCAACCTCGCCCAAGCCGAAGCTCTGGGACTGTTGCTCGATGAGCTGCAGCAACCAATCGAGCTGGTGGTACTGATGGAGCTTGACGACACCATCTTGATCCAAAGGCTCCTCAGCCGAGGGCGCTCTGACGACAACGAAAGCGTGATTCGCCACCGGCTGGAGGTCTACCGGGAACAGACCGCACCCCTGATTCACCATTATCAGGAACTTGGCTTGCTGCAGGCCATTGAAGCCAATGGCAGCGTCGATTCGATCGCCAAATGTATCGCCGCACTGCTTAGCTGAATCACGGGAGGGTGTTGACCCGTGTGGTAGCTTGTCGGTTTGCAAAATAGGAGAGCACAATTCCAATGAAGGTGCGTGCTTCGGTCAAGAGAATGTGCGAAAAATGTCGGGTGATTCGTCGCCACGGCAGGGTAATGGTGATCTGCACCAACCCCAAGCACAAACAGCGCCAAGGCTAATTAGCCCTAGCTAATCCCCTTGGGGATCAGCTTCGCATCATTTCCCAGCTCCGCTCAGGCGAAGCCCCTTACCCTTTCATCAAATTCCTACGTGGCTCGGATTGCCGGCGTTGATATCCCACGCGAAAAGCGCGTCGAGATTGCCCTCACCTACGTGTATGGCATAGGTCTCACTCGTGCTCAAAAGATTTTGGCAAAATCCGGGGTCAGCCCAGACATCCGGGTAAAAGATCTCAGCGACGCCGACGTCCAGAAATTGCGCGGTGCGGCTGAAACCTTCACTCTCGAAGGCGACCTGCGCCGTCAAGAGGGCATGGCCCTCAAGCGCCTTCAAGACATCGGCTGCGTACGCGGTCGACGCCATCGCATGGGGCTGCCCGTGCGTGGCCAGCGCACCCGCACCAATGCGCGCACCCGTCGCGGTGCACGCAAAACCGTGGCAGGTAAGAAGAAGTAAGACCTCGCCTTTCTTTAGCTGCCTACACCCTGCCGCCAACAGCGCAAGCGACCGGCGTCACCAGGGTGCCCCCCGACGTTCCCCTGATCACCTCCTGCCTCAGCAGGCCTTTCCGCCATGGCAAAGCCAGCCAAAAAATCCGGCTCCAAGAAAACCAAACGCAACGTGCCCAACGGCGTTGCCCACATTCAGAGCACCTTCAACAACACGATCGTGTCGATCACTGACACAGCCGGAGAGGTGATCTCCTGGAGTTCGGCCGGCGCAAGCGGCTTCAAAGGAGCCCGAAAAGGCACACCTTTTGCCGCCCAAACCGCAGCTGAAGCAGCTGCCCGTCGTGCCCTTGAGCAAGGCATGCGCCAGATCGAGGTGTTGGTACGGGGTCCTGGTTCAGGCCGCGAAACAGCAATCCGAGCCCTGCAAGTAGCCGGTCTTGAAATCACTCTTATCCGCGACGTGACTCCCCTTCCCCACAACGGCTGCCGTCGCTCCAAGCGCCGTCGCGTCTGAGTCGTCGTTTCGTTCCTGCCTCCTGGGCTCTCATTAACCTTCCGACCCTTCAGACCGTGTTGCATTACCAAATCGATCGCATTGAGCATCAGATCGCGGAAGACAGGTCCCAGACCGGCACCTTTCTGATCGGCCCCCTCGATCGCGGCCAGGCCACCACGCTTGGCAATGCCCTGCGGCGCGTCCTTATTGGCAGCCTCGAAGGCAGCGCCATCACTGCGGTACGCATTTCCGGGGTCAACCACGAATACGCCACCGTGCCTGGGGTTCGTGAAGATGTACTCGACATTCTTCTCAACTGCAAGCAGATCTCCGTTAGCAGCCGCAACCGCGAGCTGGAGATCGGCCGCCTAGTAGTGAACGGCCCCGCGACGGTTACTGCCGCGGATCTGCAGTTCTCCTCCCAGGTGCAGGTAATCGATTCAGATCGCCTAATCGCAACCGTGGCTGAAGGCCACAGTCTCGAAATGGAGGTACACGTAGAGCGTGGTGTTGGCTATCGGCCCGTCAATCGCCATAGCGAAGACACCAGCGCTATCGACCTACTTCAGATCGATGCTGTCTTCAAGCCAGTGCGCCGGGTTAACTACACGGTTGATGAAACCGCCGTTGGCGAAGGTGGATCCGCTCGCGAAAGACTGCGCCTGGAGATCGAAACCAACGGCAGCGTCACACCAGACGACGCCATGGCCCAATCAGCCAACCAGCTGATCGGTCTGTTCCAGCCCCTGGCCAGCTTGACCATGGTGGAAGAGCCTGGCCTTGAGCCCGAGCCTTCAACCGAGGCACAGATTCCCCTCGAAGAACTCAACCTCTCCGTGCGGGCCTACAACTGCCTGAAGCGCGCGCAGGTCAACTCCGTTTCCGACCTGATGGGCTTCAGCTACGAAGATCTGCTGGAGATTAAAAACTTCGGCTCCAAATCAGCCGACGAGGTGATCGAAGCGCTGGAGCGCATCGGCATCACCCTGCCCCAGAGCCGCACTAGCGCCTGATCGGCGGCCCCTATACCGATAGCCTTCTCACCTGAGTCAGCCCAATGAGACACCAGTGCCGAGTCCCCATGCTGGGACGCCCCGCCGACCAACGCAAAGCCATGCTGCGTGGCCTCACCACCCAGCTAATCCGCGAAGGTCGCGTGACCACTACCAAAGCTCGTGCCAAGGCATTGCGCGATGAAGCCGAGCGCATGATCACCCTGGCCAAGGACGGCAGCCTGTCTGCCCGGCGCCGCGCCATCGGCTACATCTATGACAAACAGTTAGTTCACGCTCTGTTTGACAAAGCTCAAGACCGCTACGGCGAGCGCCAAGGTGGCTATACCCGCATCATTCGCACCGTTCCCCGCCGCGGCGACAACGCCGAAATGGCCATCATCGAGTTGGTCTGAGCTTCTCCCCGTCTGGCGAGATTCCAAGGTGCCGCGGTGGCGAAACCCAACCGCGGTTTTTTAATGGCTGCATGGTGCCCTTGTTAATTGCTGCCCCAGCCCTGCGCCGCATCGCTCTTTGCATGCAGTACGACGGCTCCGCCTACTGCGGCTGGCAACGGCAACGCAATGCCCGCAGCGTGCAGCAGACCCTGGAGCAAGCGATCGCAGGGTTGGATCCCAATGGACCGAGCCACACCATGGCTGCTGGCCGCACCGATACGGGGGTGCATGCGGCTGCCCAGGTGGCACACTTCGAAGCTGCTGGGCCAATTCCAGCCGAGCGCTGGGCCAAGGCCCTTAATGGTCGACTACCAGCCACTATCCGCATCCGGGCAGCTGTAGAGGTTGACTCCAGCTGGCACGCCCGCTTCAGCGCAAGCTACCGGCGTTATCGCTATACGATCTACAACGCCCGCACCCCCAACCTGTTCCTGGCCCCCTGGAGCTGGCACCGCTATCAGCGCCGGCTCGATGAAAAAGCCATGGGCCAGGCCCTGGAAGCCATGCTCGGCGAACACGACTTTTCTGCCTTTCAACGCGCCGGCAGCCGCCGCGCCCACGGCCGCACCACCCTTCAGGAGGTGCATCTAGAGCGCCAAGGTGACCTAATCAGCGTCGAGTTGCAAGCCAGCGGTTTTCTTTACGGCATGGTGCGTCTGGTGCTGAGCCAACTAGTAGCGGTTGGCGAGGGGCGGCTCAGCGGCGCCGACTTCGAGCGCCACTGGCGCGAGTGCCAGCGGGTGGAAGTGAAAGAGGCCGCACCACCTCAGGGCCTCTGTTTGCTACGGGTGGGCTACCCCAAACCAGTATTCCCCAAAGCCGCCTGGTATGATTGCCAACCGCGGTATCAGCTCGAGATTTCCGATTCTCCGGATCTTAAGCATGGTTCAGCCCAGCCTTTCGTCAGTTCAGCGCAGCTACCTCCTGGGGGCGCGCCGGCCAGGCGGTAAGGTCACTGAACCCGGTCGATGGGTTCCCAACGACCAGCTGTCCTGCCCCACTTCCGGCTTGCCGGTGCCTGATCAGGCGAAATGAACAAGACCCCCCTGCCCTCAATCGATTCCCTCGACCGCCAGTGGTATCTGGTGGACGCAGAGAATCAGACTCTCGGTCGCCTGGCAAGCGAAGTGGCTCAAGTGCTGCGCGGCAAGAACAAGCCCTGCTACACACCCCACCTCGACACCGGCGACTTTGTCATCGTCATCAACGCCGACAAGGTGAGGGTGAGCGGAAACAAGTCGACCCAGAAGATTTATCGCCGCCACTCAGGCCGGCCCGGTGGCATGAAGACTGAAACCTTCGCCCACTTGCAAGCCAGGATCCCTGAGCGGATTGTGGAGAAAGCCATCAAAGGCATGCTTCCACACAACGCCCTAGGACGTCAGCTGTTCCGCAAGCTGAAGGTTTACAAGGGTACCGAGCATCCCCATGCTGCCCAGCAACCCCAGGCCCTAGCCCTCGATCCCGCCACTGCCTCCCAATGAGCACCAACAAAGTCGTCTATTGGGGTACGGGTCGTCGTAAGACGGCAGTCGCCCGAGTGCGTGTGGTCCCCGGCAACGGCACCGTGACCATCAATGGTCGCCCCGGCGATAACTACCTCAACTACAACCCCGTTTATCTCGCAGCGGTTAAAGCTCCTCTGCAGACTCTCGGTTTGGCTACTGACTATGACCTTCTGGTGAATGTGCGTGGTGGTGGCCTTACTGGCCAAGCCGACGCCATTAAGCAGGGAGCTGCTCGTGCCCTGTGTGAATTGTCCCCGGACAACCGCAAACCCCTTAAAACCGAAGGCCACCTCAGCCGCGACCCTCGCGCCAAAGAGCGTCGCAAGTACGGCCTGAAGAAAGCTCGTAAGGCGCCTCAGTTCTCCAAGCGCTGATTTCTTCTCCTCGCCATCAGCCCCTTCCCCGTCATGCCCAAGGCCGAAATTCATCCCACCTGGTATCCCGAAGCCAAGGTGATTTGCAACGGAGAGGTGGTTATGACCACTGGCTCCACTTCCCCCGAACTCCACGTTGATGTTTGGAGTGGCAACCATCCCTTTTATACCGGCACCCAAAAGATTCTCGACACCGAGGGGCGTGTAGACCGCTTCATGCGCAAGTACGGCATGGGTGGAGCTGATTCACTCTCCAACGCAGCTGCCAAGCCAGAGGCTCAAGTTGAGGCTCCTGCCGAAGCGGCAACCCAAGTCGAACCCGAGGCCCCCGCTGTTGCCCAAGCCTGATCTATGCAGGCCTGATTGAACCCCCCAGCCGGGTGCTTACGGGCACCCGGCTTTGTGTTTTCTGGTGCCCATGTGGGCTCCTCCTACCTCGCTGATGGATCCTTCACTGCTGCATGAGCGCCTGGAGACGGCCCGCCGCACCTTTGAAACCCTTGAACGCCAGCTGGCGGACCCAGCAGTGGCTGCCAATCCAAGCCAGATGCAGGCCATCGCCCGCGAGAGAGCTCGACTTGAGCCCCTGGTGCTGGACCACTTGAACCTGCAGAAACTGCAGCAGGAAGAACGAGAAGCTCGCGCCCTACTGAAAGAACATCGGGGCGACCTCGCCATGGAGGAACTGGTAACCGAGGAGCTTGCAACCCTCGCGGATGCCACGGCCAGCCTGCTCGACAAGCTCACGGTGGCCCTGCTGCCACGAGACCCCCGTGATGAGCGCAGCGTGATGTTGGAGATCCGAGCCGGTGCCGGAGGCGATGAAGCGGCGATCTGGGCCGGCGATCTCGCCCGCATGTATGAGCGCTACGCCCAAGGGGTGGGCTGGCGGGTGGAACCTGTAAGCGCGTCCGAAGCCGAGCTAGGGGGCTACAAGGAACTAATCCTTGCAATTAAAGGTGATGGGGTTTTCAGCCAGCTGAAGTTCGAGGCCGGCGTGCACCGGGTGCAACGGGTACCGGCCACCGAGTCCCAGGGCAGGGTGCACACCTCAACTGCCACGGTCGCGGTGATGCCAGAGGCCGATCCCGTGGAGGTTCAGATCGATCCCGGCGACATCGAAATAAGTACCGCCCGCTCCGGTGGCGCTGGCGGCCAGAACGTAAACAAAGTGGAAACTGCCGTGGACCTTCTGCACAAGCCCACCGGCATTCGGGTGTTCTGCACCCAGCAGCGCTCCCAGCTGCAGAACCGCGAGCGCGCCATGGAAATCCTGCGAGCCAAGCTTTACGAGCGCCAGCTGGCAGAAGCCAACGCCCAGGAGCGCTCCACCAGGCTTGCCCAGGTAGGTAGCGGCGATCGCAGCGAGAAGATCCGCACCTACAACTTCAAAGACAATCGCACCACCGACCACCGCTTAGGCAAAAACTTCGCGCTTGAGCCGGTTCTCAACGGCCAGTTACACGACCTGATCAGTGCCTCAATAGCCGCCGATCAGAGCCGCCAACTCGAAGAGCTGGCCCAACAGGTTGCCAGCTAAGGCCCTCAGGAGCCAATCACGTATTTTGCCCACTCGCCATGCTGACCAGCGGAGATTTGGCGACTTGCTTCAAAGCTGAAGCTGCCCAAGGGCCGATGCGGTGGGCGCAGCAGGGGCATGGCCGCCTCCCGCGGAGTGCGGTTGCCCTTGCGGACATTGCAGGGCAAACAAGCTGTGGTGACGTTTTCCCACGTATCAAGGCCACCGCGGCTGCGGGGCACCACATGATCGACAGAAAGCCGCTCAGCGCTGGCCCCGCAGTACTGGCAGCGATGGCCATCGCGGTGAAACAGGTTGCGGCGCGTCAAAGGCAACGGCTTGTAGGGCACCCGCACGAAATGACGCAGGCGGATCACAGTTGGCAGCAACGTGTCCTCGCGAATCCTGCGGGCCGGGTCATGCTCAAGCCCCTCCGCCTTCCCCTTCAGCACCATCACCACCGCACGACGCCAGGTGGTGATGTTGAGGGGCTCGTAGGACGCGTTGAGAACCAGAACGTGCCCCATGCCAGCACACTTGATAGGGGGCATGCTAGTAGCAATCTTCGCTGTGTTCCGTGACCCAGGCGACCGAGACCAG
This sequence comes from Cyanobacteriota bacterium, assembly GCA_027620015.1. GTDB lineage: Bacteria > Cyanobacteriota > Cyanobacteriia > PCC-6307 > Cyanobiaceae > Cyanobium_A. Next base: position 25,353 of record JAQCGH010000003.1, read on the forward strand.
CTGGAGTGCCCCGGCCCATGAGGACAGCCTGGCTCGACAACGGGCCTGGGTAGAGGTGAATACCAGCGCCATAAGTGCCAACGCCCGCAGCCTGAAACGCTGCATAGGCAACGGCACCGAGCTGATGGCTGTGGTCAAGGCCGACGGCTATGGCCATGGATCGATCCCCGTGGCCCGGGCGGCCCTCGCTGGTGGAGCCAGTCAGTGCGGTGTCGCCACCCTGAGCGAAGGCATCGAGCTACGCAGGGCTGGCGTCGAAGCGCCAATTCTGGTGCTCGGCAACCTCACCCAGGTAGAGGAGCTGCGCAGCTGTCTGCACTGGCAGCTCATGCCCACCATCAGCGACATGCGCGAAGCCCTGCTCTGCCAAAACCTTGCCAGCGGCCAAGGCCGCCCGATGGCCCTGCAACTCAAGCTCGACACTGGCATGGCTCGGCTCGGGGCAGATTGGCAGGAGGGGCCCAGACTCGTGGCCGCGATTACGGAACTGGAAGCCGTGCAGTTGGCCGGTCTCTATTCCCATCTCGCCAGTGCCGATGCAGCAGCAGACGCCGATGACGGGCTCACCGATCAACAGCAGCGGCTGTTCGAGACGGTGCTGCATGCCCTGGAAAACCAACGCCTGCAGGCTGGCATCCGCCACCTAGCCAACTCGGCCGGCACCCTGCGAAGCCCTGGGCTGCACTACGACCTAGTGAGAGTCGGCCTGGCGCTCTATGGACACAGTCCAGCGGCCCACCTCAGTTCTGTTACACGCCTGCAGGGAGCGATGACCCTGCACGCCCGCGTAAGCCTTATTCGGGAGGTGGGCAGCGGGGTAGGCGTGAGCTACGGCCATCGATTCCGCACCACCCGCCCCAGCCGCCTGGCCATTGTTGGCATTGGCTACGCCGATGGAGTGCCCCGCCAGCTCTCAAACCAGCTTGAAGTGCTTTTTGCAGGCCAACGTCTGCTCCAAGTCGGAGCGATCACCATGGACCAACTGGTGCTCGATGCCACTGACTGCCCTGACTTGGCGGTGGGGTCGGTGGTGACTCTGCTGGGCCAGGAGGGAAGCGAACAAATCACTCCCACCGACTGGAGCGATCGTTGCCAGACCATCCCCTGGGAAATCCTCTGCGGTTTCAAGAACCGTCTGCCAAGACTCACCGCCGCTCAGGCTGACTGGGCGGGCCCAGGCGATAGGGCTCACTGATAAAGTCATCGGGCCCCTGGAGAGGTGGCTGAGTGGTTGAAAGCGGCTCCCTGCTAAGGAGTTACAGGAGGCAACTCTTGTCGAGGGTTCGAATCCCTCCCTCTCCGTTGTTAAGCCCGAATGCTTATTTACGACTGGTTGCGACCAGCCTTGTAGCTATCTCGGGTAGGAGTTTGCGATCTTGGGCGCAGGCCTGGCCCTCGGAGAAAATCACCAGTAGGAACGGCGCAGCTTTTGGCATTGCGCCCTCGGCTGAGGTCTCCACATAGGCAGCATCGTGCCTGGCCTGGCTCATCCAGCCTGCCTTGCTCCAGAGGCGAGAACCCAGAGGCAAACCCTCACCAATGAAGCCATCTACCTGGTTTTCTGGATCCGCAAGCCTCTGAGCCGGATCCAGGCTGCGCGCCAGCAGAGCTGCCATCCGGGCACAAGCGGGTGGCGAAACCAGCGCCGAGGCGAGCACTCCCTGCAACAGACGTGCTACCGCATCAGTACTGAGGCGATTGCGGTTTCCCAACTCGGTGCCGTAGAAGTCCCGCTCCCGGCCGTAAGGGCCGTCTCCCCAGGTTTTCTGGCAAGCATTACAACCCTGCAGCTCCGCCCAGCCAAGTTCATTCAGCCAGCCATTTACAAGCTGCCGCTGCTCCACCCAGTGGTCCATGCGCTTGGGGGTGAGAGAAGCGCCACTAGTTGTGCCACTCAGCAGATCCACTACTAAGGAGGTGGCGTCATTGCTGGAATCGCGAATCATGTCTGATAGGGCACGCCGCAGCTCGGGCGTATTCGCAAGCAAATCAGCCTGCCGCCAGGCCTCAGCCGCCACCAAGTAGACCAGTTTCACCACGCTGGCTGGGTAGCGGGGAAGTTCCCCAGCCCAGCTCGCCCCCTGCACCGGCTGGGCCCAAAACTCTTCGGGATCAAGATCTGCAGCTCGGCCAATCAAGGGCTGGTCGTAGCGGAGCCAGGTAATCGAGAGGTGCTGAGCCAGTCCCGGCCGCCCCTCCAGCTCTAAGGACCTCACCAGATCGTCCAGGATCTGAGCCATGGATTGATCGGGGCTGTAAAAAGCCATCACCGCCGGCCAACGTAGTGGCGAGATTAGCTGTGCTGAAAATAGACAACATCAACCCTGCCCAGCTGGCTGCCGGCAGCCCAGCCGCACCCGAATGGCTAATCGCCGGCTCAAATTGGCAGCTCACTGGCAGCGTCGATCTCTACAGCCAAGCCCGCGGTGAGGGTCTAGCAAGTCAGGCCTGGCCAGGCCGCCACTTGCAAATCGTGACCAGTCCTGCAGTTGATGAGCCCGCAAAGCGTCTGCGGGTACAACTGCTCGACGATGGCTACCCAGGCTGGCTTGAGCCCGATGCCCTACTGGGGCGAGCAGTGGCCTGCTCCCCGCCCCAGCCGCAACTGCTGCAACGCTGCAGCATTGCCCGCAGGCTGGAGCAGGTGCTGTGTTTCGCGCAGGCCGCCCAGCGCGTAACCAACACCTACCTGTGGGGCGGCAGCCTGGGCCCCAACTACGACTGCTCCGGTCTGGTGCAGCGGGCCTATGCCAGCGCTGGCATCTGGATTCCGCGCGATGCCTACCTGCAGGAGCGTTTCTGTCAGGCAGTGGCAGTGCTACCAGGGCAGGTGCAGTTGCTTGAACCTGGCGACCTAATCTTTTTTGGTAGACCTCAGCGCTGCAGCCACGTGGGACTGCACCTTGGTGGCGGGCGCTATTTGCACAGCTCCGGCGTCACCCATGGCCGAAACGGCATCGGCATCGACGACCTAGCGCCCCACAACCCCGACCCGGTTGCTCTCCACTACCTGCTGGAACTGCGAGGAGCGGGGAGGGTAATGCACAGCCATAACGGCAGACCTTTACCCTTCTAGGGTCGACACTAAGTGCCGACAAAAACATGCAGCGAACGGGGGAAGGCCAGGCCGAGCTTTCCGTAGTGGTGCCTCTCTACAACGAGGAAGAGAGCCTGCCCCAATTGGTGGAGCAGTTGCTGGTGGCCCTACGGCCGCTGCAGCTGGGCTTTGAGTTGGTGCTAGTAGACGACGGATCCAGGGACGGCACAGCGAGAACACTCAACCAGCTGGCCACCACAGTTCCTGAGCTGGTAGCGGTGCTCCTTCGCCGCAACTACGGCCAGACCGCAGCCATGGCGGCCGGTTTTGACGCCAGCGGCGGTGCTGTGATCGTGACCCTCGACGGCGATCTGCAGAACGACCCTGCCGATATCCCCATACTGCTGGCCGAACTCGACCAAGGCTTCGACCTGGTGAGCGGCTGGCGCCACCAGCGACAGGATGCCCCAATGCAACGGCTGCTGCCAAGCCGCATCGCTAACAGCCTGATTGCCCGGGTCACCGGGGTGCGACTCCACGACTATGGCTGCTCCCTCAAGGCTTACCGGCGAGAGGTAGTGAGTGACCTCAACCTCTACGGCGAACTGCACCGCTTCCTGCCTGCCCTTGCCTTCATAGAAGGCGCCCGGATCAGCGAGGTGAAGGTAAACCACCATCCCCGTCGCTATGGGGAGAGCAAATACGGGCTCGACCGCACCTTTCGGGTGCTGATGGACCTGCTGACGGTCTGGTTCATGAAGCGCTTTCTAACCAGGCCGATGCACGTCTTCGGCTTCGGCGGCCTGGCCGGCATGGGCGCAGGTCTGCTTATCGGCATCTGGCTTCTAGGCGAAAAACTACTGCTTGGCGCAGACATCGGTGATCGCCCCCTGCTGCTGATGGCCCTACTTAGCTTCCTGACGGGGGTGCAGCTCTTCTGTTTTGGACTGCTGGCCGAACTTCAGATGCGCACTTACCACGAAAGTCAGGGACGACCGATCTACCGGGTGCGCGGCATCGTGCGCGGATCCGACAGCTGAAAGGCTAGGCAAAGGGATTGAATTTTTATGTCGCCCTAGCCTGCCCCGCAAGCCGCCTCGGATGGTCTTCGTAGAGTATTAACGGTTGCTATTGGCCCAAGCCATGACTGGAGAATTTGCTGCCGCCTGGTTGCCCTCGGTATTCGTACCACTTGTTGGAATCCTCGGCCCAGCCGTGGCCATGGCCCTGCTATTCAACGTGATCGAAGCCCGCGACTGAGCCCGACCCAAGCCGTCGCTCAGCCTCACCGCATACCCCCGCCACCATGACCGTGACTCCCGTGGCCGACCCCTGCGTCGGCAATCTGGCAACCCCCGTAAACAGCAGCTATTTCAGCCGGGCCTTCTTGAATGCCCTGCCCGCCTACCGCCCCTCCCTATCTCCGAACCGTCGTGGTTTGGAAGTGGGGATGGCCCATGGCTTCTTTCTTTACGGACCCTTCACCGTCTGTGGGCCCCTGCGGCTCACCGAGTACGCCAGCACAGCTGGCTTGCTCGCCACGATCGGACTGGTGTCGATTTTGACAGTCTGTCTCTCGATCTATGGCACCGCTGGCAATGGACCAAACATCCAGCCGACTGACGCCACCATCGACAACCCGCCCGCAGACATGTTCACCAAAGCTGGCTGGGCTGAATTTGCCAGTGGTTTCTGGCTGGGTGGCTGCGGCGGCGCCGCCTTTGCCTGGTTCCTGGCCGGTACCACAATCGTTGCCCCGCTAGTCAAAATCGCCGGCGGCGTCTGGAGCGTCAACTAAACCCCAAGTGGTTTTCCCATCACCTGCAAGCTCCGCCAAGGCGGAGCTTTTTTATTGAGGTGATCTATTTAAAGCAGCACAATAGACAGTGGCCATAAGGCCCCAAACCAAGCCGGACCTCTCGGAAGAAGATGTATCCCCAGGGGGGGGAGCCGAATGGCAGGGGAACCGGCAATTAATGGGTAATAAAAAACCCCGGCTCACGCCAGGGTTATTCGTCCCTCGAGAAAACAAGTCGACCGCAGTTAGCCGAACTTGCCTGAGGTAGAAGCAATCAGGAATGCTGCATATGTGAGTATGTAGCCAATCGTGAAGTGAGCAAGACCCACAACACGAGCCTGGACGATCGATAGAGCGACAGGCTTATCGCGCCAGCCAACAAGGTTGGCAAGGGGAGTGCGCTGATGCGCCCAGACGATGGTCTCGATGAGTTCCTGCCAATAGCCGCGCCAGGAGATCAGGAACATGAAACCAGTGGCCCACACCAGGTGACCGAACAGGAACATCCAAGCCCAAACGGCCAGGTTGTTGCTGCCCAACGGGTTGTAACCGTTAATCAGCTGGGAGGAGTTAAGCCAAAGATAATCACGCAACCAACCCATTAGGTAGGTACTGGATTCGTTGAACTGAGCCACGTTGCCCTGCCAGATGGCGAGGTGCTTCCAGTGCCAGTAGAAGGTGACCCAACCGACGGTATTCAGGGCCCAGAAGACGCTCAGATAGAACGAGTCCCATGCACTGATATCGCAGGTACCACCACGACCGGGGCCGTCGCAGGGGAACGAATAGCCGAAGTCCTTTTTATCAGGCATCAGCTTGGAACCCCGGGCATCCAGTGCACCCTTCACCAGAATCAGAGTCGTGGTGTGCAGACCAAGCGCAATGGCGTGGTGAACAAGGAAGTCACCAGGTCCGATCTGCAGGAATAGGTCGTTGCCACCATTGATGGCGTCGATCCAACCGGGCAGATAAACAGCACTGGCGTTGCTAGCTGCGGATGCGGAATTGGATAGAAGTACATCCATGCCGTACATCGCCTTGCCGGAAGCGGCCTGAACGAATTGGGCGAAGACGGGCTCTACCAAGATCTGCTTCTCTGGAGTACCAAAGGCCACGACTACGTCGTTGTGGACGTAAAGACCCAGAGTGTGGAAGCCAAGGAACAAGGAGACCCAGCTCAGGTGACTGATTAAGGCTTCCTTGTGCTCGAGCATCCGTGCCAACACGTTGTCCTTGTTGGCTTCCGGGTCGTAGTCGCGGATGAAGAAGATCGCACCGTGGGCGAATGCACCACACATCAGGAAGATGGCGATGTATTGATGGTGGGTATAAAGCGCAGCCTGCGTTGTGTAGTCCTTAGCGATAAACGCGTAGGACGGCATCGCATACATATGCTGAGCCACCAGGCTGGTGACCACACCTAGAGCCGCCAAAGCCAGACCTAGCTGGAAGTGGAGCGAATTGTTGATCGTGTCGTAGAGGCCCTTGTGGCCAGCACCGAGGTCACCAGGGGTGCCCTTAGGTGGGTTGTGGGCTTCCAGAATCTCGCGAATCGAGTGGCCGATACCGAAGTTTGTCCGGTACATGTGGCCAGCGATCACAAAGATGCAACCGATCGCCAAGTGGTGGTGGGCAATGTCCGTAAGCCAAAGGGCTTCCGTTTGGGGTTGGAAACCACCCAGGAAGGTAAGGATCGCGGTACCAGAACCCTCAGCAGTGCCGAACTGTTGATAAACGGTGTCTGGATTCTGGGCGTAGACACCCCAGTTGCCGGTGAAGAACGGAGCCAAACCAGCGGGGTGAGGCAGCACTGAGAGGAAGTTGTCCCACCCAACGTGCTGACCACGGGCCTCAGGAATCGCCACGTGAACCAGGTGACCAGTCCAGGCGATCGAGCTGAAACCAAACAGAACCGCCAGGTGGTGATTTAGCCGGGATTCAGCGTTCTTGAACCAGGCCAGGGAAGGCCGGAACTTGGGCTGAAGATGAAGCCAACCTGCGAACAGCGCCCAAGCAGACAGGATCATCATGAAGATGGAACCCTGATAAAGCTCAGCGTTGGTGGTCATACCGATCGTGTACCACCAGTGGTACAGACCTGAATAAGCAATGTTCACAGGGGAGGTAGCGCCAGCCTGGGTGAAGGCTGCGATGGCTCCCTGGCCGAAGTGGGGATCCCAGATCGCGTGAGCGATGGGACGTACATGCAGAGGATCGGCGACCCACTGCTCAAAGTTGCCCTGCCAGGCGATATGGAACAGGTTGCCCGAAACCCAGAGGCCAATGATGGCCAAGTGGCCGAAATGGGTGGAGAACAGCTTTTGGTAAAGCCGCTCCTCGGTCATGCCGTCGTGGCTCTCGAAATCGTGAGCCGTGGCGATGCCGTACCAAATCCGGCGGGTTGTCGGGTCCTGTGCCAGACCCTGGCTGAACGAAGGAAATTTCGTTGCCATTGGGATGAGATCAGAAAAGGTCAGCCGACCGCGACGATGCGGGCCAGGAAGAATGCCCAGGTTGTTGCAATACCGCCCAGCAAATAGTGAGCGACACCGACAGCACGGCCCTGGGTAATGGAAAGCGCCCGCGGTTGGATGGCGGGTGCAACCCTCAGCTTGTTGTGAGCCCAGACGATGGACTCGATCAGCTCTTGCCAGTAGCCGCGGCCACTGAACAGGAACATCAGGCTGAAGGCCCAGATAAAGTGAGCTCCAAGGAACATCAAGCCATAAGCACTGGAACTCGAGCCGTAGCTGTTGATCACCTGTGCGGCTTGGGCCCAGAGGAAGTCCCGCAGCCAACCATTAATAGTGATGGCGCTTTGGGCAAAGTTGCCGTTGGTGATGTGCTGGACGCTGCCATCAGCGTTGACGGTGCCCCACACGTCGCTCTGCATCTTCCAGGAGAAGTGGAAAATGACGATCGACAGGGAGTTGTACATCCAGAACAGGCCAAGGAACACATGGTCCCAAGCCGACACCTGGCAGGTACCGCCACGGCCAGGGCCGTCGCAGGGGAAGCGGAAGCCCAGGCTCGCCTTATCCGGAACAAGTCGGGAGCTACGCGCATACAACACACCCTTCAGCAAGATCAGCACGGTGACGTGGATCGTGAAGGCGTGGATGTGGTGAACCATGAAATCGGCCGTTCCTAAAGGAATCGGACCAGCAGCTACCTTGCCGCCCACCGCTACAACGGTGCCGTTGAACACTTCGCTCACACTCGCGAGGGCGTTGGGCGCAGTGCTACCTGCAGCGGCAGCGTGCAAACCCTGAATCCATTGTGCAAAGACAGGCTTCAGGGCAATGGCGGAGTCGCTGAACATGTCCTGGGGACGACCCAGGGCACTCATCGTGTCGTTGTGGATATAAAGGCCAAAGCTGTGGAAGCCAAGCCAGATGCACACCCAGTTGAGGTGGCTGATCAGAGCATCACGAGCCTTGAGCACACGGTCCAGCACGTTATCGACGTGCTTGGCGGGGTCATAATCGCGAATCATCGCAATAGCGGCGTGCGCACCAGCACCCACAACTAAGAAACCACCAATCCACATGTGATGGGTGAAGATCGACAGCTGGGTGGGGTAATCAATCCCGATATAGGGATAGGGAGGCATCGCATACATGTGCTGAGCAACAATGATGCTCAGCGAACCGAGCATCGCCAGGTTCACAGCCAGTTGGGCGTGCCAGCTGGTGGTCATGAACTCGAAGAGTCCGTCATGACCATTAGGAGCGGGGAACAGCAGGGGATCACCCTTCTGGCCCTGAAGAATCTCCTTGATGCTGTGACCAATGCCCCAATTAGTGCGATACATGTGGCCGGCCACGATGAACAACACAGCTATCGCCAAGTGGTGATGGGCGATGTCGGTCATCCAGAGGCTGCCGGTCACAGGATTCAACCCACCTTTAAAGGTTAGGAAATCGCTGTAGGCGGCCCAGTTACCCGTGAAGAAGGCTGAAACGCCAGCCCCGAAACCGGGGAATATCTGGGCGATCACGTCCTGGTTCAGGAACTCGTGGGGCAGCGGAATGTCGGCGTAAGTGGCGATGGTTTTGCCATTAAGCGCCAGCGGCTGGCCGGCGTCGATGGCATCCATCAGCGCGGTGGTGGGCAGGGACACATGCAGCAGGTGTCCTGTCCAGGAGAGAGATCCCAGACCGAGCAAGCCGGCCAGATGGTGGTTGAGCATCGACTCAACGTTCTGGAACCACTCGAGCTTTGGAGCCGCCTTGTGGTAATGGAAGACCCCGGCGTTGAGCATCAAGCCGGCCATCACCAATGCACCAATGGCCAAGGCCATCAGCTGGGTTTCATTGGTAATGCCCCAAGCCCTCCATACATGGAAGAGGCCGGAGGTGATTTGAATGCCGTGGAACCCGGCACCCATGTCTCCATTAAGAATTTCCTGGCCGAAAATGGGCCACACCACCTGCGCCGAAGGCTTGACGTGCAGTGGATCGGTCAACCAACCGGTGTAGTTGGAGAAGCGCGCTCCGTGGAAGAAGGCGCCACTCAGCCAGATAAAGATGACGGCCAGATGGCCGAAGTGAGCTGAAAAGATCTTGCGAGAGACCTCTTCAAGGTCACTCGTGTGACTGTCGAAATCGTGAGCATTGGCGTGGAGGTTCCAAACCCAGGTGGTGGTTTTGGGACCTTTGGCAAGGCTGCGATCGAAATGGCCGGGCTTGCCGAACAGTTCGAAGGTGGCCGGAACTGGGTTCCGGTCGACCATGGCCTTGGCCTTTTCCCCACGCTCTGGTGGGCTGATGGTCATCGAGACGTTCCTCGAGGGAGACGGGATCGAGGTGGTGGGTTCACCCCTGAAGCAAGCCGGAGAGCCTGCCATTGGGCCCCATGAACGAAAGGCGGCCGAGACCACCAGGCATTCATGGGCTCCAGCCGGGAAGGGGGTCCGCGAAAACGCGAAACCACTTGCCACAACTGGGGCTTTGGGCCCCAATTAGGGGACCGCTCGCCGAAGTATAGGGGTAGTTTCCGAGAGGATTTGGCTTGCAGTTACAAAGGTTCAATCCCTGTGCTTCCCAGACCAGCACAGGGCTTTACATAACAAAAAGAATCATCAGCTTTACACATCTTGAAGGTGGTTTTTTATTATTTAGCCCGCATCAAAAACAGACTTCTCCCGCTTCCGTTGTGTCCCCTGGGCGGCACCAGCCAGCAGAATGCGAAAACTACAAATGAGCAACCCAGCGTGGGCGCAGGCAGCGCAACCCATAAGGCTTCCCCGTGTCGCCCCTTGATATGGCAACAGCGATTGCTGGCGGTCCTGCTAGTGGCAGCTTTGGTTTTGTTGTCTAGCTGCAATCGACTGGCCTCCACGCTCAGCAGCAACCCAACCCCAGTGCCTCTTCCAGTCCAGGGGCCCAGTGGCCGCTTGCAGGAAGTCGCGCCACCTGCTGCCGTACAACAAGTTCAGGCCGCCCTGGCCGAACGCCAGCCCCTGGTATCGATCCAGATCCCGCGTGATGGCAGTGACCTGCCCGGTGGTCCGATCAAGTTGCAAGTGGAGGTTCGTGATTGGCCCTTAGTTGATGCGGGAGTACTCGGGCTTGGTCCTCACCTGGTGGTGCAAGTTGACGACCTACCCCCCCAACGCCTTACCGCTTCAAGCTCTGAGCAATTCCCAACACGCCTAGACGCCGAACTACCACCCCTGGGCCCAGGCAGCCACCGCCTCACCGCCTATGCAGCCAAACCCTGGGGAGAAGTGGTGAAAAGTCCCGGCTCCTGGGACCAAGTGCGCGTAAACCGGGTGGCCGCCAATCCCCTTGCCACTCCCCAGCTCGGCACACCCCAGTTGATCGGCGTAAGCACAGCAGATTTGGCCGGACGAGAACCGGTACTGCTCGACTGGCTGTTAATAGACGCTCCCCTCCAAGGCCTGCGAGACAACGACGGCAGCTGGCGCCTGCGGGTAACGGTCAACGGGGACAGTTTTTTGGTGGATCAAAACTCGCCCCTGTGGCTTAAGGGCTGGCACAGCGGCAGCAACAGCGTGCTGATGGAGCTGGTTAATGGCCGCGGCGCCCCCCTCAACCCCCCCTTTAACACCCTGGTGAGCGAGGTGACGATTAGTAGTTCCTTGCCCACGCCGAGTTGGCAGCGGGGGCTCCTGGCGGCTAGCGAGTTGGCCCAGCTGCTGGGAGAGGAGCCGGCAACGCAGGCGGCCCCAGAACCAGAATCTGAGCAACCAGTTGCAGCGATAGAAATCAATCCGCCGCCTGACAGCAAACCCCAAACCGAGGCGGCACCATTGCGCGCAACTGAGCCCCAAGCCCCAACCGAGCAGGAGTCTTCGCCTGAACCTGAATTAATTGCCGATGCCGAACCACTCCCTGTAGCAGAGCCACTCCCTGAAGCAGAGCCACTGCCTGAGCTGGAGCCTGCTGTTGAACCTGCGCAGAAAGAAGCCCCACAAGCAGAGTCCATACCTTTAGTCCCCCCACAAGCGGCCTCCTCAGATCGGCTAAGCGCCTCCACCAACCTGGGGGGATCGGCCCGCAGCCAGCTGAATCCAGATGGTTCCCTGCTCAAGCCCAAGGCGCAGGGCCCACTTTCCGGATTGCGTCAAAAGCTAGGACCGTGACTTCAGTAAACAACTTCCCCGAGCAGGAGGGGCAGCAAGCCATCCGCTGGGGCCTGGGCTTCAGCCCTGCCAGCACCAATGTGCTGGAACAGCTCCTTCAGGCCGGCCTGATTGACTTCAAGGTGGGGATTGACAACCAGCTCGCCGCAAGGGACTGCTTGGTTGAAAAGTGGTCAACCGCCAGCGGTTTTGTGATCGTTGGCGCCTGTGGCCTAGTGACCAGGCTGATTGCGCCTCTGCTCGTAAATAAACAGCACGATCCTGCAGTGGTGGTAGTGGATCCCCAGGGTCGGTTCGCCATTCCCTTGTTAGGGGGGCATGCGGCCGGGGCAGAGCGACTCAGCTACCAGATAGCCGCCTGCTTAGGCGGCCAGGCTGTGCTCACAGGGGCAACGGCCACAGCAGGCTTACTCAGCCTCGACAGCTTCGGCAAAGAATGGGGTTGGCAGCGGGGGCAGGGCGATTGGAGTGCCCTGATGCATAAGGCCGCCCGCCAGGATCAACCGGTGCGGCTGGTCGCGCACTACGGCAGCCGCCGCTGGCTGGAGCTCGAAGCCACCACATGCCTACTTGATCACGCAGGGACCATTGGCAGTGGCTCTGGCGAGAACCCAGACGCAGATCTAGTCGTAGACATCCACACAGGCCCAGGCTGCCGCTGGCATCCGCCAAGTTTGTGGCTTGGTATTGGCTGTGAACGCAACACCAGCCTGAGCCTGCTGGAGCGCTTGCTAGGAAAGACTCTCGACGACCAGCAGCTGGCTCCCGAATCCGTAGCTGGTTTAGCGAGCATCGACCTCAAGGCCGATGAGCCTGCCCTACTTGCTCTAGCGGCCAAAAGAGGCTGGCCAGTGCGCTGGTTTGGGGCCAAATCATTAGCGGCAGTGCCAGTGCCCACCCCCTCGGCGGCCGTAGCCCAGGAGGTGGGCACAGCCAGCGTGGCCGAGGCCGCAGCCCTGCTAGCAGCTGGCCCCGCCGCCCAATTGCTGCAAGCCAAGCAAATCGAGCATGCCAAGCCAGGCGAGCTCGGGGCAGCCACCCTCGCTGTGGCTTTAGCCGAGAGTCAATGGGCTCCTGAGCGGGGCCAGCTGCACCTGGTGGGCAGTGGCCCGGGCAGCCTGGAGCTGCTCACTGCGGATGCGCGCCGCGCCCTAACTGAAGCCACGGTGTGGGTGGGCTACGGCCTCTACCTCGACCTACTGGAGCCGCTGCGGCGACCTGATCAGCTGCGCTGGAACGGCCAACTCACCGAGGAGCGGGCTCGCTGCGCTCTAGCCCTGCAGCTAGCGAGCCAGGGGCTGAATGTGGCGCTTGTGTCTTCCGGCGACAGCGGCATCTACGCCATGGCTGGCCTGGCCCTGGAGCTTTGGCTAGCCAGCCATGTCGATGGCAGGCCCAGCTTCAGCGTGCATCCGGGCATCTCGGCCCTGCAACTCGCAGCGGCCAGGGCCGGCGCTCCACTGATGCACGATTTCTGCACAATCAGCCTCAGCGACAGGCTCACCCCTTGGGCCGTGATCGAGCGTCGACTGCAGGCGGCGGCCACCGGCGACTTTGTAATAGCCCTCTACAACCCCCGCTCCCTGGGGCGCGACTGGCAGCTAGCCCGAGCTCGAGAGCTGTTGCTTGAGGGTCGGCCAGCTTCAACACCAGTGGCCCTGGCACGCCAACTGGGGAGACCCGATGAGTCCTTCAGCCTGCACAGCCTGGGCGAATTACCAGTGGAGCAAGTGGACATGCTCACCGTTCTGCTTATTGGGAATTGCAGCAGCTATGTCAAAGACGGACGAATGGTTACCCCTAGGGGTTATCCAGGAGCCGAGCTCAGTTGAAAAATCGGGATGACAGGATTCGAACCTGCGGCCCCTTCGTCCCGAACGAAGTGCGCTACCAAGCTGCGCCACATCCCGATAAAACAAGTTTAGGTGATCAACTCGGCTGAAGCACTTGACTTGCCGGTGGCTTCCTAATGTTGGAACAAGCCCTCCTCCTGGCCCCCCGTGGCCCTAAAGGCGCCTTGCTTAAACCCGACTGGCTGCGAGTAAAGGCCCCCCAGCGGGAGCGCATCGGTGAAGTGGCCGATTTACTAGTCGATCTAAAGCTCAACACCGTCTGCCAGGAGGCCAGCTGCCCCAACATCGGCGAGTGCTTCGCTGGCGGCACGGCCACCTTCTTAATCATGGGGCCGGGCTGCACCCGCGCTTGCCCCTACTGCGACATTGATTTCGACAAGAGCGTGCGGGAGCTAGATCCCAGCGAGCCGGAGCGGCTGGGGGAAGCGGTGGCCAGGCTGGGCCTGAGCCACGTGGTGATCACCTCGGTGAACCGCGACGACCTGAGCGATGGTGGCGCCAGCCAATTTGTGGCCTGCATTACCCAAGTGCGCCAGCGCTCGCCGCTAACCACAATCGAGCTGCTGATCCCTGATTTCTGCGGCAACTGGGACGCCCTGGCCGCCGTGATGGCGGGCGCACCGGAGGTGCTCAATCACAACATCGAAACAGTGCCAAGGCTCTACAAACAAACCCGACCCCAGGGGATCTACAAGCGCTCGCTGGAGCTGCTGCAGCGGGTGCGCGAGGGCTGGCCGCGCACGTACACCAAATCCGGCCTGATGACTGGTTTGGGCGAAAGTGACGCCGAGGTGCTCGAGGTGATGGCCGATCTACATCGCCACCAGGTGGACATCGTGACCATCGGCCAGTACCTCTCTCCAGGCCCCAAGCACCTACCGGTGGATCGTTTCGTGAACCCGGAGCAATTTGCGGTGTTCAAGCAACACGGAGAGCAGGAGCTGGGCTTCCTTCAGGTGGTGAGCAGCCCCCTCACCCGCAGCAGTTATCACGCCGGCGAGGTGCATCGGCTAATGCGGGAGCATCCCCGCTAAACCGTTCCGCAGGAGCGAATTAAGCCGCCACCGCCTCCCGCTCAGCCAAGCCCACGCTGGCCTTTTCGCTGGGGGGCACCAGCAGCTTGAAGCGCCCCTTCCAGCCGGGCCAATCCGCAAGGATTAAAGCCGCCTTAGCGCTGCCGGTAGCGTCAAGATGAGCCTGCAACAGCGGCTTGAGCATGGCATCCTGCTCCGGTGTAGTGAGCTCGCAGATGGCCACGATCTCATGGTTAACCCGCTCCGCTAACCCGCCGCTCTCATCAAGGATGAAAGCCACGCCGCCGGTCATGCCGGCAGCCACATTGCGACCGGTGCTGCCCAGAACTACCACCACCCCACCGGTCATGTACTCGCAGCAGTGATCGCCGGCGCCCTCCACCACGGTTTTCGCTCCGCTGTTGCGCACGCCAAAGCGCTCACCGGCGCGGCCTAGGGCGAACAGCTCTCCCCCTGTGGCGCCATAAAGGCAGGTGTTACCCAGGATCACCTGACTGCCAGGGTCGTTGACGCCGGCGGGGGGGGCGACGGTGAGGCGTCCGCCATTGAGGCCTTTACCCACATAGTCGTTGGCTTCACCCACCAGGCGCACGTTCATGCCCTGAAGCACGAAGGCTCCGAAGCTCTGACCAGCTGCCCCTAGATAGGTGAGATCCAGCTGGCCCTGGAAGCCGGAGTTGCCATGGCGCGCCGCGATTTCACCGGAGATGCGAGCTCCGACACTGCGGTCTGTGTTGACGATCTCCATGGTGCGAGCCAAGTGGCCATGACCGGAAATAGCTGCCATGACTTCGGCATCAGCAAGCAGCTGATCTTCGAGGATCGGGCCATTGCCATGGGCGTGGGCGTCGTGCTGAAGCCAGCTGCGATCGACAGCGGCGGGGATCGGGTCAATCAGGCAGGAGAGATCAAGAGCGCTGGTTTTGGCTAGAGCCACTGCACGGGGCTGCAGGAATTCACTGCGGCCGATCAAGTCTTCGAGGCGAGCAACGCCAAGCACGCTCAGCAGCTGGCGCACCTCCTCGGCCACGAAAAAGAAAAAATTCACCACGTGCTCGGGCACGCCAGGGAAGCGCTTGCGCAGGTTTTCTTTCTGAGTAGCCACGCCCACCGGGCAATTATTGGTGTGGCAAACGCGAGCCATGATGCAGCCTTCAGCGATCATTGCCACCGAGCCGAAGCCGTATTCCTCGGCGCCCAGCAAGGCGGCGATGATGACGTCCCAACCGGTTTTGAGGCCACCATCAGCCCGTAGCAGCACCCGATCACGCAGACCGTTCTCGAGCAGCGCCCGATGCACCTCAGTGAGGCCTAGCTCCCAGGGGCTGCCAGCATGTTTAATTGAGCTGAGTGGTGAAGCGCCCGTGCCGCCATCGTGGCCAGAAATCTGAATCACATCAGCATTGGCCTTTGCCACGCCAGCAGCGATCGTGCCGATGCCGATTTCCGCCACCAGTTTCACGCTCACATTGGCGGCTGGGTGCACCTGGTGAAGATCGTGAATTAGTTGGGCCAGATCCTCGATTGAATAGATGTCGTGATGGGGAGGCGGCGAGATCAAAGCCACCCCTGCCTTGCTGTTGCGCAGCCAGGCGATGTAGGAATCAACCTTCGGTCCTGGCAGCTGTCCACCCTCACCCGGCTTAGCCCCCTGGGCCACCTTGATCTCCAGCTGGCGGCCGCTACGTAGATATTCGGGGGTCACGCCGAAGCGCCCTGAGGCGATCTGCTTGATGGCGGAGCAGGCGGTATCACCGTTGCGCAGGCCATTGAGGCTGGGCAAAGTCAGCGAATGACCGTCGCTGTCCACATCACTGAGCAGTCCGAAGCGGGCCGGATCCTCACCGCCCTCTCCACTATTGCTCTTGCCTCCGATGCGGTTCATGGCAATGGCTAATACCTCGTGGGCCTCGCGCGAGAGGGCCCCCAAGCTCATACCACCGGTGCAAAAGCGGCTACAGATGCTCTCCACGCTCTCCACCTTCTCGATCGGAAGCGGGGCGACTGAGGGCTTGAGTTCCAGCAGGTCCCGCAGGGCCGTGACTGGCCGATGCTCCAGCAGGGTTTTGTAGGTGGAGAAGTGGTCGTAGCCAGGGCCAGCCTTCACGGCCGCATGAAGAGCTTTGGCCATCTCCGGGCTATTGAGGTGATACTCGCCGCCAGTGCGGAATTGCACGAAGCCCATGAACTCGAGCTTGGTGCGATTGAGCTCGGGGAAGGCCTTGGCATGGAAACTGAGGGTTTCGTTTGCCAGCTCGCCCAGGCTGAGGCCTGCAACCCGGCTGGTGGTGCCACTGAATGCCAGCTGGATCAGATCGGCACCAAGGCCAATGGCTTCGAAGATCTGAGCGCCGTGGTAACTAGCCAGCAGTGAAATGCCGATCTTGGAGAGAATCTTGCGCAGGCCGTCTTCTAAGGCCTTTCGTACATTTGCCTGCACCTGGTCGGGGCTGAGCGCTGGTAGCTTGCCGGTTTCGATCAGCTTCTGCACACGGGGGTGGGCTAGCCAATGGCGGCTGGTTTCCCAGGTGAGCCAAGGGCAAACGGCACTGGCGCCATAACCGATCAGGCAGGCCAAATGGTGAGTGCTCCAGCACTGGGCCGTTTCCACTACCAGGGAAGCCTGCAACCGCAGCCCTAGGTTGAGCAGGTGATGATGCACCGCGCCAACAGCTAGCAGCGGTGGAATGGTGGCCGTGGTGGCATTGATCCCACCAGCTTCGCCGCCCCGGTCGCTCAGCACCAGGATCTGGCTACCAGCGCGCACGGCAGCCTCGGCTTCGCAGCGCAGCCGCTGCACCGCAACCTCGAGACATCCAGGACCGTCAGTGACAGCCATCAGAGTGGAAAGGGTGGTGGTGGGCAGGCCCTGCCGGCCAACCTCTGCAAGCTCCGCCTCATTGAGAATCGGGCTAGCTAGATGCAGCACCGCCGCCGAGACAGCCTCTGGGCGCAGCGGCGAACCCCGCTTGCCCAGATGCATCTCCAGGCTCATCACCAGCTTTTCCCGCAGGGGATCTATCGGCGGGTTGGTGACCTGGGCAAAGCGCTGCTTGAAGTAGTCGTAAAGGAGGTGGGGCTTTTCTGAGAGCACCGCTAGGGGGATGTCATCGCCCATGCAGTAAGTGGGCTCCTTGGCCGCCCCGGCCATGTCCTCGATCACCAGCTCGAAGTCCTCAGCGGTGAAGCCAAAGGCTGTTTGCTGTTGCAGCAACTCAAAATCCCCCAGCTGACGCTCCTGAGACCAGGGCTGGGGGACGAGGTTGCGGCGATGCTGCGCTAACCAGTCGCCGTAGGGATGGCGGGCAGCCACCTCGGCCTTCACCTCCCAATTCCGCAACAGGCGGCCCTGCTCCAGATCCACTGCCAGCATTTGGCCAGGGCCGAGGCGACCCTTTTCGATGATGCGACTCTCCTCAAGCTCTACTACCCCGGTTTCTGAGCCCATCACCACGAAACCGTCGCTGGTTATGCAGTAGCGGGCAGGGCGCAGACCGTTGCGATCGAGGGTGGCTCCCACGCAGCGGCCATCAGCGAACACGAGCAGGGCGGGGCCATCCCAGGGTTCCTGGGTACAAGCCGAATACTCATAAAAAGACTGGATATTGGGCTTATCTGTTAGTTCGGGCTGGTCGCGGAAAGCTTCTGGCACCAAGGTAAGCAGGCTCTCGGTGATCGGTCGGCCGCTGCGCACAAGTAGCTCAAGGGTGGCATCAAGGTTGGCTGAATCGCTGAAGGCAGGGTTCACCACTGGCTTCAGTTCTGCAGATGCATCCCCCCAGACCGAATCAAGATTGGCTTCAGACGCCCTTGCCCAGTTGAGGTTGCCTAGCAGCGTGTTGATCTCTCCGTTGTGACCAAGCAGCCGCATGGGCTGGGCCAAAGGCCAGCGGGGCAGGGTATTTGTGCTGAAACGGCGGTGGTACACCGCAAAGCTCACTGCAAAGCGCGCATCGCGCAGATCGCCATAAAAAGCGGAAAGCACCGCTGAGCGCACCATGCCCTTATAGACAACAGTTCTGCTACTCAGGGAGGCGAAATAAAGCTCACCAGGCCCTGGCCCCCAAACGGCACGTGCTCGATCGCCGCAGCGTCGTCGCAACCTAAATAGCAGGGCTTCAAGGTCATCTCCGGCTTGGTCTGAGGAAATTAGCCACTGCTCAATGGCCGGAGCGGTTTGGAGGGCCAGGGGGCCGAGAACGGATAAATCAAGAGGGACTGAGCGCCAACCCAAGCTGCTCAGCCCCAGCTTGGCGGCCTCATCATCACAAAAAAATTTGGTCTGCTCGCGCTTTGCTGCATCAGTTGGCAGGAAAACCATGCCCAGCCCGCGAGCCTCTCCCTTAGCTAGCTCCGCCTCAGGCCATACCTCTTCCAAATAATTCCATGGGATGCCGCACAGCACCCCGGCCCCATCGCCGGAATCACCATCGCCACCGCAACCACCGCGGTGCTCCATGCAGTTGAGACCGCGTAAGGCCTGCTGCAATACCCAATGGCTAGCTTCGCCCTGAAGATTGGCCAGAAAGCCCACACCACAAGCGTCCTTTTCGCCAGCTACTGCCGCTGGAGCAGGGCTGTCGCAATGGGGCCAAACAGGACGAGAGAAATGAGGCATAACCCGAGACGGTCCGGCAGATGATCTGTCAGGGCAGCGCCGCTGAACACCCACAGGTGCAAATGGCGTTAGAGCAGATGATCCTAGGGATGCACACTCCCAAACCAGAGCTCCTTAATCCTTCAGGAGGGCTAGTTTTATAGCTGTCAGGCAGGCTGACTCATGGCCTCTACTGCAATCCTGCCTGCCTGGTTGCTGGTTCTGTGCCTGCCGGGAGTTGGCTGGGCCATACCGATTACCCCACCACCACCACTTACCCCGCCACCACCACCACCGCTTGTTCCAATCGGTGCCGCCGCCTCAACTGAGCGCCAAGGCAGCAGTATCAGCATTAATGGTCGGCGCCAGAGCGCCCACTGGCTGTGGGTCAGGAGCTTGGGCGACACCCCACAACAGCTGTGGATCCCCCTAGAGGTGCTCGAGAACCAGCTCGGAGTAAATAGCCGCAGCCGCAGCGATGGCGCCCTGGAACTGGAGTGGTTTGGACAGGAACTCAAAGTGCCCGCCAGCGCCCAACGCAGCCTTGAAGACGAGGTAGCGGTAGACGTGAGCAGCCTGTTTGGCCGCATTGGCGTCGGCCTAATAAAAGAGGGCAGCTTGCTCAGCCTGGAGCTGGCCCGGCCCCAGCTGCTCCAGGTACGCAGCTCAAATCCTGGCCCCGTGAAGCGCGTCGTGCTCGATCTCGGCGGCCCGGCGGCCATTGGGAAAAACAACGGAGAATTGGTGGTCGACCTGCTCAGCCGCAGCGACCAACAGACCCTGCTGGGGAGCCTGGGCCTCCAAGCCCAGCAGGACAGCGCAGGGCTGAAGCTCAAACCGTCTGCGGCCAAATTGACGCGGGTATTCAGCCTGGGCGATCCCAACCGGGTGGTGATCGAGTGGCCGGATCAGGGGGGCGCTAGCGACACCGACAGCCCAGCACCGATCGATCCACGCCTAAACGCCCTGCTTGGCAAAGAACTTCAATGGGATCGCCTGGTGCGCCAAGGGGTGCGCATCAATGCAATCCGCATTGATCCACTTAACGCCTCATTGCAGCTGCGACCCCTAACCAGGCCTGGAGCCATGGAGGGCCTCAGCTCCCTGTTGCAGCTCGCTAACCAGCAACAGGCCTGGGTAGCGATAAATGGAGGTTATTTCAATCGTGTACGGCGCCTGCCCTTGGGGGCTCTAAAACAGGACGGCCGCTGGCTTTCCGGGCCAATTTTGAATCGGGGCGTCGCTGCCTGGGATGAGCGAACAATGCCTCGCTTTGGCCGGCTAAAGCTTTCTGAATGGGTTGTCGGCCCCAGAGCTTTTCGTTTACCGCTCGCTGCTGTCAACAGTGGCTATGTGCAGAGAGGAATCAGCCGCTACACCGCCGACTGGGGACCCAACTACAAAGCCCTGAGTGGCTCTGAGACTGGCTTATTAATCCAAGGGGGCCTAGTGCGTCAGAAGCTTGGCCCCTCCGAACTGGATGCGGGCGTCCCCCTACGTGGCGATGACCTGCTGCTGGTGGGAAGGGGCGGAGCTGAACTTCCTTGGGGTCTAGGCGAGCGACTCGAGATCGAAAGCCGCCCCAACAGCAACCTCGGCCTTGCAACACACGTGATCGGCGGGGGGCCATTGCTGTTGCAGGCTGGCCGCATCGTGCTCAATGGCGCCGCCGAAAACTTCAGTTCCGCCTTCCTCAGCCAAGGAGCACCCCGCACTGTGCTGGCCAGAGACGAACGCCAGATTTGGCTGATCACGCTTGAGGGGATCCAGGAAAGCGGTCCCACCCTGGGTGAAACCGCCGAGCTTCTGCGACAGCTAGGCCTGCAAGACGCCTTGAATCTCGATGGCGGCAGCTCAACCGGGCTGGTGCTGGGGGGATCCCTGCAGGTCAAAGGCCGGGGAGTGGCCGGATCCATTCATAACGGTGTCGGCCTGATGCGGTAAGCAGGCTGCCAAAATGACTAGACAACTACAGCACAGCATCCTCATGTCCAAGGGCCACAGTCTGCGCGTGACCGCTGTTGCAGCCTCCGAGCTGGGCCGGCACGCAGCTGTGGCTGGCACTCCTGGAATGATGCATCTGGATTTAATAGATGGGCGCTGTGAACGCTGGGCGATTCGATTGCGTCCCGGCCACTTGGCAGGCACGCCGATTGCACGCGCCGATGGCATCACCCTCTATGCGCCAGCAGAGCAGCTAAATCTGCTAACTGGCCTGAGCCTGGACTACCGGGGTGACATCAGCGGCGGAGGCTTTCTGATACGACCAGGCGAAGGCATGGTGAGTTGCGCCTGCGGCACTGCATTCAGCCGCTCAGGGGAAGGAAGACAGGCGACCCAGTAGGGTGGCGAATTGTCGAAATCGGTCGGAAGCCCCGACCAATATTTTCCGACCAGACCCCGGTCCTCGATGCCCACAATTCAGCAGCTAATTCGTACTGAGCGACAGAGTCTTTCTCGGAAGACCAAGTCGCCTGCCCTGCGCGCTTGTCCCGAGCGTCGAGGTGTTTGCACACGCGTCTACACCTCCACCCCCAAGAAGCCGAATTCGGCCCTGCGCAAGGTGGCTCGAGTGCGCCTCACCTCTGGCTTTGAGGTCACCGCCTACATCCCCGGCATCGGGCACAACCTTCAGGAGCACTCTGTGGTTCTGATCCGGGGCGGACGTGTCAAAGACCTACCTGGCGTTCGTTACCACATCATCCGCGGCACCCTGGACACCGCGGGCGTCAAGGACCGTCGCCAGTCCCGCTCTAAGTACGGCGCCAAGACGCCAAAAAGCTGAAGCCGATTGGCACAGCGTGACTAGCCGCTGAACAGCAAATTCAGCAAAGGGCCTCTCCGAAGCCCGCTCCTCTTCCTTCCCCTATTTCTCCCCGCTCCGGTCGACCATGTCTCGCCGCAATGCCGCCGAGAAGCGCCCAGTGCTTCCCGACCCCCAATTCAACAGCCGCCTAGCCTCCATGATCGTGGCCCGGCTCATGAAGCACGGCAAAAAGTCCACTGCACAGCGCATTCTTTCGGATGCTTTCTCCTTGATCAACAACCGCACTGGTACTGATCCCCTGGAGCTGTTTGAAACTGCCGTACGCAATGCCACCCCGTTGGTTGAGGTTCGTGCTCGCCGGGTTGGCGGTGCCACTTACCAGGTGCCGATGGAAGTTCGCCAAGAGCGTGGTACAGCCATGGCTCTGCGCTGGCTGGTGAATTTCTCCCGCGCCCGCAACGGTCGCAGCATGGCCCAGAAATTGGCCGGCGAGCTTATGGATGCAGCCAACGAAGCCGGTAGCGCGGTTCGCAAGAGGGAAGAGACCCACAAGATGGCAGAAGCCAACAAGGCTTTCGCTCACTACCGCTACTGATCTTGCCTAACTGCTGAAGCTCAGGGCGGCTTCAGCCTCTACAGACCGGGTCTGTAGAGTGATGCCCACGTTTGATGACCTTTCGGAGACCTCCCCCGTGGCCCGCGCCTTTCCACTGGAACGCGTAAGAAATATTGGTATTGCCGCCCACATCGATGCGGGCAAAACCACAACAACTGAAAGAATTCTGTTCTACTCAGGCGTTGTCCACAAGATGGGCGAGGTGCACGACGGTGCAGCCGTCACCGACTGGATGGCGCAGGAGCGCGAACGTGGTATCACCATTACCGCAGCGGCCATTTCCACCACCTGGAAAGACAACCGCATCAACATCATCGACACACCCGGACACGTCGACTTCACCATCGAAGTCGAACGTTCGATGCGGGTCTTAGATGGCGTAGTCGCTGTCTTCTGTGCCGTTGGTGGTGTACAGCCGCAGTCAGAAACTGTCTGGCGTCAGGCTGATCGCTACAACGTTCCGAGGATCGTGTTCGTCAACAAGATGGACCGGACCGGTGCCGACTTCCTGAAGGTCTATGAGCAGATCAAGGATCGGCTCAAAGCCAATGCAGCCCCGATCCAGCTGCCAATAGGAGCCGAAGGGGAATTAAAGGGAATTATCGACCTTGTGCGAAACAAGGCAGTTATTTACACCAATGATCTCGGCACTGACATCATTGAAAGTGAAATACCCGAAAATATGGTTGAAGAGGCTCAAAAGTGGCGCCTCAAGTTGATGGAAACGGTTGCTGAATCTAACGAAGATTTAATTGATTCCTTCCTTGAAAATGGTGAGCTCACCGAAGAGCAGTTAATCGATGGCATCCGCAAGGCAACCATCCACAGCGGCTTAGTACCGATTGTCTGTGGCTCAGCCTTCAAAAACAAGGGTGTGCAGTTGGTTCTTGATGCGGTAGTCGACTACCTACCAGCACCAGTTGACCTACCTCCCATCACTGGCCTCATGCCAGATGGCAGCGAGTCAGATCGGCCCTGCGACGACAGCGCGCCCTTCAGCGCCTTGGCCTTCAAAGTGATGGCTGATCCCTACGGGAAGCTCACTTTTGTGCGCATCTATTCCGGGGTGCTGAACAAAGGTAGCTACGTACTCAATTCCACCAAGGATAAGAAGGAGCGCATTTCCCGCTTGATCCTGCTCAAGGCCATTGACCGCGAAGAGGTGGACGAGCTCCGTGCAGGTGACCTTGGTGCAGTCTTGGGCCTTAAAGACACCACCACTGGAGACACACTTTGCGTCGAATCTGACCCGATCATCCTCGAATCGCTCTTCATCCCTGAGCCAGTGATCTCAGTGGCTGTCGAGCCGAAAACCAAGGGTGATATGGAAAAGCTTTCCAAAGCTCTTCAGTCACTTTCAGAAGAAGACCCCACTTTCCGGGTCTCCACCGATCCAGAAACCAGCCAGACAGTAATTGCTGGCATGGGTGAACTCCACCTTGAAATCTTGGTGGATCGGATGCTGCGCGAATTCAATGTTCAAGCAAATATCGGCGCACCTCAAGTGTCGTATCGCGAAACCATTCGCACCAGCTCCAAGGGGGAAGGAAAATATGCCCGTCAGACTGGTGGCAAAGGTCAATACGGCCACGTAGTGATCGAAATGGAGCCAGGAGAGCCAGGCACAGGTTTCGAATTCGTCAATAAAATTGTCGGTGGCATCGTTCCCAAGGAGTACATCGGTCCCGCAGAGGCTGGCATGAAGGAGACCTGCCAATCCGGTGTGATTGCTGGTTTCCCCATGATCGACGTCAGGGCAACCATGGTTGACGGCTCGTACCACGACGTCGACTCCTCGGAGATGGCATTTAAAATTGCCGGATCCATGGCCTTCAAAGACGCCGTCAAGAAGTGCAATCCCGTACTCCTTGAGCCAATGATGAAGGTGGAAGTCGAGATCCCCGAGGATTATCTTGGGTCTGTCATCGGCGACCTTTCATCCCGTCGAGGTCAGGTCGAAGGGCAGTCCATTGACAAAGGTCAGTCCAAGGTCCAAACAAAAGTGCCCCTGGCCGAAATGTTCGGCTACGCCACCCAGCTCCGATCCATGACCCAGGGTCGGGGTATTTTCTCGATGGAGTTCAGTCATTACGAGGAAGTTCCTCGCAATGTGGCTGAGGCCATCATCTCCAAGAATCAGGGCAATTCCTGATCTCTCCTCTACCCCCTAACCCCCCGATTCTTTCTACTCATGGCACGCGAGAAGTTCGAAAGGAACAAACCCCACGTCAACATTGGCACCATCGGCCACGTTGACCACGGCAAAACCACCCTCACGGCTGCCATCACCAACGTGTTGGCGTCACAAGGCATGGCCAAGGCTCAAGCCTACGACGAAATCGATGGTGCTCCTGAGGAGAAAGAACGGGGCATCACTATCAACACGGCACACGTTGAGTATGAAACCGCAAAGCGTCACTACGCTCACGTGGACTGCCCGGGCCACGCTGACTACGTCAAGAACATGATCACCGGTGCCGCCCAAATGGACGGCGCGATCCTGGTAGTAGCCGCAACCGACGGGCCGATGGCCCAAACCAAGGAACATATTCTGCTTGCAAAGCAGGTTGGCGTTCCCTCCCTAGTGGTTTTCCTCAACAAGAAGGACATGGTCGACGACGAGGAAATCCTCGAGCTCGTCGAACTGGAGATGCGCGAGCTGCTCAGCAGCTACGACTTCCCTGGCGATGACATCCCCGTGGTGACAGGTTCAGCACTCAAAGCCCTTGAATTTATCCAAGCTGGCAACAAAGCTGAGCGCGGCGCCAATGAGTGGATTGACAAGATTCTCGACCTAATGGATGCCGTAGACGAGTCGATTCCCGAGCCCGAGCGCGAAATCGACAAGCCATTCCTGATGGCTATCGAGGACGTTTTCTCAATCACTGGTCGCGGCACCGTGGCAACTGGCCGTATCGAACGCGGCAAGGTAAAGGTTGGCGAAACCGTTCAAATCGTCGGCATCCGCGACACCCGCGAGACCACTGTCACCGGCGTGGAGATGTTCCGCAAGCTGCTTGAGGAGGGATTGGCTGGCGACAACTGTGGACTACTGCTGCGCGGTATCCAGAAGGAGGACATTGAACGCGGCATGGTGCTGGTCAAGCCCAACTCGATCAAGCCCCATACCAAGTTCGAAGGTGAGGTTTATGTGCTCAAGAAGGAAGAGGGTGGCCGCCACACCCCCTTCTTTGCTGGCTATCGCCCCCAGTTCTACATCCGTACAACGGACGTAACTGGCCAAATCACTGCCTTCACATCTGACGACGGTGCCAACGTCGAAATGGTTATGCCCGGCGACCGTATCAAGATGACCGGCGAGCTCATCTGCCCGGTGGCCATCGAACAGGGCATGCGCTTCGCTATTCGCGAAGGTGGCCGCACCATCGGTGCTGGCGTGGTCTCTAAAATCATCGCCTGAGCTTGAGGTAGGTTTTAGGGGTGAGACTTTATAGGTCTTCACCCCACCTGCCGCTCCTCGACAATCCAGCTCCACCAGCCACCCGGGCCTTCCGCCCAGGAGCTTCCTGACGCCTGATCTGACATGTCCGCCACCATTGCCCAGCAGAAGATCCGCATTCGCCTCAAGGCGTTTGACCGCCGAATGCTTGATCTCTCCTGCGAAAAAATCATCGAAACTGCCGACCACACCGCCGCAACGGCGATTGGCCCAATTCCGCTGCCCACTAAGCGCAAGATCTACTGCGTACTGCGTTCACCCCACGTCGACAAGGACTCTCGCGAGCACTTCGAGACTCGCACCCATCGTCGCATCATCGATATCTACAGTCCTTCGGCAAAGACGATCGACGCACTAATGAAGCTTGATCTGCCTAGCGGCGTTGATATCGAAGTCAAGCTCTGAACTCAATAGCAGCTAACCCTGCCAACCCAGCCCCTGTCACGCCAACCCGTGGCGGGGGCATTTTTTCTAGGATGTGTATGCATCTCCTTTTCAAGCCATGGGCGAGCTGGCCGTAAGGGAGCTGCCGTTGTTTCCCTTGCCCGACGTGGTGCTCTTCCCCCAGGAAGTACTACCGCTTCATATTTTTGAGCCTCGTTACCGGATGCTGCTACGCACAGTGATGGCCGGAGACCAGCGCTTCGGTGTTGTGCGTTGGGACCCTCAAAACCAGACCATGGCCGATGTTGGCTGCTGTGCCGAGATCCTGCACTGTCAGAACCAGGACGACGACCACAGCAACATCGTGACGATAGGGCAGCAGCGTTTTCGCATACTTGACATCGTGCGGGAAGCGCCCTTTCGCGTGGGAATGGTGAGCTGGATTGAGGATGAGCCCGAAACAAGTCATGCGGAGCTGACTGCGTTGGCGGGCAATGTCGGCCAGGCTCTGCGGGACGTGGTCGAACTCACTGGCAAATTGATTGGCAAGCCGGCGAGCCTGCCCAATGACCTTCCCGACCTGCCCCGGGAGCTGTCGTTCTGGATCGGAGCCCACCTGGGTGGCCCTGTAGCCGACCACCAGCAAGCCCTACTGGAGATCACTGACACCAGCGAGCGCCTACGCCAGGAATATGAACTGCTGGATCAGACCCGCAGGCAGTTGGCGGCACGCACCGTGCTCAAAGACACCTTCCAGCCCCAATAACGCCTGCCATGACCGTACTGAGCTGGCCCCTGGTCACCACCATCGGGGCCGGAGCCCTTGGCTGCCTTGCCGTCGCCCTATCAGCTCGCCTCTGGCTGAAACGCAGGCGGCGTTATGTGTCCTCTGCAAGCGTGGCAGATGCCTACGACCGCTGGACCAATGACCAGCTGCTGGAGCGGCTCTGGGGGGACCATATTCACCTGGGCTACTACCGCCAGAGCGGTAGCGGCAAAAAACGCTACCAGGATTTCCGAGTTGCCAAAGAAACCTTCGTCCACGAACTGGCGCGCTGGAGCGGCCTCGACCAACTTCCCGCCGGCGCCACGGTGCTTGATGTGGGCTGCGGCATTGGCGGCAGCGCCCGCATCCTGGCAAAGGACTACGGACTAAATGTTCTAGGCATCAGCATCAGCCCAGCTCAGATCGCCCGGGCCACAGCTCTCACTCCAGCCGGCCTCAGCTGCCGCTTTGCCGTGATGGATGCCATGGCCCTGGAAATTACTAACTCCAGCTTCGATGCCGTCTGGAGTGTGGAGGCCTGCCCCCATATGCCCGACAAGCAGCGCTATGCCGATGAGTTGTTGCGCGTGCTCAAACCAGGTGGCCAAATAGCTGTAGCTGACTGGAACCGGCGCGATACGGCAGATGGCGCCATGAATCCACAAGAGCGTTGGGTGATGCGCCAGTTGCTTGAACAGTGGGCCCACCCCGAATTCGCCAGCATCCGCGGGCTGCAATACCATCTCGAATCCAGTGCCCAATCTGGCGGCATCAGCATCGAAACCGGCGACTGGACCAGCGCCACCTTGCCCTCCTGGATCGAATCAATCATTGAGGGGGGCCGCCGGCCCGGTGCCATTCTTGGCCTGGGTCCAGCCGCAGTTCTGCAAGGCCTGCGCGAAACTCCCACGATCCTGCTAATGCGCTGGGCATTCGCCACCGGACTGATGCAATTTGGCGTCTTCCGCGGTCGCAAGCCCGGCCAGGTCTAAACGTCTCCTAAGCCAGGTTGGTGATTGGATAGGCGCCAAAAAGGGCTAAATGCTCGCAAAGGGGCGTTAGCTCAGCAAGGGCTGCCTCCAGCGAAGCCGATCCGTCGGCAAGCTCTAGGTCAACGAAAAATATGTACTCACCCATCTCCCTCTTTGATGGGCGCGACTCGATTCGGGCCATGTTGAGCCCGCGCTGGGCAAAGCAACCAAGGGCTTCGAGCAGGGCCCCTGGCTGGTTGGAGTGCAAGGAGAAGGCGAGGCTTGCCATCGGGCCCTGCGATGAGCGATTTCCCCGCCGGAGCAATAGAAAGCGAGTGCAATTACCCGCCACATCATTGATCGGGTAGGCCAGCTCCAGCAGGCCATGCTCCTTGCCAGCTTGCTGGGAGGCGATCGCCGCCCGGAAGCGACTGCCGACGACCATGCGGGCCGCCTCCGCCGTAGAGCTGGTGGGCAACTGCAGAGCCTGGGGCAGCTGTTCCGACAGCCACTGGCTGCACTGGGCCAGAGCCTGGGGATGGGATAAAACCTCACTCACTCCAGAAATCGGTCCGCTGCCAAGCAAGGCATGGCGGATCGGCAGCACCAAGGCCCGGGCCACGCTGAGATCCGGATGCTCCCAAAGCGCGTCTAGACAGGCCGTCACTCCCCCCTCCACTGAATTCTCCACAGGCACCACTGCCGCATCACAGCTGCCCTGGGCCAGGGCCTGAACAACGGCCCGAATACCCAGCTGAGGCAGCAATTCAGGATTGGCGACACCTTCCAACTCGGCCAGTTGTCGGGTTGCCTGCTCGCCGTAGGTGCCAGCCGGCCCGAGAAAGGCAAAACGCATCGTTTCCGAAACCGAGGAGAGGTCATCGAGTGATGACAGATAGGATCATGCCTCGCCGGCCCACAGGCCATGCCCCTGGCCTTCAGCGCCAGTCAGCAACTGCAACTTGACGTGAGCCACCAGCCTGAACGGCTGGCCGCTTACTTGAGCGATCAGGATCGCGTAGTCAAAGCACTGCTTGATCCCAACCAGCTTGAGCCAATTAGCCCAGGTCGCTATCGCTACGCGGTGACCCATTTGCAGGTGTTTCAACTGCAAATTCAGCCAGTGGTAGATCTGCGCATCCGCCTGGCCCAAGGCCGTTTGGTGCTTGAAGCCACCGATTGTGAGCTGGAAGGATTGGGGCTAGTTGATGATTTCCAGCTCACCCTGGGATCCTGGTTGGCAGCGGGTGCCAACGGGCTGGAAGGGGAAGCCAGCTTGGCAGTGACGGTTAGTCAGCCTTCTCTGCTCAAGCTGATTCCTGCCAAGGTGCTGGAGGCTACCGGCCGCACCTTGTTGGCAGGCATCCTGTTGGGCATAAAGGGTCGGGTGGGACAGCAGCTGCTCAGCGACTATCGCCTCTGGTGCCAGGAGCACTGAGCTCCATCCGCCCCAGAAAACTATGGCGATGCAGCGGCGTTGTGCCCAGGTTTTGTAGGGCGGCACGATGCAAGGCCGTGCCGTAACCAGCGTGTCGTTCCAGCCCATAGCCTGGATAGTGCTTCGCCAGGGCGGTGATCAAGGCGTCCCGGGCCTGCTTAGCCAGCACACTGGCGGCCGCAATTGCCAAGCAGTGGCTATCACCTCGAACAATTGTGCGCTGATAGCCGTGCCAGCCCCTAAGGGGCAGCACCCCATCCACCAGCAGTAGCTCAAACGGACAAGACAGTTTCTGCAGGGCGCGGGCCATGGCGAGCTCGGTTGCCAGCCGGATCCCTCCACGATCGATTTCTGCCGCCGATGCCTGGCCGAGCGCCCAGGAAGACGCCAGACGCTGGATTTCAGGCACCAGGGCCGCCCGGCGGCGGCCTGTGAGCTTTTTGCTATCGGTTAGTCCCAGAGCAGTTAAGGGTGCCAGGGCTGCGGCCGGCAGCACCACAGCGGCTGCAAAAACAGGTCCAAAAAGACAGCCGCGACCTACCTCATCAACGCCGGCGCACTCGCCTGGATCCCTGCCAAGCCAAGGATCCGGCTCCGGCGGGGCCACTCAACTGGAGGCAGAAGAGCGTCGACGGCGGCGGCGCGGCTCGCCTGACTCATCAAGCTCCGGATCAGCGACTGCCACCGCGGTATCGGCTTGGGAGGTTGTGGCTTGGGAAATTTGGGTATTAGCTGCAGAGCTGCGGGTGCGGCCGCGCCGCGCTGGAATCTCGACCTCTGGAGGAGCAATGCTCGAGCTAGTGGTTACAGAAACAGTGACTACGGTCTCGGGCTCGCTGAGTACTGGCAGGGACGTGATTTCCACCGGGGCCTGCATAGTCACAGGCTCTAAGCCAGACGAAGGCATGTCACCACTGCCGTACTGAGCGTCACCGGCGGCCGAGTTACCACCGCGACCACCTCGTCCCCGCCGGCGGCGGGAGCCAGCAGCGGCAAGCTGCTGCCGGGCTTGATCCAGCACTTCTTCCGCCTCCATGCCGGGGCGTACCACCCGGACCACGACGTTGTCGTTGCTGGGGGGCTGCTCTAGCAGCAGGGCGGGATTGAGGCCCATCCAACCAAACACCATTTCCTGATCTGCATCCATCGGCACGGCGATCAGCTCCTGATCAAAGCGGCGGGGGGCCGGCTCCATACTGGCTACGCTGCCTGAGACAGGTGTCTCGAATGAGTCGATCTCGACCCCATCAGCGGAAATCGTGCCAGGCGCTTCGAGGAACTCACTGCCATTACGCCCGCCTCGACCGCCTCGGCGGCGGCGGCTGGTAGCAGCCTCCGAATTATCGGGGCTCAGAACCTCAGCGCGAGCAGCTGCGGCGGAGCGCACCAGGCCAGTAAGGGTTGCCAGAGGCTGAAGCGTATCTTTGCCTGGCAGCACGGCCACATGACCCAAGCCACCACAACTGGGGCAGGCGCGGCCAAACAGTTCATAGATGTTCTGCCCCTGGCGCTTGCGAGTGAGCTCCACCAAGCCGAGTTCTGTGAGCTGAGCTATCTGGGGACGGGCTGCATCGTCACGAACAGCCTGGGTGAAATGCTCAAGTAGCTGCAACTGATCACGGCGCGACTCCATATCAATGAAGTCGATGATTACAACACCACCGATGTTGCGCAGCTTCAGCTGGCGGCCAATTTCCACCGCCGCTTCGCAGTTGGTCCAGAGCACCGTCTCGCGTGAGTTAGCCGAGCGAGTGAAGGAACCGGAATTGACATCGATAACAGTGAGAGCCTCGGTGGGCTCGATGATCACGTAGCCGCCGGAAGGCAGATCAACCCGCGGCTTCAAGGCATCTCGAATGGCGGCATTGACCTTGAAGTGCTCAAGAATTTCCACCGATTCGGTATGAGCTTCCACCAACACAGTGGTGTGATCAGAGCCCAAGAAGGCATTGGCGCGGGCAACCGCTTCCGGGGTATCAACCACCACCCGTAGTAAGTCAGGGCTGTAAAGATCGCGCAACACGCGATGCACAAAGTCTTCATCGCGATTGAGCAGCACCGGCGGGCTCGAGTCTTCTGCGGCGGTTTGAATGCCCTCCCACTGGCGGAGCAAGGCTTCAAGGTCGTCGATTAACAGCTCTTCGCTAACTGCTTCTGCCTCGGTGCGGATTAGGAGGCCGGCTCCTGGTGGCTTGATCAGCACACCAAGAGCCCG
Source organism: Cyanobacteriota bacterium (assembly GCA_027620015.1). Classification (GTDB taxonomy): domain Bacteria; phylum Cyanobacteriota; class Cyanobacteriia; order PCC-6307; family Cyanobiaceae; genus Cyanobium_A. The sequence continues at coordinate 56,899 of JAQCGH010000003.1, forward strand.
CAGTCTATTGCGCTCGTTCTCACCGTTTATGCGGCGGGAGATATTCACGCCCTGGCCATGGGGCTGCAGCACCAAAAATCGCCCTGGCAAGGCCAGGTTGCCTGTGAGGCGAGGCCCCTTGGTACCCGTGGGCTCCTTCATCACCTGCACCAACACCTTCTGGCGGGGCTCAAGTAGCTCGGTAATGCCTGCAGCTCCCTTACGCAGCCGCAGAGGGCCCAGATCGGTGACATGAATAAAGCCGTTCTTTTCGCTTTCGCCTATGTTTACAAAAGCGGCATCGATGCCAGGCAAGACATTTTCGACTGTGCCTAAATAGACGTCTCCTATCTGATAGCGGCCTTGGGCCACAACCAGTTCATCTACACGTTCGTCATTGAGAACTGCGGCGATTCGCAGTTGCTCGGCTATGACTATTTGCTGGGGCATGGGGTATGGGATGGGCCCAACGGGCCCCGCCAGGGATAAGACGATGGATGTGGACGGACTTAGAGCTTGAAATCTGGAGTAACCACACGGGGCCAGACCAGTCAGACATCAACAAGAAAAAGAGGAAGCAAAACTTGAGCTCTCAAGAGCCGAACAATTGATCTGAACGCCGGCAAATCCGGAACGTTCTGGCGTCGTTGCTGCAAAAAATACTGTTCTGAATCTGTCGCGCATCGAATGCCGCGAAGCAGCTTTCAAGAATTGAGCTTCTTAAAAGCGATGAGGCGAAAACTGGGACAGGAATGTCCTGAGGGCGGTTAAACCAGCAAACCTGGCTACCAAGACCATTGGTACTCGGTAAATAAACCGTGCCCAATCAGCTATTCGTCTTGCTACAAATTAGCACGGCCTAAGCACTAGGCCTTTACGCCGGAGGCCACTAAGGGCAAGGGATTGGCCCAGCCGTTCAGCGAGCCAGAACTGCACCTGCTCAGGGCGGAGACTTCGGCCAGCAGCATCGATCGAAGCCCATAGGGTGCAAAGCAGAGAGCCATCAGACCGCGGCTCCGCCCATTGCAAATCAAGCAAAAATGGCCGGCAATCCCGACTGCGGAGACGACCCTTTTTATCTGTGTCATTCCACGTGAGCGTTTCCGCGGCGATGAGGCTGGCTCGGGCCTGCTGCCACTGATCCAAGGTCGGTGGCACCCCTGCTTGGGACTGCAAAACAAACTGCCAATGGGCAGAAATCAATTCCTGGGAAAGGCTGACGCCAAAAACCTCAACCCGGATCGCCGAGAGCAGCTCAAAGCCAGTTGGAAGCTCGCACTGCAACCGGGAGCGCACCTGTTCTGGATCCACTTTTTCGGTGAACTCCAAATCCAGCCACTCGCCGCAGCCCTCTACCCCTAGGGGAAGCGGCAGTGCTAGCTGCAGGCGAGGCAGAGGATGAAAACCACCAGTGAAACTCACCGGCAAGCCTGAGCGGCGCAGGGCTCGCTCCAGCATCCGCAGGGTGTCTAAGTGGCTAATCAGCGCCAGCGAGCCAGTTTTGGCAAAGCCAATGCGGAGCCGTTCGACCCGGTCGCTTGCAGGGGCCCGCTGGGGAAGCGCCCCCGGAATGGCAGGCGGCGGAATCACCACGTTGTGGCCAAGCTCCGGACCGCACACGCCACAGCTGCTACAGCCTTCAAAGGAGCAATCCGGCACCACGGTGGCTGCCAGGGCACGCTGCAGGTCCTCGGCCAGCCAGCGCTTATCTAGGCCGGAATCGATGTGGTCCCAGGGCAGGCTTTGTTGGCAAAAGCTTTCCAGATCAGCGATTTGCATTGCCTCCACCGCGCTCCAGGCGCCAAGCTCCAGCCGGCGGTAGCGGCCGCCTAGTCCAGCAGCCTCGATCGCACTGGTCCAAGCGGCATAGCTGCGTTCGGCCGACTCAAACCATGCATCCAAGCCAGCCCCTGCCCGCCAGGCCGCCTCAATCACCGCAGAGAGGCGGCGGTCGCCGCGACCAACAAAGTCTTCCACCGCGGATAGACGCACATCGCTGAAATTAGTTTTGAGGCCCCGCAACTGGCGCAAGGCCCGGCGCAACAGCTCTTGACGCCGTCGAAATTCATCGGTGCTGACGCTGTGCCACTGGAAGGGCGTATGAGGCTTAGGCGTGAAATTACTGATTGTGAGATTGAGCTCCAGCCGGCCGAGATCGGAGCACTGCGCTTGCAGGCCCTGACAGGTATCAGCAATTCCAAGCACATCGGAGTCGGTTTCGCCCGGCAGGCCGATCATGAAATAGAGCTTCAACTTGCAATAGCCGTTCTCCATGGCCGTACGCACGCCGGCCAGTAGCTCAGCGTCGGTGAGCCCCTTATTAACGATGTCTCGCAGACGCTGGCTGCCGGCCTCCGGCGCAAAGGTGAGACCCGCCTTGCGGGTACCTCCCAAGATGTGAGCGATATTCTGATCAAAACGATCTACGCGCTGACTAGGCAGGGTGAGGCTGACATTTTTGTCGGCCAGGCGATTGCGCAGCTCCACCCCCACAGCAGGCAGAGAAAGGTAATCAGAGCAGCTCAGCGAAAGCAGCGAGAAATCGCTGTACCCGGTGCGGCCCATGCCCTCCTCAACGGCCTCTATGACCGCTTCTGGCTCCACATCACGGGCAGGGCGGGTGAGCATCCCTGGCTGACAGAAGCGACAGCCACGGGTGCAGCCCCGGCGAATCTCCACTGTGAGCCGGTCATGCACGGTTTCGATATGGGGTACCAACCCCATGGCGTAGTGGGGCATCGGTGTGGCCGTTCGCCGCTGAACCCGAGCAGGGGCTCCTGGTTCGAGCGGCTCGATACTCACCCCATCGACACCTGGGGCATACAAGGAGGGCACGTACACGCCAGGCACATGTGCCAGATCACGCAGGAGGGCTCGGCGCGTGTAGCCGGCAGCGCGAGCCTCAGCCACCACCAGACCGATCTCCGGCAGCAGCTCCTCGCCATCGCCCAGGGCGATGAAGTCAAAGAAAGCGGCGAAGGGCTCCGGGTTGCTTGTGGCGGTGGGGCCGCCGGCAAAGATCAGCGGTGGCGAATCCGGGTGAGCTAAGGGCAGGTCGCCCCGATCATTAGCCCGAATTGGAATACCTGCTAGCTCCAGCATTTCGAGGATGTTGGTGCCGCCCAGTTCGTAGCTGAGTGAGAAGCCCAAGATGTCGAAGGCGGCTAGGGGCCGCCGGCTCTCGACCGCAAATAGGGGCGCGCCGCGCTCGCGCAGGCGGGCCGCCAGATCAGGGGCCGGCAGGTAGCTGCGATCGCACAGCTGGCCGGGAACAGTATTCAGAATCGAATAGAGAATTATGTGGCCGCTGTTGCTTGCCCCCACCTCATAGACCTCGGGGTAGGTGAGCGCCCAGCGCACTCCAGCACCTTGCCAGTCGGTCTCCCAATCGCGAGGTTTCACCCCCAGCTCATTGCCTAAGTAGCGGGCGGGCTTGCTAATGCCTAGATCAATCAGGGCGTCGAAGTCGACCGGCGCATCAGCCGAGGTGGCAACGGTCATGGGCACGGCAGCTGAAAGCTGAGTTGATCGTATGCAGCGCCCGCCGCCATAGGACAATCCGGCGAGTTCTAATGGGCCATTGCGGCTCGCGCTTGCTATGGCTCAGGTCAACGGCAACTACCTCAAGCTCAAGGCTGGCTACCTGTTCCCAGAGATTGCCAGGCGCGTAAAGGCTTTCTGTGACGCCAATCCCGAGGCGCCGATCATCCGCCTAGGCATCGGCGACGTCACCGAGCCGCTACCAGAAGCCTGCCGCAACGCCATGAAAGCGGCCATCGATGAGATGGGAAGCCGCGAGGGTTTCCATGGCTACGGCCCCGAGCAGGGCTACCCATGGCTGCGGGAAGCAATCGCCAAAAACGATTTTCAATCCCGCGGCTGTCAGATAACGGCCGAAGAAATCTTCGTCTCAGACGGCTCTAAGTGCGACAGCAGCAACATTCTCGACATCCTCGGCGAAGGCAACCGCATCGCGGTGACAGACCCTGTCTACCCGGTTTATGTGGACAGCAATGTAATGGCGGGCCGCACCGGCGACGCTGACGAAGTTGGGCGCTACGGCGGACTCACCTACCTGCCGATCACCGCAGCCAACTCCTTCACAGCCGAGATCCCCACGGAAAAGGTGGATCTGATTTATCTGTGCTTTCCAAATAACCCTACGGGCGCTGTAGCAACCAAGTCGCAACTGCAGGGCTGGGTCGATTATGCCCGCGCCAACGATGCCCTAATCCTGTTTGACGCCGCCTACGAAGCCTTCATCCAGGACCCTGAGCTGCCCCACTCGATTTACGAAATCTCAGGCGCCCGCGAGTGCGCCATTGAGTTTCGCTCCTTTTCCAAGAACGCCGGCTTCACCGGAACTCGTTGCGCTCTCACTGTGGTGCCCCGCGGCCTTATGGGCACAGCTGCCAATGGCGAGAAGGTGGAGCTCTGGGCCCTGTGGAACAGGCGCCAGTGCACCAAATTTAACGGCGTCAGCTACATCGTCCAGCGCGGCGCCGAGGCGGTGTATTCGCTCGAAGGCCAGGGACAAGTAAAGGCTCTGGTGGCCTTTTACATGCAAAACGCGGCCATCATCCGCCGCGAGCTCACGGCCGCCGGAATCGAGGTTTTTGGCGGCGAACAAGCCCCCTACGTGTGGCTTAAAACTCCCAAAAACTTTGATTCCTGGGCCTTCTTCGACCACTTGCTTGGCAACGCCCACGTGGTGGGCACCCCCGGCAGCGGCTTCGGCGCCGCAGGCGAGGGCTACTTCCGCCTCTCGGCCTTCAACAGCCTTGCCAACGTGGATGAAGCAATGCGGCGCATCCGGGCCCTTTAATAGGGCAAAACGTCATGACTATTGCCATGACTCCTATGCCAATCGCCACCCAGAGTCCCGGCCGCGAAAGCGGTGGGGCAGCCGTGATGGAGAAGGCTCCGGAGCGGGTGCGCAAGCCCTCACCACGCTACAAAGTGCTGCTGCACAACGATCCCGTCAACTCGATGGAATACGTGGTGACCACCCTGCGCCAAGTGGTGCCCTCGCTCAGTGAGCAGGACGCCATTGCCGTAATGCTGGAAGCCCACAACTCCGGTGTAGGGCTGGTGATCGTCTGCGATCTAGAACCAGCTGAGTTTTATTGCGAAACTCTTAAGGGCAAGGGCCTGAGCAGCAGCCTCGAGCCCGAAAGCTGACGAAGCCTCCTGCTGCGGCCAACACGGCAATGTGGCCGCAACTGTGGGGCACATTGCTTTATGTGCCCTTGCTCTACTTAATGGGTTGGCTGATGGCAAGGCCTCTTGCCCTGCTATTCCCCAATTGGCGCTCCGACCAGGTGGATCTGGCGGGACTGGTGCTGGCCTTGTTTTTGTTGCTAACCACCCTGCCTCTCAGGCTGAGACGGGTTTGGCTAGAGCCCAATCCCTGGCAGCGCCTGGGATTGGCTGTGCCAGGTGCACTGGCCCTACGCAGCGGAGCGCGGGGGCTGCTCAAGGCTCTGATGTTGTTGGGCCTAGTAGCCATGGGCTTAACGCTGACGGGCCAAGCCCAATGGCTAGGGGAGATCAATGGAGCCCTGCTGCTCAACGGCCTGCTGCTACTGGCGGGGGTGGGATTTGCCGAAGAGCTGCTATTTCGCGGCTGGCTATGGGGTGAGCTTGAGCTGCAATTAGGCCCCCGCAAAGCACTGCTTCTGCAATCCCTGATCTTTGCCCTGCTGCACCCCTGGTATCGAGCCCCAGGACTCGAGGCTTTGGGGCAGCTGGGTGGCCTAATTCTTTTGGGTCTAGTGCTGGCCCTGCAGCGGCGAGCCGACGCAGGCTCCCTGTGGGGAGCAATAGGCCTGCATGGGGGCCTGGTGGGGGGTTGGTTCCTAGTGCAAAAGGGGCTGCTGCAGATTTCCCCCGCTGCTCCCGCCTGGATGGTGGGCCCTGGTGGCGCTGACACCAACCCGATCGGCGGACTGCTTGGCTGGATAGGCCTAGGAGCCCTGCTCTGGATTCGCCGCCGCTGGTGGAGAAAAGACGGAGCTAGCGGGTCGCCGTAGCTAGGGCCCTACGGCCTTCCACTGGAGCGTGCAGCGCCTCTTCCAGTGGTGCGAGACCGTAATCACGCTCAAGCAGGTCCATCACCGTGCGCCCGAAATCACCAGGGTTTCGCTCGAAGGCCTCTAAGCAGATGCGGCCGAAGGTGCTGCCCATGGGCTCAGGATTCCAGAGCAGCTGGCGAGCAGTCCAAGGCAACATGCTCATTGGGTTGTAGCCAGGCTTGATTAGGCCCTGATCAAAGCCGTACTGCTCCAAGTGGGTGTGGGGCTGCAGGCCGATGAAAAAGATCGCTGGCTCGACTTTGTCGGCACCGAAGATGCGCTCCAGCTCGCGGTGATAGGCCACGGTCTGACGGATCGTCTCGGGACGCTCATCGATCACATTGAACGAGTAATTAACAGACACGTGCTCGCGGAAACCCGCCAGGGCCAACAAGCGGCAGTTTTCGAGCACAGTTCTCAGGTTGTAGCCCATGCGCATTTTGCGCACGAGCTCCTGCGAGCCCGAGGTGATGCCGATCTCGAAGTAATCCATGCCGGTCGCCACCATCAGCTCCGCCAGCTCAGCGTCGAGATTGTCAGCGCGGATGTAAGCAGCCCAACGGATATCGCTCCAGCCCTGGGCTTGAATCGCCCGCAACAACTGCTTCGCATCGTCGATATAGCGCCGGGCCGGGATGAACTGGGCATCGGTGAACCAAAACCCCCGCACGCCCTTTGCGTAGAGCTGGCCCATCTCAGCAATCACCTCCTCAACAGGATTGACGCGCACCGACTTGCCCTCCACCACGGTGTAGATGCAGTAGCAGCAGTTGTGAGGACAGCCGCGCTTGGTCTGCACGCCCACGTAGAAGTCGCCTCCGTCGAGATACCAATCGAGCTGGGGCCAGATCTGGGCGATGTAGTCGTAGTTGCAGGCTGTTTTATCCATGCCCGAGGGCTGCTCATGGATCAGCCCTAGCCGGGGGGCCTCACCCGCCAAAAAGCAGCGTTCCGCTGCCAGGGATTCACCGCGGATCAGCTTCTCCAGGAGCTGCTCCCCTTCCCCCACAGACACCACGGTGCCCTTAGGAAGCTTGCGGCCCAACTGCTCATAAAACACACTCACCGCTCCCCCCCCGAGCACAGCGTTGGCCTGCGGCTCGAAGCGGCGGGCCCGGCGCAGGCCGCGGCGCACCAGCCTCAGATTGCGCCACAGCTCAGCGTAGAAAGAAACCATCAGCCCCAGGCCACCCAAAGCGCCGCGCAGGCGTCGCAGAGGGTTGCGGGCATAAAACACCTCAAAGGAGTTTTGCAGGGGATTGCCGCCACGCCCATCTACGGGCGCGTAAATCTGAATGTCGCGCCAGGAGAACACAATCAGGGTGGGCCTAAATACTTCCACTGCCTGCAGCAATACCTGCTCCACATCAAGTAGAGGCACTGCCGCCAAATCAAGGATCTGTTGAGGCAGCTGCGGAAACTGCTTATGCAGGTGATCAGCCAGGTAGATCGGGCCGATCGGAAAAATTGGATTGCAGGGCAGCCGCACCAGCAATACTCGTTGGTCGCTCGTGGCGATCACGGCCATGAACCCTGAGTCCGTAACAGCTGGACGCTAACAACCTTGATTAGTCACAGAGAGTCAACCTCCACACAACTAGCTGCGGTTGGTGGAGACCCCCAGCTATCGCTGCCGGGAAGATCAGCTGGCCTGATCAGAGCCATCAGCTTCTCTGCTGGCCAATAGCGCAGCGGATATGGTCTCCAAGTGTGAAGCCGTGTTAAGTTGAGATGAGCGAGCGGATTACCGCTCTGCATCTACCTACTACTCCCTGCCTGCGCCCTTGGGCTTAATCAGGTGAGTCCTTCCCCAAACGTTCTCATGACAACCACTATTCAGCAGCGCCAAGGCGCTTCTGCATGGAACCAGTTTTGCGACTGGGTCACCTCCACCAACAACCGCCTTTATGTGGGCTGGTTTGGCGTGCTGATGATCCCAACCCTTCTGGCTGCCACCATTTGCTTCATCGTGGCCTTCATTGCCGCACCTCCTGTCGACATCGACGGCATCCGTGAGCCTGTAGCTGGCTCCTTGATGTACGGAAACAACATCATCTCTGGTGCTGTTGTGCCTTCTAGCAACGCCATCGGCTTGCACTTCTACCCAATCTGGGAAGCCGCCAGCCTCGATGAGTGGCTCTACAACGGTGGTCCTTTCCAACTGGTGATCTTCCACTTCCTTATCGGCATCTACGCCTATATGGGACGCGAGTGGGAACTTTCCTACCGCTTGGGCATGCGCCCCTGGATCTGCGTTGCCTACAGCGCACCAGTAGCTGCAGCATCTGCTGTGTTCTTGGTCTATCCCTTCGGTCAAGGTTCTTTCTCAGACGCCATGCCCCTAGGCATCAGCGGCACCTTCAACTACATGCTTGTGTTCCAAGCCGAGCACAACATCCTGATGCACCCCTTCCACATGCTGGGAGTAGCTGGTGTATTCGGTGGCAGCTTGTTCTCTGCCATGCACGGTTCACTCGTTACCTCTTCACTAGTTCGTGAAACCACCGAGAGCGAGAGCCAGAACTACGGCTATAAGTTTGGTCAAGAGGAAGAGACCTACAACATCGTGGCTGCTCACGGCTACTTCGGTCGCCTGATCTTCCAATACGCCTCTTTCAACAACAGCCGCAGCCTTCACTTCTTCCTAGCTGCCTGGCCCGTAGTTGGCATCTGGTTCACTGCCCTAGGCGTGAGCACGATGGCCTTCAACCTGAACGGTTTCAACTTCAACCAGTCGATCCTTGACGGCCAAGGCCGTGTGGTGAACACCTGGGCAGACGTGCTGAACCGCGCTGGTCTGGGTATGGAAGTAATGCACGAGCGCAACGCTCACAACTTCCCGCTTGACCTAGCTGCTGCTACTGCTACACCTGTGGCACTAACCGCACCTGCAATCGGTTGATAACTAAAAACTCAGCTTTAGCTGAGTAATAACGGAATCCCAAAAGCTCCCTATCAATAGGGAGCTTTTTTATTTGCTATACCGTTTTGCTTATTAAGACACTAGTTTGGTGGGATCAGCAGAGAAACCAAAATGTTATGAGCCGCAATCAGATTGGTTCTTGCACCATGAGCAACGCTGCTTCCACTGTCAGACCAGGACCGAATCCCAAAGCCAGGCATGGGCCATGGCTGGCTGAGGTTCGCAGCCGCTCCAGGATGAACAAAATTGTTGCCGACGACATATTGCCAAACTTGTTTAATACCTCAGTTGAAAGATCAATTTGAACAGGTTGCAACCCGGCGCTTTCTATTACCGCCCTAAGGATTCGAGGGCCGCCTGGATGAATTGCCCAGGTTTCTATTCCTGACAATGTCATCCCCAATCCAGCTAGCCAGTGCACAAGCCAAGGTCGCAGTTGGGAGGCGATCAGACTGGGAACTTTGGATGAAAGAACCATTGAAAAACCATGATCTTCAATGATCCAGCTCATAAGTTCTTTGGTGCCTGGTAGCACCGTTGAGGCTGAGGCGACTAGCTGCAAGCCAGTTTTATTGGTTGATTTCACACGAGAACTACTGGCAGCTGCCGCCACCACCGCTCCAGCACCATCAGCGAATAGGGCATTAGCCACGATGTGGTCGGGATTCCAACCCTCTTGCAAGTGAAGGCTGCATAGCTCCACGGCACAGAGCAGAACGCAGGCAGTGGGATCAGCCTCCACAAAGGCTTGCGCCACCCGCAACCCGTTGAATGCCCCGTGGCAACCCATAAAGCCCACATGAGTTCGGGCTACACCCATGGCTAGTGGCAGGTGGTCGATTAGGGCAAGATCGAAGCCAGGGGCGCCGAAGCCTGTGCACGAAATGGTGATCAGGTGGGTGATCGCGCTTGCTTCCATGCCGGCATCCTTCAGCGCTAGACGGGATGCTTCGAGGGCTAGCTCCAGCGCTGCCGGTTGATAGCGCCTCATCCGCTCAGCCGTTGAAGGGTTGTTGGAGTCAGGCAGGGGAATGCAGTGTCGGTGACTCACCCCTGAGCGTTGATAGATCCTCTGCAGCAGGCGTTGTTGGCGCGCACTTGCGTTAATCATTTGCGGTGCAAGAGCCAGTGCTTCTCGCTGGCTAATGCGCCTCTGCGGCACCGCAGTGCCAAGACCAATCAAGGACAAGGGCATTATCGATCAGTCCCTCGAGCTGGGCAGGGCGGGCCGTTGCATAAACCCAATCATGGAGCTTGCGATTGAGGAAAAGTTTCCCGTCAGCCTGTGCAGGCCCCAGCTGATCTCGGGGTGCCTCAGGATCATCGCTAGAACTCGGCATGAAATTTGCCGCCGGGTTACCCAGCGGCGATGAAGTTGCCGCCACTCCTTTTCAATAGCGTCATCCCAATGCTCCTTTCCTCGCAGCACAAGTGGTATAGCGGCTAATGAAGATGTCATTGCCCAGCCCATGCCTTCACCGGTGAAGGGCTCCACATAGCCGGCGGCATCACCAATTAGCAGCAGCCTGTGTCCCGCAAGTGGAATGGACTGCCGGCTAAGCGCAGCGGTGAGTTGCCAAGCCGCCTCTTTCAGGTCAGGCAGCGGCGCAAAGCCCGCTTCCGCTAAAAGTTTCTGGCACACCACGGCGGCACCCCCACCGCAACGCAGCATTGATGGATCAAATGCACAGGCGATGTTGATTTCTCCACTTTCGATGCGCACCAGCCCCACATAACCTCTTCGGCCCACAGCCATCTGAAGCACACCGAGCGGGATCTCGGCAGCTTCTCCGGGGAGTAAGCAACCGGCGCCAATACGACTGTGGGACTCGATGTTGGTGCTGATTTCAGCTTCGCTGTCTATGGCGCGATGGGTGAGACCCGCTGCAATCAAAACGATCTTAGCCCTGACAGACTGCCGTGAAGTGCCTTTTTGCAGCAGCACCTCGCGGTTTGGTTCTAAGCCGGTGACGGCGGCGCCCAGTACGGCCCGGGTGCCCATCAGCACCGTGGCACCTGCAGCTTCAGCGGCTTCGAGCAGCGCCTGATCCAAGCGAGAGCGGGACAAGATTCCTCCCGCCCCGAGGCCAATCGGGCTTACGAGGCCCGCTACCCCTAGCTGCAGCTGTTGAAGGGATAAGCCACCCTGAGCCGCTACTAAGTTGGCAAGTCCAGCGCTCTCAAGTGCTGCAAGAGCCTGGGGGCTGAGGCAGGCCCCACAGACTTTCCAGCGAGGAAAGCGCCGCTGCTCGATCAGCAGCACGTGCAGACCTCGTGTTGCGAGGCCATGGGCCGCTAACGCACCGGCCGGTCCAGCACCCACTACAACTACATCCCAGTAAGGAGAAATAAGTTCCCCCTGAACTTCAGGTGCTTGGGCCATTTCGGTTCCACGAAAGCATGAAGCGTTCGGGCCAAAACCTGGTGATCTCGGCACCTACTAGGCCAGCCGCTGCAGCCAGTTGAGCCACTTCATCGAGCTGAAAGGCGCCCCCCACCGACAGAGGTCCGTCAATTTGCACTATTGAGGAGCGACTCAGCAGCCTGGTGCCCATCCAGGTGATCATCAAATCAAGATGGCTGCGGATCAGGTCATTCACCACCATTTGATCAAGCGTGGCGGCGGCCATGGATCGCAGGAGGGTCTCTGCATTTACTTCATTGAGGTGATGCAGAAATAACGAAGTACAGATCAGGTGATAACCATCGGGTAGCGGGGCATTGATTGCATCGGTTTGGAAAAAATGAGCCTCCAATCCCTCAGTTTTAGCCTCTGCCCTTGCTAGGGATAAAGCCTCTTCGCTGATGTCGCAGCCATGTACCTCAAGATCAATTCCCTCACGCTTGCCTAATCGACTGATGGCACGTACCGTGTCGCCACCTCCACAAGCCACATCCAAGATGCGTAAGCGTCGAAGGGGATCTTGTTTAGCCAAACGACGTATGTGGGGAAAGAAGCATGAGGCGCTGCGTGTCAAGTTATTTATGCGGCCAAGGCCAATTAGGGCCGCCTGATGCTCCAAAGGATTTAGCCCAGGCTGATCCATTAGCTCAGGTCTCAGCTGCCGCTGGCCAAGATGTCTCCATAACTGAAATAGAGGCACCGCTACGGCTAATTGATTATCAACGGGTTTGGGTTCCAAAGCTTTTACTAATTGAAATCTAGTTTAAATTAAGTGATGAATAAATAGGACGAATCTCCTTGATTGCCCTAATCATAGAGGATTGATTAAAGGTATCAATAGCGCAAAACCGTCTGCCAAATCTTAGAACCAGATGAAGAAAGCCGGCGGACTCCTGCGGGCGTCCTTCAGCTTCTCGCAGAGCTGTAATTTTGCAACAATCGGTCAAGCACTGTTTCATCTAGCTACGGCGCCATGGGCTATTTCGACTTATGGATATTGTTCAAATTGGATTAACTAAGTATCTATATCATAGGCAAAGGAATGGGGAATTTGACGATGCTGATTGTTCCGATCATTAAGATCTTGGGCCTAGATCAGTGGGGCGACTGAGCACGTAAGTTGTCATGCCGCCAAGCACCACTACAAGAGCGATCAAAGTGGCAATGGCGGCGGTGTAGTCAGTTTCCATGATAGTTAGCCCAGGACAATTATAAATCCGAAGCAAGAAGCGAAATCAGTCATTCCTTTTGAATGTAGCCACAACATAACCATTATTACTAGGGTCTGTGGGCTTCGCCGCATTCGGTTTTGTCTTTTCAGAGAGTTGTCTGTGCAGATAGACACCGGCAAGCAAAAGACATAGAAATAATCAGGCGAGGTAAGGATCCAAGAAGCTCAGCGGCCTCGCCATTGATGCTGAAAAGCCGAGGATCCCTCGATCTTTGTAGCTGTAAAGCAGGGTGTCGTCGTCCTCCAGAAGGAAGGTGCCACCGCGCTGTGTAAGAAAGTCGTCGCATGGCACATAGGTGCGCCAATTACCCAAAACTTCACTCATGTTGCGAAGGCGGACCGTGGCCAGTTCGAAGGGGCGCTGGAATCCAGTTCCACCAGCTCTTGCAAAAAATGCACCTTTGATCGGTGGCAATGGGCCGGCCTGGATGGTCTCATCGTCGGCGATTCGCTGGGGGGCCGTTCGGTCACCCGTGTAGCCGCGCAGCACCTCGGCAAGTGTGCCGGGGGAGCCGATCCCGGCGCACATCAAGAGAAGATTGGGCCAGGGGCCGCCTATCTGATGCAGACCCTCGTAGAGGCCCAGGGCACGGTGCAACAGCGGATCTGGATCCACCTGCAGTAGCTCGCGGGGAAAGCCTGTGAACTCGCAAAAGCGATCGGCACCGGCGGCCTGACCGATACCGATTGCCAGCACAGCGATGCCAGAAGAGTCCAGCTGCGCCAGGGTGGGAATAAGTGCTTGGGCGTATTCAAGGCTGTCGAAATCCCCCAGCTGAGGTAAAAGAATCACCAAACGCCGGCGTCCCCGACCCATCCCTGCAACGCGCTCTAGCCGCTCAACTAACTCAGTTGCGGCCATGGGTCTGTTTCCTGAACTGGTGGAACCTTGGGCTAACTCGGCACTGGACATGGGCATTTCTGCGGTCTTTATGTAACCATCGTGGCGTTAAGCCAGCTGCGGCATATCTGCTGGATCAACAGAATTGAACGTTGCCAGTAAAAAAGCCTATGGCCATAGAGGAGCGCAGTGCCGGAGTATCACGCCACATACTGGTCACTGGTGGTAGCTCTGGGATCGGTTTTCAGGCAGCAAAATTGCTGCTCCAGGCTGGTCACCACCTCACCATCCCCTGCCGGGACAGGACCACTGCCACGCTCCTGCGCACGCGCCTAAGCGGCAGGATCGACACCCCGACCTGCGATTTGTCCGATCTCAGCAGTATCGAGCGCTGCGCGGAATCCTTGCTGGCAGGGGGCGCGCCGATCGACACCTTGGTCCTCAACGCTGGCTTGCAATACAGCGGCATAGATGAACCCCGCTGGTCGGCCCAGGGGTTTGAACTCACCATCGCGGTTAACCATTTAGGTCACCAGGTTCTGATGCAGAAGCTGTTGCCTCTATTGATCCGGGGCACAACACCTCGTTTAGTGGTCACTGCATCAGAGGTGCACGACCCAAACAGTGCGGGAGGGAAAGTGGGACTCCCGGCCGGGCTTGGGGATCTTGCTGGCCTGCGCCAGGGCCCTGGGGCGTTGATGCTTGATGGCAGCGACAGATTTAATGCTGAGAAGGCATACAAAGACAGCAAACTATGCAACCTGCTTATGGCAAGGGAGACAGAAAGGAGGCTTAGGGAGCAGGGCAAACTGCTGCCGGTGGTTGCCTGGAGTCCGGGTCTGGTGATCCCGCGAGGCAAGGGAGGCTTCTTCCGTTACAGCCGCTGTCACAACCCCATAGGCCAGACCCTTTTTGCAGTAGCCGCACGCGACTTGTTGCGGCTTACCGAAACTCCCCAGAGGGCTGGCGCCCTGCTGGCCGGCCTCGCCGATGGCTCAAAACCGCAAGCCAGCGGATTTAGCTACTGGCGCAACCGTGTGGTAGGTCCAGGTCAACTCCGTTTTGAAGTCAGTCAACCCAGTCAAGAGGCTTGTTCCAACCCTTTGGCCTTCCAGCTGTGGGATCTCAGCGCCAAGATCAGCAGAGGTTGATCGCGTTCAGGATTGAGCTGGGAGGCAAAACGGACCGTAAATCCACGTTTCATATTTCTTCATATTAAGGTTTGCGAAAGCGAATTTTCTGTGAACGACTTCCTTGCAGCCATTTACTTGATCTTTTTTGCGGTCATCGCTGGAGGTTCCTTCGCTCTGATGTTTCAGAACTTGCGAACCTCCCAAGAAAAAGTTTTCTCCCCGGGATCTCGTAGACCAGGCAGGACTCATCCGGAAGCTCCCCAGCCTGGCGAAGAGCTGCTTTACGTCGACTTCAGCCGTGAACGTTTAGAGCAGATTTACCAGCAAACCCCTTAGAGCCTCAAGCATTATCACCTTTTTGGGCTGGTTACTTCTCACCATTTTTACCTTTGTTATCAGGATCTCTAGCTAAAAAATCAATAACTTTGTCGTATTATAGAATTCTATGCCTGCTCAAAATACTTTCAATGGGTTCCATTCAGTGATTTTTAATTCATAAATTCTTATATCTAATTTCAAAGTTAAAGTTTTTTGCTAAATTTAAGATATATTGAATTTCATTACCTTTTAATATATCTAAGGATACTTTTGTATTGTGAGAACATATCTTGATGTTCGACGTATTCGTTTGAAAACTCCGCTGCTCAAGGTAGATTCTCAGAGGTTGGCAGCAAATGATTGTAGTGAAATCTCAGAGCTAACCGTTTTAATGGGTGATCAAGCAGGACTCCTGAAACACCCTCAGGACCGTTTAGTAAAATCTTTTACAACTCTACTGTGTTTCGAGGCACGGGATCTCAATCCTGATTCATTTTTGGCTCCGATTCAGCCGAGGCATTTTCGGCTGCTCCAGCCCCACCGTGCTCGGCCTTGTTTTGGGGCCGGTCCCGACAGGAGCCTCTCGAGGCTTCACGTTTCTTCATTAAGTTTGCCAGAATTTCAGAAGTAACTTTTCCAACATGTCCACGACCGTGCTTCTTGAGGTGTTTGGGGGCTTTTTAGCTGCCTGTATGGCCCTTTGGTTTGTGGCTCTTAGCCGACCTGCTGACCAACCAGTGGCTGCCCAGATGTTTTCCGGTGGTCAAGGAATTTTTGTCAACCAATTCGAAACGATCCGTTCGGCTCTCGAGGCATACGTTTTAAAGCAAGGTGGGCTTTCATCACTTGGCCTGCTGCTGCTTCGCTTGGCTATCGGGGTGATGATGATTCACCATGGCCATGAAAAACTTGCCGATCCTCAGCAATTTGCCAACACATATGTGGCATCTCTGCACCTACCTTTCCCCTTGTTTTTTGCTTATGCCGCCGGTTTCTCTGAACTTATTGGCAGTTGGTTGGTGATTCTTGGTTTATTCACACCCTTTGGTGCCCTAGCTCTCACCGGCACTATGACAGTTGCTGCCTACCAACACATCCTTACGGCAGGCCTCAACATTTACGTGCTTGAACTGGTGGTCTTGTATCTAGGTGGCAGTCTTGCAATACTTCTTGTTGGTCCTGGTCGCTTTTCGTTTGATGCCGGAATGCTGCCTGGTCTTTTAGCTAAGTCATCTGCACGCACCAAGCCGGATACATCTGCCCCACTTTCGGAGGGCATATCAGGATTGGTTCCTGCTTATGTGCCTATCAATGTAGGTAATTCAGACCGCTAATACCTCTGACTTCCTAGTCGAGGCTTAATGAACAGTCTCCCACCGTGGCGCCCCCTTCTGCGAGCTGCTTTGCAGAGGGAAGGTAGATCTTCTAATAGTCGTTGGCTGCAGCTCGCAACTGTTGCCAGCGATGGTACCCCAAGAGTACGCACATTGGTATTTCGTGGCTGGTCAGCTCCAACAGTTTTGGACTTGTTCACTGATGGTCGTAGTCAGAAATCCAGAGAACTGACCAATTCTCAAGATGTTGAAATTTGTTGGCTCTTACCTCGGGCGCGAAGCCAGTTTCGGATTCGCTCATGCCTCACTAGACATTCAGAAGCTGAGCTGCTCAATTTGCGGAGAAACCATTGGCAAAATCTCACACCCTCTGCTAGGGCCTTGTGGGGCTGGCCTGCGCCAGGACTACTCTTTGAGGAAGATGCAGAGTTTCCCCAGGAACTGGACGAAGCGACACCCATGCCTAGTCACTTCGAACTTCTTAGCTTTGATGTGATTCAGGTCGAGTTACTTGAGCTTGGCGGCCAACCCCACCGCCGTAGGCGCTGGCTCGCTTCTACTGCCTGGTCTGAAGAGCTTCTAAACCCGTGATTCGGGGATTTCATGAGGGCGATCTCCTCACGAACTTGTAAACTAGGATAAATTATGCCTATAAATATTAGTTATGTGCGTGTCACGTTGTGCAACGGAAAGCATTTAATTTCTTCAGAGGCAATAGAATCCTCCCTCTTGGTGGGTGCGTATGCTATTTGTATGGCTTCTTTGGGCAGGTTCTATATTCGATTTTTGCTAAATATGAAGCAGCTATAGAAATAGCTAGGGCCTGCTGATTTCAAGCCTTTGGGTTGCGTCCAAGCGCTTGTCGTAGAAATTCTAAACGTTTGCTGTTGACGCCAAGATCTGAATCGCCAAGCCGCGATACGGAGCGAGCTTGTAGTATTCCATTCTGAGTGTCGGCATATAGCTCTAGATCGTCGACGAAGCCAAACAGAGCGCTTGTTGCAGTTGCATGCAAATAGCTCCCATTCTGCTCCACAATTTTGGTGCCGCTAATTGCTTCGATCACTGGAACCAGTCTTTCGAGGGATCTTTGTGGAGTATCGCCACTTAGTTGCTGTTCGTGCCAATCAGCCCTTGCGCAGTGCGCTGGCATGGGACAGACGGCCAGTGCGCCTTCGTGAACTCCTAGTTCCATGGGTACGGGACCAACGATGTGAAAGAGGGCGAGGCTAAGCATCATGGCTAGATGCTGCAATAAATAAATCATTTCGAGCTCAGGTAGCGGTGAGTGAAGTGAGGCTCTATTTGAGCAATTGCAATTGACATTCCGTACTTGCGGTAAATCCCAGGGTCCATCCGGCTGTAGCGCTCATGCTCTCACAATAACTAGGTTGGCCCGTGTAGCTGACTCTCCCTCGTGGTGGATGGATGCAAGCGGTGACAACTTCTAGATGGTGCAATGTTCTGCGATTGTTGATTGATGAATGTCTGCCATCTCAGCGCTGATTATTATACGTAGTTCAATCATATTTCGTTAATCAAGGTTACATTTGTCGTTGCGGGCTTGGCAGAGATTTTCCAGGCTTGGGCGCCCAGTGATGCGCAGGCGCAAATCTGCCCAGATACTGTAGGCAAGATTTATTATGGGGCGAAGCAGGGGCCATTGGGTTGGGGCATAGAGCCAACCGAGACCGATAAGTCCGTACGCCCGTCTAAATACTTCGACGTCGCGCAGCACGGTTCCACTTTCATCAATTGCGTGGATGCGCCCCATTGCTTCTCTATAACTTATCCCCGCGTAGCTCATTGGGTTGTAGTCGGCGTGATCAATGTCAACGAAGGTGAGCTTTAACAACTCACCATTGCGCTGCCGGTCTTTGCTGCCGAGCAGCTTTACCTCCCGCAGGCACAATGGGCAGCCTCCGTCGTAGAGCAGGGTGAGAGCCGGGGAATGGGCTGCTTCTTGATGCTCGTCATTATTTAGGGAGCTCATTTTTTGCGGCAGTACTTACCGCCTATGTTCATCCAGCCAGCTTGGCAGGCTTCTCCGTTGGTGGGTTGCACTGTGTAGGTCATCAGGCCAAAAGTGCTGCATTTTCCATTCAGCGTGTCTACGTATCCCATAGGACATATGTTGCCGATTTTTGGAACCTCTCGCTGAGCTTGGGCCGCTGAGGTAGTCAATGCGATTGCTGGCAACACAATCAACAGCGTCAGCAATATCGGCATAGCAGCCGTTAAGGGCAGAGTTTGAGTATTTTAGAATGCTAGGTAGGAGCAGCTTCTTGTCCAACCTGCATGCTTCGCCAAAGCCTCGAGACCCTGCGGGTGGTGACCCCAGGTGAGGGTTTTACCGATATCACCGGCCGGCTCAATGCCGCCTTGGCCTCAAGTGGCATGGATCAGGGGCTGCTCAACTTGGTTTGCCTGCATACCTCCTGCAGTTTGACCATCAATGAGAATGCCGATCCGCGCGTTCTTCGGGATCTTTCCGGTTATCTGCGTGCCCTAGTGCCGGAGGAGGGCATCCGTCCAGTCAGTGGGCGGGGTGAACTGCGCCCTTACGTGCATGCTGATGAAGGCTCCGACGATATGCCGGCCCACATCCGCACTGCCCTCACCACCAGTCAGCTCAGCCTTTCGTTTGAGGCTGGTCGACTTTTGCTGGGCACCTGGCAGGCTGTTTATTTGTGGGAGCATCGCCGCCGCGGTAGCGAGCGTTTGTTAACAGTGCACCTATTGGGTTCTTAGGGCCAAGTTCATTTGAAGTGATCCATGAGCAGCCTCTGTCCTATTTGTCGCATTCATGACGACCCCGCAGCGCAGGATTTGTATGAAATAGGCCGAGGTTCGCTTTGGCTGCTGCGCCACCATCCCGACCCTGCCCCTCTTGTTGGTTGGTTACTCCTAGACAGCCTCCGGCATGTAGCTGGCCCGGTTGATTTCAACGATCAGGAGGCAGCCTCCTGGGGGCATGCTGTGCGCTACGCCAGCGCTCTTCTGAAAGAGCAAATCGGCTGTGACAAGGTTTATGCGATCGCATTTGGGGAGGGAGCACCCCATTTGCATCTTCATTTAATTCCCCGCTTTGCCGCCGATCCCCGCACCAGCGCCTGGTTGGTGGCAGATCACTATCGAGCGGTAGCAGCTGGAAAGCTTCAGCCCGCAGCGCCTGAACAGCTAATAGACCTGGTAAACCAGGTCCGCTGCCGATTTTTGCATCAATTTTTAGATTGAACTAGACAAGCACTGGTAATTTCGCCTGCGCAATTTGCTGAAAGCGGAGCTTACGCGCCTCGCCTTGGGTTGCAACATCAACCGTGATGGTGTGGCCGCTGGTAAATACGCCAGCGAGGATTCCCTTGGCGATTGGTGTTTCCAGCTCCCTTTGGATTGCGCGCTTTAGCGGACGGGCGCCATACATCGGGTCGTAGCCCACACCAGCAAGCCAGTCGAGGGCATCGGAGTTGAGCTGCAGCCCCAGTTTTTTGTCCTCCAGCCGCCTGGCCAGACGCTGCACCTGCAGCTCCACGATTTCGCGCAATTCCTCTTGCTTGAGGCTGTGGAAGATGATCGATTCATCCAGCCGGTTGAGGAATTCAGGCCGGAAGTGACCTCTAAGTGCCT
>JAQCGH010000035.1 GCA_027620015.1 Cyanobacteriota bacterium
AACTCGCTTCTCTGATGACCCGGTGGCCCAGGCCCTCAGCTGGCAGCAGCAGGGCGCTAGAAGGCTGCACTTGGTCGATCTAGATGGCGCCCGCAGCGGTCAAGCGGTCAACGATGTGGCCGTCAAGGCGATCACCACTGCTCTCAACATCCCCGTGCAGCTGGGGGGTGGTGTGCGCAGCGCTGAACGGGCTGAGGAGCTGCTGAGTTTCGGACTGGATCGGGTCATCCTTGGCACCGTGGCTCTTGAACAACCCGAATTGGTCGATGAGCTGGCATCACGCCATCCCAGCCGGATCGTGGTGGGAATCGACGCTAGAAACGGCAAAGTAGCCACCCGCGGCTGGATCGAAGAGAGCAGCACCGAAGCCACTGCGCTAGCCCGGCGCTTCAGCACCAGTGGCATCGCCGCGATCATCAGCACCGACATCGCCACAGACGGCACCCTGGCAGGTCCAAACCTCGCAGCCCTCCGGACCATGGCCGAGGCCAGCGCCGTGCCGTTGATAGCCTCCGGCGGAATAGGCAACCTTGAGCACTTGCTTTCGCTGCTGAGCCTGGCCCCTCTAGGGGTAGAGGGGGTGATCGTCGGTCGGGCTCTCTACGACGGAAGGGTGGATCTAGCCGAGGCCCTCCAGGCCATCGCTGATGGTCGACTGCAGGATCCGCCCAGTGCCTCTGACACGGCTTAAACCGGCAGCATGCCCCGATGACAAAACTGATCGCTTGCGACCTGGCCTATAACGGTTTGAGTCCGTTTTGAGGAGTGTCGAGTGATCGCCGGCGCCCTTCCAACAACAAATCCGTCAACCTGCGTAGACCACGTCTACCAGCGCTGTCGCGACCTGGGCATGAGGCTCAGCCGTCAGCGGCGAATGGTGCTCGATTTGCTCTGGATTGAAAAAAGTCATCTAACCGCTCGCGACATTTTTGAAAAACTCAATAACTTGGGCCGCAACATTGGTCACACATCTGTTTATCAAAACCTCGAAGCCCTGCAGACCGCTGGCGTGATCGAGTGCCTAGACCGCGCCAGCGGCAGGCTCTATGGCTATCGAAGCGATCCCCACAGCCATCTCGTCTGCTCTCAATCAGGGGCCATCCAAGACCTAGACGTTGAGCTGCCTCGAGAGTTGCTCGACCAGATAGAGCGCCACACAGGCTTCGCCATCGAGACCTACACCCTGCATCTCACCGGCCGGCGGCGCAGCTGAATTCCTTTCTCCGAGTCAGCACTGGAGAATTGGCTCGATCATCGGTACCTTTTGCACATTGCATGGCTAAACCCGTGAGTTCGCAGCTGCTGCTGTTTGCCGAACCACTGCTGCGCGATGGCCTAAGCAGGCTGCTCAAAGCTCAGGGTCAGCTCTACAGCGTTGCTGAACATCCAGAGCAATTACAGGGGCTGCCCCAGCTAGTGATTTGGCAGGCGAGCAGCAGCGATCTCAAGGGTGGCCGCCTGGGCGAAGAACTACTACGCCTACAGGAGCGCTGGCAACCAGCCCCGCTGCTGCTACTGCTGCCAGCGTCCCATGGGCTGACCGGTGATGTCCTGCTTCAGCTACCTGCAGCTGGAATCCTCGAGTCGCCTGAACCCCAGGAGCTGCTGGCGGCCCTCGCCACCCTGCTGGCTGGCGGGCGCGTACTGACAGCGGCGGCAGACATCGCTTCTCCCCGGCCCACAGCCAGCCCTGCCCTAGGGATGGGCCAATGGCTGCTGATCAGCGGACTACAACAGATCGACGCAGATGTTGCTGCCATCAAGCGCCTGCTGAGTCCACCACCCTCCAGCCTGGTGCAGCTTTTGGTGTTTCAGGGCCGCCTACGCGAACTCTCGGCAGCTCGGGAATTACTACTGATGCTCTGGGGGCCGCTGAGTTTGGCCTGGGGCGCGTCCGATCTAGGCCCCAGCAGCCCCGATCCCGTGCTGGCGATCACCCTGCAGCAGCGCAGTGCTGATGGGATCTGGCAGGCCATTCGTCAACGGCTCGAGGCAGGCAGCAGCACCGAACTCAGCAACCAAAGCGGCCAGTTGCTGGCGTTGGAGGGTCTCAGCCCCGAACGGCGGCGCGACCTACTACTTGCCCTGCTCAGTCAGGTAGACATCCTGCGCCAGCGACTACTTTCCGAGCCCGCTCCCCTTCAGGAGCGATGGGAGCAGTGGCAGCCCGAGCTCCGCCAGCAGGCCATGCGCAACCTGGTGAATTCCTACGTCCAGTTGCCATGGGAAGGCAGCCTCCTACCAGTGGCCGACAGCCTGCTTCGCAGCAGCGACCTTACGGGCCGCGATCCGGAGCTACCGGAGGCCCAGCCGATGCTGGCCACCCTGGTGCGGGCCCAGCCCCTTCTGGTGGATGGCCAGCTGCTAGCCGCCGATGAACCACGGGCCGTGCTCTACCTCGAATTACTGATGAGCAATTGGCTGGTGCGCAGCGCCGAACTGGTAAGCGCCGAGCTGCTAGCCAGCTGCGCAAGCTGGCCCGAATTGCGTCGCTACCTGCTCAAGCCAGAGCTGCTGGCCACTCGCAACCTGGAGCGGCTGCGCAACCAGCTCAACGCCCAATTGCGCTGGAGCAGCTGGGTGGAGCGACCAATAAGCCTCTACGAAAGCCGCCGCCGTCTCTACTCCCTGCGCGATAGAGCCATCCGCAGCCACGAGCTCACCGAACCTCGCGACGCTGAACTTCGCCAGCTGGGCTGGCTGCAGCAACTGGTGACCCTGGCCCTGGAAAGCCGCGATGCCCTAGCGCCCCAGGTTCAGGGCCTGCTGCGAGGCATGGGCGATCTGGTGGTGGTTCTGCTCACCCGAGTACTAGGACGGGCCATTGGCCTGGTGGGCCGGGGTATTGCCCAAGGTATGGGCCGGGGTATTGCCCAAGGTATGGGCCGCAGCTGACGCCCGACCACAATGGCTTTAATCGAGCTTGCAAGTTGGCATGGGGCGAAATAAAAAAGGGCTACACGAGATCGGCGCACGAGCCTCAACTCTTCAGCAAATCCTGCGACTCCTGCTCAATTCGGCCCTGGGAGTTCTGCTGGCAGCGGGCCTGGTGGGTCTTGGTAGCCGCCCCGCCCAGGCCGCGCTCACCAACAACAGCTACGACGGCAACATTTACGCCTTATACGCCGGCAACGGCTCCCTGGTGCCACCCCGCAGCAGCCTTGCCCAGGCCCTGGCCGACCACCGCACCGCTGTTGTGATCTATTACCTCGACGACGACGCAGCCAGCAAGCAATTTTCGGTGGTGGTCTCAGAGCTGCAGCGAGTGTGGCTAAACAACATCGAGCTGATTCCGCTGGTTACCGATCCGCTCCAAAATCGAGCCGACACCGGCCCCAGCGATCCGGCCCACTACTGGTCCGGGCTAATCCCCCAAGTGGTGGTTTTCAACAGCGAAGGCCGGGTGGTTTTCGATGAGCAGGGTGCAGTGAGTGTCGATGCCATCAACGCAGCCATCAGCCAAGCCACTGGGATCCCAATATCAGAGGGCGGCACCGGGAGCACCACTGAGAGCTTCAATGAAGTCAATACCGAGGTAGTGAGGCGCTGATGGGCCGCCTTGAAAAAGACAGCATTGGCACCATTGAGGTGCCCGAGCAGCATTTCTGGGGCGCCCAGACCCAGCGCTCAATCGAATATTTTCCCTTCGGCCAGGCCATGCCCTTGGCGGTGGTGCACGCCTTCGGAGCCCTCAAGGCTGCCTGTGCCGAGGTCAATATGGCTAAGGGCAAGCTGGCCCCCGAACTCACAGGCCTGATAGTCGCGGCGGCCGAAGAGGTGGCCAGCGGCGTCCTCGATGGGGAGTTCCCGCTAAAGGTTTGGCAGACGGGCTCCGGCACCCAAACCAACATGAACGTCAACGAGGTGATTGCCAACCGGGCGATCGAAGCCTCCGGAGGCGTGCTGGGCAGCAAGAGCCCGGTACACCCAATCGACCATGTAAATCTCAGCCAATCCAGCAACGACACCTTCCCCGCGGCCTTGCATGTGGCAGTAGCGATTGAGCTGGAGCGCACCCTGCTGCCCGCAGTGGAAGCGCTGCGCGCCGCTTTGTCCGTGAAGGCCGAGGCATTTAGCTCGATCGTCAAGGTCGGCCGCACCCACCTCCAGGATGCGGTGCCCCTGAGCCTGGGTCAGGAATTCGGCGGCTACGCCGCCCAGCTGGATCTGGCCCTAGAAACCATCCGCGCCAGCCTACCCCAGGTGCGTCAGTTAGCCATTGGCGGAACTGCTGTGGGTACTGGGCTAAACGCCCCCAGCGGCTTCGGCGAAGCGGTGGCGGCACGCCTGGCCGAGCGCCTTGAGCTGCCCTTTACCTCAGCGCCCAACAAGTTTCAGGCCCTGGCTGGCCACGAGCCCCTAGCCGCCGCCCACGGCGCCCTCACTGTGCTGGCCGGCTCGCTGCTGAAGATTGCCAACGACATCCGCTGGCTGGCAAGCGGTCCCCGCTGCGGCCTTGGCGAGCTGGTGATTCCGGAAAACGAACCTGGCAGCTCGATCATGCCGGGCAAAGTGAATCCCACCCAAGCCGAAAGCCTGACGATGGTGGCCGTGCAGGTGATGGGCAACAACACCGCCGTGCAGCTAGCAGCCAGCCAGGGCAACTTCGAGCTGAACGTGTTCAAGCCGGTGATCGCCCACAACGTCCTCGAAAGCATCGAGCTGCTGGCCGGCTCCTGCAACTGCTTCCGCGCGTACTGCGTCGAGGGGCTCAGCGCCAATGAAAGCCGCATCGAAACCCTGCTGCATCGAAGCCTGATGCTGGTCACGGCCCTCACCCCGGCGATCGGCTACGACAGGGCCTGCTCCATCGCCAAGCACGCCCATATCAATCAGCTCAGCCTGAAAGAAGCGGCCCTTGCGCTTGGTGAAATCAGCGCTGAAGAGTTCGATCGCTGGGTGCAACCCGAACAGATGGTGTGAGGGGCCTAGACGGCTAGAGCAGATTCGCCGCCAGCTCGGCCAGCTCGCTGCGCTCGCCCCGCAGCAGGGTGATGTGGCCGGCCAGGGCCTGGCCCTTGAACCGCTCCACCAGCCAGGTGAGGCCGTTGCTTTCGGCGTCCACGTAGGGATTGTCGATCTGGTAGGGGTCACCGGTGAGCACAATCTTGGTGCCCTCGCCGACGCGGGTCACGATCGTCTTCACCTCGTGGGGGGTGAGGTTCTGGGCCTCATCCACCACCATGAACTGGCGCGGAATTGAACGACCGCGGATGTAACTGATCGCCTCCACCTCCAGCAGGCCCATGCCCTTGAGATCGGTCCAATTGCTACGTGGCCCGCGGTGACTGCCACCAGCTCGCGCCGATCCCCGCCCCTCCTCCTCACTGCCACCGAGAAGAAAATCGAGGTTGTCGATGATCGGCTGCATCCAGGGGCCCATCTTCTCCTCGAGATCCCCAGGTAGAAAGCCGATCTCCTTGCCGAGGGAAATCACCGGGCGGGTCACTAGCAGGCGCTCGTAGAGCCGCTCATCAGCCACCTGATGCAGGCCTGCCGCCAGGGCGAGCAGGGTTTTACCGGTGCCGGCCTTGCCCACCAGGGTGATCAGCTGGATGTTGGGATCCAGCAGCAGATCAAGAGCAAATGTCTGCTCGCGGTTGCGGGCCTGGATGCGACCGAGCTTGGCTTTGGGCGCCCGCTGCAACGGCTGCAGGCTGGTGGTGGTGGCGTTGTAGCGGGTAAGCATGGTGTGGGCCGGCTGGGCCCGGTCGATCAGGGTCACCCCCTCATTGGCCTGCAGTGGTGCTTCCAGAACCAGGCCCTCCACCGCCAGTCCTGGCGGCAGCTTGACCCGATCCATCTGTTCCGCGCTCACCCAAACCTCACAGAAGCCGGGGTACAGGTCGCCGATGTCAACTCGATCACTGGTGTAGTCCTGGGCGATCAACCCGACCGCATCGGCCTTAATGCGCAGGTTGGTGTCCTTTGTGACCAGGATCACCGGTGGCTGGCTGCCCATCACCGCTTTCAAACGCTGCTCCTCTAGAGCGACCGCCAAGATGTTGTTATCGCCACTACCGCCCTTGAGCTCAGGCGGCAGCTGGCTAAGGGTTTCCGCGCGGCAAAACACCACCTTGAGCGTGCCGCCATGTTCGCCATTGGGCACACC
Source organism: Cyanobacteriota bacterium (assembly GCA_027620015.1). Taxonomy (GTDB): domain Bacteria; phylum Cyanobacteriota; class Cyanobacteriia; order PCC-6307; family Cyanobiaceae; genus Cyanobium_A. Next base: position 6,113 of record JAQCGH010000035.1, read on the forward strand.
ATCTGAGAGGTTGCCATGGGCCCTCAATTCATCTAGCAACCGCGAAACTTGGCGGGCGTTGCGTCCCTTCTCCGCAGGATCGCGCTTGAAGCGGTCGATCTCCTCGACCACCTCAATCGGGATCACGATGTTGTTGTCTTCAAACCGGGTCAGCGCCGCCGGATCGTGCAACAGCACATTGGTATCGAGCACGAAGGTCTTGCGCATACCGATCAACGAATGAGGCTGGCGCGAAGCTAGAGCCCCATGCCCACTTACGCTCCGGCGACTACTGCCCCTTTGCAATTGGCGCCCTCGCTTGTCGCTCTAAGCCTGGTGAAGGCCTTGCTTGTGCTGGCCCTGCTGCTGGGCCTCAGCCTGGTAGTGATGGAGCTTCGCCATCGCCTGCGCCCCACCTCCCCGCTGCGTTTGCGCGCTGAAGACTTCCGCGTTGAAGCAGCCAGCGATGGCCTCACCGTTACCGGCACGATCGCGATCAGCAATCCCCACCGCCGCATGGAGGTGATGGTGCCGGAAATAGAGCTGAGACCTACTTTGCTGGGACGGGGGGGGCTGTCAGGCGTCACGGTGTCGAGTCGTATCGAGGCGCTGCATCCGGATGAGGAGTCCCGCCCAGATGGCTACTGGGCCGCCTACATCGTCAAGGGGCGCAAGAGCACCAGAGCCCGCATCCAGATCAGCCTGAGTGGCGTCACGGGCCAGTCCCTAGACAAGCTGCTCGATACGCTCTGGCTAGAAATTCTTTGGGTCAACTACGGCCCCTTTGGTCGCCTCCATCGGCGCGATGGCGTTTTGGTGGCGCTGCAGCAACCCCAGCCGATCGCATCCCAATCAGCTCGCTGGCTTGAGGGAGACAGGTGCAGCGTGCTGCCGGTCGGTACCCACCTGCTTGGTGTGCTGGACGATCCCGAAGCAGTACTGCGACGTTACGCAGGTGATCTAATCAAGCCTGGTGATGTGCTCACCATCGGAGAAACCCCTCTGGCAGTGATGCAAGGTCGCTATCACCACCCGGCAACCGTTCAGCCCAGCTCCCTTGCCCGGCTGCTGTGTCGTGGGTTCCACCCAACCAGCTCACTGGCCACCGCCTGCGGCCTGCAGTCATTGATTGATCTTGTCGGTCCGGCCAGGGTGCTGGGTGCCTGGCTTATTGGCCTGGCACTGAAACTGATGGGCAGCAAGGGCTGGTTTTATCGCCTTGCCGGCGACCAGGCTCGCCTGATCGACGACATCACCGGCACCACGCCCCCCTACGACCAGACAATTGTGTTGGGCCCGGAACAGCCCGCCGAGTTTTGCGCCGCCATGGCCCTCTCCCTCGGCGTGGCCGTGGCGGTGGTAGACGTCAACGACCTTGGCCGGGTCAAGGTGCTTGCCTCCAGCCCTGGCTGCGATGAAGCTCTACTGGAGCGGGCCCTGCGGCCAAACCCAGCCGGTAATGCCAACGAGCGCACCCCATTGGTGCTGGTGCGCCCCAGCTGAGCCCCAGCCCAGATAAAACGCAAGTAACTCTGGGGCCGATAAGGTTTAGGTACGCAGCTGTTTGATCACGCACCCATGCTTGGGATCCTGCAGCCCACCTCTGCCCTTCCACCACCACCCGAGCATCCAGAGCCTGATAGCTGGCGGCTCGAAAGCCTGGCTGGCTGGCACTTGCCCCTACTGACTGATCCAGCCTTTCTGCCCCTACAACCCTTGCTGCAGCGGGCCGTGCTGCTAGGCGTGCCCGAGCGACTTATGCAGGCACTTCTGGCAAGGCCGTCTCTTGCACCCCAGGTGCTTGTGGCTCTCAGCGGGCAGAAGCCGCGCGGCCTAATCGTCTGCCGACGGCTCAACCGCAGCGGCAGTTGCTGGCAGATGCAACACCTATGCCTTGCTCCAAGCACCGCTCGCCATGAGCTGGCCAGCACCTTGCTGCGAGCAGCAATCAAGCGGGCCCGAGGAGCAGCTAGCTGGATTGCTGCAGCCTCAAGCCTCGATGACACCCGTCTGGCGATACTGCGGGAGCAGGGCTTTCAGCCCCTGCGCAGCGACCGGCTGTGGTGCTTGCCTGGCTCACCTGCTTGGGGCAGCCCTTTAGCCTGCAGAGCTGCACCAACAGACCTGCAGCTCACCACTCTCAACCGGCGAAGCGCCGCTCTGCTCTGGCACCTGGAGCAGGCCGCCTGCCCGGCTCAGTTGCGTCAGCTGCTCGATCGACGCGTCGAAGATCTGCTCGACCAGAGCCACGGTCGGGGCTGGATGCTTGTGGATCCCAGCCGGAATCAGGCGGTGGCCGCCGTGCGCTGGATCGGCGAGCACCCCGGCGGCGGTCACGATGTGGAGCTGAGTGTCCATCCAGGCTGGGAGCACTTGGTCGGTCCCACAACCGAGCACCTGCTGCACCAAGCCCAAGTCGGCCTCGGCGCAAGCGAACCCCTCTGGCTGCGCAGTGACCTGCGCGACGAAGCTCGTCAACGCTGGCTAGCTGAACTGGGAGCTCAGGAGCAGGGCGAGCGGGTACTCATGGCTCGCAGCGTCTGGCGGCGTCAGGGGCAACATGCCCCGGTCCGAGCCGCTCAGCGCATTGATGCCCTGCTTGAGCAGTGGCAACCCCGCCGCCGCCCCCTGCCGACACCCACACCCATAGCTCCACCTTTGTGAGCGCGACCCGATCAAGAAGCGTGCCGCAGCCACGCTCAGCTTTAGCCCTCGATGTTGGGCGCAAGCGCATCGGCCTGGCGGGCTGTGACCCCCTCGGCCTCACCGTTACCCCACTGAGGGCTCTGGCTAGGGGCAGCTTCGAGGCCGACATTGAATACCTGAACTCCTTGGCACAGCAGCGGCGGGTTCTAGCCCTGGTGGTTGGCCTACCACTCGATGTGACTGGGCAGCCCACAGCCCAGTCACTGCACTGTCAGCGCTATGGCGAGCGCCTTGCTCGCAGACTGCAACTACCCCTTGCCTGGGTAAATGAGCACGCCAGCACCTGGGCCGCCGGCGAGCGCCATGGTCTCCACGGCGACCGCAGTGGTGTCCTCGACAGCGCCGCCGCCGCCCTACTGCTCGAACAATGGCTGCAGGATGGACCCGATCCGGTGCTCCCGGCGACCATCGAGCAAAGCAAGACGGCCGACGCTGCAGCATTCTGAGGAGATTCAATTCCAGCCCATGAGCTCAGCATCTTCGTCCCAGTCCGCCGGAGAAATCCCTGCAGATGTACCTACCGTGCTGGTGCACGACAGCCGCGGCCGCCAGCTGCTCTGCTTCCTTGAGCAGCTGATCCCCCTTGATGGTCACGACTACGTGCTGCTCACCCCTGTCGACACCCCTGTCTGCCTGTTTCGCCTCGATGACGAGGAAGACCCAGAACTGATCGACACCATCGATGCCACCGAGCCGATCCTGTCTGTTGCTGATGTGGTGTTACAAGAGCACGACCTCACCCTGGTGCGATCTGCTGTCACCCTCACCGTTAGTGGGGAACTGGACGAGCCAGAACCCGATGAGCTCGATGACGATGAAGAGGCCGATGACGACTCCGAAACCTACGAACTGCTGGTGAGCTTCCTCGTAGACGATCTGGAATACGGGTTGTACATCCCTCTAGATCCTTTCTTCGTGGTGGCCCGTATGGATGGTGAAGGCGCCCTGCTGGTGGAAGGCGAGGAGTTTGAGCGGGTTCAGCCCCGGATAGAAGCTGAATTGGAAGAGCGAGAGGGCGACGACTGATGCTGCGCCAGCTGCTGCGCCCCAACTGGCTGCGGGAGTGCACCCTGGCCGAACTTCCTCTGCAAGAGCTGCTCGACCAACCGATCAGAGCCCTGGTGCTCGATGTCGATCGCACCTTGCTGCCACGCCGCCAGACGGAACTACCCGACAGTGCCCTTCGCTGGCTGCAGCAGGCGCAGCAGCAAGTGCCGATTCACCTATTCAGCAACAACCCTTCCCGTCAGCGCATCGGAGCGGTGGCGGCCCAACTCGACCTGCCATACACAGTTTCCGCCGGCAAACCACGCCGCAGCGCCCTGCGCCGGGTGTTGGCAGAGCTCAAGCTGCCCCCCCAGGAGGTCGCCCTAATCGGAGACCGCCTGTTTACGGACGTAATCGCCGGTAACCGGCTTGGCTTATTCACCGTGCTGGTGAAACCGATCGATCCCCTAGGCCAACCCTGCAAGCGAGATCGTCTCCAGAAACTTGAGCTGCGCCTGGCTAACTGGGTCGGCACCAGCCTGGGCTGATGGCAAACCCATCCCACTCCATGCGCCGGGTGATCAAGGTGGGCACAAGCCTGCTGCGTGGTAGCGACGGGCGAACCACGGCAGCGGTTGTCTCTGATCTGGCTGCAAGTCTCAGCCGCCAACGGCGCCAGGGCGAGACCATCGCCCTGGTCACAAGTGGGGCCGTGGGTCTCGGCTGCGAAGCCCTTGGCCTCGGACAGCGCCCTAGCGAAGTGCTGGCTCTACAGGCCGCCGCCGCCGTGGGCCAAGGCCGGCTGATGGCCCTCTACCAGGATGCATTCGCCGTTCATGGGCTTGCTGTGGCCCAGGTGCTGCTGACCCGCGGGGATCTAGCCTCTCGCCGCCGCTACCAAAACGCCTGCCGCACTATCGAGCAGCTGCTGAATTGGGGAGTTGTGCCTGTGGTCAACGAAAACGACACCCTGGCCACCGACGAACTCCGCTTCGGCGACAACGACACCCTCTCCGCCCTGGTAGCGGTAGCAATCGGTGCCGATGAGCTGATACTGCTCACCGATGTGGACAGCCTTTATTCAGGCGACCCCCGTAGCGATGCCGAGGCTACGCCAATCGAAGAGGTCGCCAACCTGGCCGAGCTCGACAGCCTGCAATCGGTGGCTAGCGGTGGAGGTAAGTGGGGAACTGGCGGCATGACCACCAAACTCACTGCAGCCCGCATCGCCGTTTCCAGCGGCATCCGGGTGCGCCTGGCTGACGGCCGCGACCCCACCGTGCTCGATGCCCTGCTGGCCGGCAAGCGGCTCGGCACCGTGTTCCAACCCAGCCTCACCCCTTTTCCTAACCGCAAGGGGTGGCTGGCCCATGCGCTCCTGCCCAAGGGCAGCCTGCAGCTAGATGCCGGCGCCGAGAGGGCCCTAACCCAAAGGGGGGCGTCGCTGCTGGCTGTTGGAGTGCAAGCGGTGGTGGGTGATTTCGAGCGCCGTGAAGCGGTGCGTCTGCTGGCAAGTGATGGGCGCGAGCTTGGTCGGGGGCTTGCCAGCCTCAGCAGCAACGAGGTGCGAGAGCTGATGGGCAGCTCCGGAGTTGAGGTAGTGCACCGCGATCAACTAGTGCTCACCGGCCGTTAAAGCCCGACCTACGATTCGCGCCGGTCATCTTTCCTGGCATGCGCTTCAGCGAACTGCTTAGCCATCTCAGCGAAGTTACGGATGCCAGCCAGCGGCATCTCGCTGACGACCCCGAGCTAAATGGGGCAGCCGCCCTAGATAAGGCACAGGCCGATCAACTCAGTTTCCTAGAACCCGGCCACGCCCTGGCTGCCGCCCTCGCCGGCAGCAACGCCGGAGCAATTGTGCTGCCAGCGTGCGGCGACGAAGCAGAAGCCCTGCAGCAGCAGGCCCTGGAGCGGGGCCTGGCCTGGATCGCCCTAGCTGATCCGCGGCTGGCTTTTGCCGAGGCCCTCGATGCGCTTCACCCTCGCCGCCAACCCGCCGCTGGCATCCACCCAAGTGCCGTGATTGATCCAAGCGCCGTAGTCGGGATGGGATCCCACGTAGGACCCCAGGTTGTGATCGGCGCAAACGTTCAGATCGGCACAAGCTGCATACTTCACCCCCAAGTGGTGCTCTACGAAGACGTGCAGATCGGTGACGACTGCGAACTTCACGCCGGTGCCGTTCTGCACCCTGGCAGCCGCCTGGGCCGGAGCTGCGTTGTGCACTCCAACGCCGTGGTGGGCAGCGAGGGCTTTGGCTTCGTGCCCACCGCCAATGGCTGGCGCAAGATGCCCCAGACCGGCCAGGTAGTTCTTGAGGAGGGGGTTGAGGTGGGTTGCGGCAGCACCATCGACCGGCCCTCAGTAGGCGAAACCCGCATCGGCGCCGGCACCAAGATCGACAACCTGGTGCATATCGGCCATGGCGTGACCACCGGCAAGGGCTGCGCCCTGGCGGCCCAGGTGGGCATCGCCGGCGGGGCCCGCCTCGGCAATGGCGTGATTTTGGCGGGCCAGGTGGGCCTGGCAAACAAGGCGGTGATGGGCGACCGCTCGATCGCCAGCTCCAAGTCGGGCATCCACGGCGAGGTGGCCGCCGGCGAGGTGGTGAGCGGCTACCCGGCGGTTCCCAACCGAATCTGGCTACGCAGCTCGGCCGTATTTAACAAGCTGCCAGAATTGGCTAAAGCCCTGCGGCAGCTGGAGAAGCAGTCCAAGCTCTAGCCTCGCCGCGGCACCCCACCCCTCAATGACGACCAGCTACCGGATCACCCTGCTTCCCGGCGACGGCATTGGCCCAGAAATCATGGCGGTGGCGCGTCGTCTGCTGGATGAGGTCAGCAGCAGCAATGGCTTCAGCCTCGTCTACGACGAGCAGCCCATGGGCGGCGTTGCCATTGACGCCACCGGCCAGCCCCTGCCCACCAGCACCCTTGAGGCCTGCAAAGCCGCGGACGCGGTGCTGCTCGCCGCCATCGGGTCACCCCAGTACGACAACCTGCCGCGGGAGCAGCGGCCTGAATCGGGTCTGCTGGGGCTGAGGTCAGCTCTGGGCCTTTTCGCCAACCTGCGGCCGGTGAAGATCATCCCGGCTCTGATCGACGCCTCCACCCTCAAGCGCGAGGTGATCGAAGGGGTTGACCTAATGGTGGTGCGCGAGCTCACCGGCGGCGTCTATTTCGGCACCCCCAAGGGCCGGGTGGAGGCCGAAGGGCGGGTGCGGGCCTTCAACACCATGGCCTATTTCGACGACGAGATCGACCGCATCGCCCGGGTCGGCTTCGATCTGGCCCGCCAGCGCAGCGGCCGCCTGTGCAGCGTCGACAAGGCCAATGTGCTCGACGTCAGCCAGCTCTGGCGCGACCGGGTGGAAGCGATGCACTCCACCAGCTACCCCGAGGTGGAACTCAGCCACATGTATGTCGATAACGCCGCCATGCAGCTGGTGCGCAACCCCCGCCAGTTCGACGTGCTGCTCACCAGCAACCTGTTCGGCGACATCCTCAGCGACGAGGCCGCCATGCTCACCGGCTCGATCGGCATGCTTCCCTCCGCCTCCCTGGGCGAAAGCGGCCCGGGTCTGTTCGAGCCGATCCACGGCTCCGCTCCCGACATTGCCGGCCGCGACGTGGCCAATCCGATGGCCATGGTGCTCAGCGCCGCCATGATGCTGCGGGTGGGCCTGCAGCAAGACGCCGCTGCCACCGCCCTAGAAACCGCCGTCGACCGGGTGCTGGCCGCTGGCTACCGCACTGGAGACCTGATGATCGAGGGCTGCACCCAGCTGGGTTGCCGCGCCATGGGAGAGCAGCTGCTTGGGGCCCTGGCGGGGTAGGCGCCGGCGACCTGCCAAACTCTCGATCAGTTTCGTTGACCCCTGCGCATGTCGAAGCGTCATCCGGTTGTTTCTGTCACCGGTTCCTCCGGCGCAGGCACTAGCACTGTCAAGCGCGCCTTCGAGCACATTTTTCAGCGCGAAGGCATCACAGCGGCAGTGGTGGAGGGAGATAGCTACCACCGCTACGAGCGCGGCCCGATGAAGGAAGCCATGGCCACCTCCCTGGCCAAAGGTGAAAACTTCTCCCACTTCGGCCCAGAAGCAAACCTGTTTGACAAGCTCGAGGAGCTGTTCAAGTCCTATGGCGAAATAGGAAGTGGGCAGAAGCGCTATTACCTTCACTCCGTTGAGGAGGCCGCCGAGCACAACGCCCGTCTAGGCACCAGCCTGGATCCCGGCCAGTTCACTCCCTGGGAAACCATCCCCGCCGGCACCGACCTGCTCTTCTATGAAGGTCTGCATGGTGGTGTTCAGGGAGAGGGTTACGACGTAGCCGGCTTGGCTGATCTACTCGTGGGAGTAGTGCCGGTGGTGAACCTGGAGTGGATCCAGAAGATCGCTCGTGACAACAAGGAGCGCGGCTATCCGGCTGAGGCCACGGTGGACACGATTCTGCGCCGGATGCCCGATTACATCAATCACATCTGCCCCCAATTTAGCCTCACAGATATCAACTTCCAGCGGGTTTCGACGGTAGACACCTCCAACCCATTCATGATTCGGGAGATTCCCACACCAGATGAATCATTCGTGATCATCCACTTCCGCAAGGGGGCCCGCGAAAAGTGGGACATCGACTTCGCCTACCTACTAGACATGATTCACGATTCATTCATGTCCAGCTCCACCTCCATAGTGGTGACCGGCGGCAAAATGGGTTTCGCGATGGAGCTAATTCTTACACCGATCATCCATCGCATGATCGAAGAGAAGAAGAGGCTGGCCTGATTGCAATGGCAACCCCTATTCTGGGGTTGCCATTAGTTTTGGTGAGGTCGATCTCCTTCGCCACACCCACGAAGAATTCTTCCCCGTCTTTTCTGATTCCGGGAGCTGCCAACACGAAGGCTGCAGACTCTTTGCGTCTCGACCAAATCAACAGCAGCCTGGTGATTAAGGCAGCTCGCCGCATCTTGCTTCAGTCCATAGAACTCAGCAACGCAAGCCACGAACCATCCGGTGTGGTGCTCAATAGCAAGCAGATATTGCAGGGCAGAATTGTTTTTGATCAGCCGGTGCTGCTGCCCGATGAGCAATTTGTACCCATCAATTTGATTCGGGGTCGACTGGCACGTAGCGGGACAACAAGGCTGCGATTACCCCGCAAACCATCACCTGCTCCTTTCGCCTGAGGCTCGCTTGAGCGCCCTTGCTCCACTGCTTGCCACCTCCCCAGCTATTCCAGTGGTGGTGGCGCTGCTTGGGGCCTGCTTGGGCAGCTTTCTCAATGTGGTGGCCTGGCGTCTGCCTCGGCAGGAATCGATCATTTTGCCCCCCAGCCACTGCCCCCACTGCGGTAGCCGGTTGCGCTGGTTTGAAAACGTGCCCCTGCTGGGCTGGTTGATCTTGCGTGGCCGCTGCGCTCACTGCGGCGCTCCGATTTCCTACCGCTACCCCTTAGTGGAGCTGCTTACCTCCGGGCTCTGGGTGTCGGCCCTTCTGGCCCAGCCAAGCGCCATGGGCAGCCAGCCCCAGCCATGGCTGCTGGTAGTTGCGGGCGGACTGCTGTTGAGCTGGCTGCTACCGCTGGTGCTGATCGATCTTGATCGCCTCTGGTTGCCCGAACCCCTGTGCCGACTAGGCCTCTTACTAGGCCTAGTGGTGACTGGAGTGATCGGCTTCGAACAGGGCGGCGAAATAGGCCGAGAGCTGTTGTTTCACCACCTAGTAGCCGCCGGCGTTGGACTAATTGGCTTTGAAACTGTCAGTGCCACAGCCCATAAGGCCCTTGGCCGGCCGGCACTCGGTCTGGGAGACGCCAAGCTGGCCGCCCTGCTGGGAGCCTGGCTCGGCCTCACCGGGCTCGGCATCACTGTGATTCTGGCGGTGTTTGCCGGCGCGGTGCTGGGTAGCGTCGGCCGGCTCATCGGACTGCTGGGCAGGCACCAGCCCTTTCCCTTTGGACCCTTTCTTGCAGCTGGCGGAGCCTGCGTTTGGCTACTCGGCAACGACCTATGGCTGGCCGTGCTGGGGCTGGTGTGGTGAAGCGCCTTAAATAGGCTGAGCTGTTGGTAAGGGCCGCATGTCGCTGTTCGACTGGTTTGCGGATCGCCAGAAAAATGCCCCAACCGTGCGGGTCACCCAGGAGCTGGAGGAGGGAGATGGCCTCTGGAGCAAATGCCCGGAATGCAGTTTGGTGGTGTATCGCAAAGACTTGGTGGCTAACGCCAATGTTTGCAAGGGATGTGGCCACCACAACCGTATCGATAGCCCCGAGCGCATCGCCCTGATCGCAGACCCGGGCAGCTTCGAGACCATGGATACAGGCCTCTCACCAACCGACCCCCTCGGCTTCAAGGACCGGCGCAGCTATGCAGACCGTATTCGCGACAGCCAACAGAGCACGGGCCTGCGCGATGCAGTAGTAACCGGTATCTGCCGCACCAGTGGCTTTCCCTTGGCCCTTGGCGTGATGGACTTCCGTTTCATGGGCGGCTCGATGGGTTCGGTGGTGGGCGAGAAGCTCACCCGTCTGATCGAAACAGCCACCGCCAGGCGCATACCAGTTCTGATTGTGTGCGCCTCCGGAGGTGCCCGCATGCAGGAGGGGATGCTGAGTTTGATGCAGATGGCCAAGATCTCCGGCGCCCTGGAGCAGCACCGCCAGGCGGAACTGCTCTACCTGCCTCTGCTCACCTACCCAACAACCGGTGGGGTGACTGCCAGCTTCGCCATGTTGGGCGACCTAATCCTGGCTGAGCCCAAAGCCCTGATCGGCTTCGCCGGCCGCCGTGTGATCGAGCAGACCCTCCGCGAAAAGCTGCCCGAGGGCTTCCAAACCGCCGAATACCTGCGCGACCATGGCTTTGTTGACGCGATCGTGGTTCGCACCGAATTCAAAGCAACCCTGGCAAGTCTTCTGACCATGCATGGCTGCCGTGAAGCGGTACCAGCATGAGCGGGCTGCGCCTGGCAGCTAGGTCCCTGCTGCTGATACTGCTGATAATTGGTATCCTGGTTGCTACACCCAAAGGTGCACTGGCTGGCCCAGTCGATTGGCATGAGGTGGCCAGTACGAGCGAGGGACGCCAGTGGTGGGATGGCGGCAGCCTGCGCACCAGCCGCGGCGGCAATGTTTCGGTGCTGACGCGCTTCCAAAAAACCGTCAGCGAGGAGCAACCCCGGCCCCTATCCGATCTTTATGTAATGGAAATCGATTGCGGCCAGGAGCTGTTCCGCGATACCTCTGTTAACGGACTGCCCCAGTTCAGGGCTGAATGGCAGCCGGCATCAGGCGACAACCTGATCGGCAGCGTGATCGGTGAAGTTTGTGCCAAAGCAGCCGGGGGCCTCTGATGAGCAATCCCCCTCTGAGAGTTGCCATTGCTGGGCTGGGCTTCGGCGAGGCCGTGCACCTACCGGCCCTGCGCTCCTGCCCAGACACCGAGCCGGTTGCTCTCTGGCACCCGCGCCCCGAGCGACTTGAAGCAGCCTGCCGCCAAGCTGAACTGCCTGGCCACAGCGACTTCAATGAGCTGCTGGCTAATCCGGCCGTCGAGGCGATCGTGATCGCCACCCCGCCTGGACCGCGCTTTGATCTGGCCAAGCGTGCCCTGGATGCGGGGAAGCACCTGCTGCTGGAGAAGCCCGTAGCCCTTAATGCAGAGCAGATAGAGAGCCTGCAACGGCTGGCCCTGCAGCGGGGGCTAAGTGTGGCGGTCGACTTTGAATACCGGGCTGTTCCCCTTTTCCAGCAGCTCGCTGCCATGCTGGCCAGCGGCATCCTTGGTGAACTGGTGCTCGTAAAATATGATTGGTTGATGGGTAGTCGAGCTGATGCCTCGCGCCCATGGAACTGGTATTCCCAGGCAGCTGAAGGCGGCGGGGTGCTTGGAGCACTTGGCACCCATGCATTCGACACTCTGCACTGGTTAGTGGGCCCAACCCGCTCACTTAGGGCACAACTGAGCACGGCAATTACGCAGAGGCCCCTGGACGATGGCAGCAGTCGCTTTGCCAGCGTTGATGCCGAAGACATTGCCTTGGTGCAGCTGGAACTGGAAACGCCGCTCGGTCAGGTGGTGCCAGCACAGCTGAACCTGGCATCTGTAGCCCGCAGGGGCCGGGGCTGCTGGCTTGAGCTTTACGGACGTGACGGCACTGCCGTTCTTGGGTCCGATAACCAGGCCGACTATGTGCACGGCTTTGGGCTTTGGCACTCCCAGGCTGGAGAAAGCTTGAGAGCGGTGGAAGCTGATGAACGCTGGAGCTTTGCTCGCACCTGGGCCGATGGCCGGATTGCGCCGGTGCAGCGCATTCACAGCTGGTGGAGTGCAGCTGTACGCGAGGGCAGGCCGATGCTGCCTGGCTTAAGCGAAGCAGTGCTAAGTCAGCGCTGCTGCGACTGGGCGCGCCAGGGAGCTGCCTAGGGCTTTGCAAAGGGCATCGCCTAGAGTCGCGCCCAGTTCAACTCCCGACCCCGAGAGGATTTCCCATGGCGCTCGTTCCGCTTCGGCTGCTGCTCGACCATGCCGCTGAGAACGGCTATGGCATCCCTGCTTTCAACGTAAACAACCTGGAGCAGGTGCAGTCGATCATGGAGGCGGCTCACGAAACCGACTCCCCTGTGATCCTGCAGGCTTCCCGCGGTGCCCGCCAATACGCCGGTGAAAATTTCCTGCGCCACCTGATCCTGGCCGCTGTCGAAACCTATCCCGACATCCCGGTGGTGATGCACCAAGACCACGGCAACAGCCCCGCAACCTGCTTTGGTGCTGCCGCCAATGGTTTTACCTCGGTGATGATGGACGGCTCCCTGATGGCTGACGCTAAAAGCCCCGCCAGTTACGAGTACAACGTGGCTGTCACCAAAGAAGTAGTGGACGTTGCCCATGCCATCGGCGTGAGTGTGGAAGGCGAGCTTGGTTGCCTAGGTTCCCTGGAAACCGGCATGGGTGAGGCCGAGGACGGCCACGGCTTTGAGGGCAAGCTCGACCACAGCCAGCTACTCACCGACCCCGCCGAGGCCGCAGATTTCGTTGCCAAAACTAAAGTTGACGCCCTAGCTATTGCAATCGGCACCAGCCATGGCGCCTACAAGTTCACTCGCAAGCCCACTGGGGAAGTGCTGGCCATCAGCCGCATCGCTGAGATCCACAAAGCCATCCCCAACACCCACCTAGTTATGCACGGCTCCTCCTCGGTGCCCCAAGAGTGGCTGGACATGATCAACAAGTTTGGCGGTGCCATCCCCGAGACCTACGGGGTGCCCGTGGAAGAAATCCAGGAAGGCATCCGCAATGGCGTGCGCAAAGTGAATATTGACACCGACAACCGCTTGGCTTTTACGGCAGCTGTTCGGGAAGCGGCCTTCAAAGATCCCGCCAATTTTGATCCCCGCCACTTCAACAAGCCTGCCCGTCAATACATGAAGCAGGTGTGCCTAGATCGCTATCAGCAGTTCTGGTGTGCCGGCAACGCCAGCAAGATCAAGCAGCGTGACATCAACTACTACGCCGGGCTTTATGCCAAGGGCACCCTTGACCGCAAGACAGCCGTCGCAGCCTGATCTGGCCTAGCGCCACTAACGCTTCAGCCATAGAGATCAACGGCCCCTTGCGGGGCCTTTTTTACAACCCTGATCGGTTTGCGGGGCTGGGTGCCAATAGGGAAGCAATAGCCCTATCCAGGGTGGTTTCCATCGCAACCCGGCTTCCATCGCTCACCACCACGCGGGTGAGCGTGGGCAGCCCACCATTGCGAGCTTTGAGATACACGGGCTCCACGTAGAGCAGAGCCTCACCCACTGGCACTACCAGCAGATTGCCCTGAATCACCTCTGATCCGGCCCGATCCCAAAGACCAAACTGCTGGCTAATCCGGGGGTTTTGGTTGATCAGGGCCTGAACTTGTTCTGGACCAAAGATTGGCGTCTGACTTGGGAAACGCAGCAACACCAATTCGCCGTAGTTGGGGGAGTCGCTGCGGGCAGCCAACCAGGCGGCCAAGTTGGGACGGGCTAGAGGAGTTAGTGGCTG
>JAQCGH010000075.1 GCA_027620015.1 Cyanobacteriota bacterium
TAGCGCCACCCTCGACCTAGCTCAGCTCGATATTTGATGGCGGGCCACCGCATGATGCAGTCGCCTGCAGCTTGGCGCTGGGCGGCCCTGCTTGGTTTCGCCCTGATCACCCCAGTTGGCTTGCCGGCTGGAGGAGCTGATCGTCGTCCATTTGAGGTGCGTAGGCGTTGTTCCGGCGACCCTTTGCTATCCACCCAAGCCATGGCGTTGCAGGTATCACCAGAGCAAAGCGCCCCTGCCCTGGGCCAGCTGGGACCCGGTGAGTCCCTGCGGGTCTTGCGCAGCTGGCGAGCAAGTTCAGGCCAGCGTTGGCTGCAGGTTCAGGCTGCTGATCGGCGGGGCTGGGTGCCGGCTGCTTGAGTCCGCCGCTTAGGCGGCTATGGCAGCTTCGATGGCGCTCTTCAGCTCAGCGGAATCTGGCTCCACGTTGCTTTTGTAGCGGCCGACCACGGTTCCATCCTTGCCCACTAGAAACTTCTCGAAGTTCCAGGCCACCGGCCCAGCGGGGTCACTTTGGCTAAGGGTTGTGTAGGGCTCTTCGGCCATCACCACTTTGTCGAACAATTCAAAATTGGCTCCGTAGGTGCTGGAGCAGAACTGCTGGATTTCAGGCAGAGTGCCCGGCTCCTGGGCGCCGAAATCGTTGCATGGGAAGCCGAGCACAGCCAGGCCCTGGGGGCCGTAGCTTTCCTGCAGCGTCTGCAGGCCGGAGTACTGGCGGGTAAAGCCGCAGCGGCTGGCCACGTTCACGATTAGCAGCACCTTACCCGCCCATTCGCCCAGCTTGCGCTCGTCGCCTTTGGCGTCGCGTACGGCCACATTGCTCACGGATAAAGCCATTGGTGCTGGTGTCATCAAGTGGCAGGACCATAGCGAGCCGCAGGCAGCCAAGACCAATAAACTCAGAATTGCGGCGTCGCGGAGATCATGAGCGAAGCCAACGGGATTCAGGTGGCCGAGGTGGTGGCCCAACAGCTCGAAAGCTTGCTTGAGGCCGGCAACTACGACGGCGCCAAGTTGCTGCTCGGGCCGGTGCAGGAGGTGGATGCGGCCGAAGCAATCGGTAGCTTGCCGCGCACCTTGCAGGCCTTGGCCTTTCGGCTACTTCCTAAGGATGAAGCAATTGAGGTCTACGAATACCTTGATTCGGCAGTGCAGCAGACCTTGCTGGAGCGCCTCCGTTCCGGCGAGGTTCTCGAGTTGGTGGAGGAAATGTCACCCGACGATCGGGTGCGCCTCTTTGATGAGCTGCCCGCCAAGTTGGTGCGGCGCATGCTGGCTGAGTTGAGCCCCGCTGAGCGGCGGGTCACGGCCCAGCTACTCGGATACGAGGCTGAGACGGCGGGTCGGCTGATGACCACCGAATTCGTTGATCTCAAGGAATTTCACAGCGCCGCCCAGGCTCTGGAAATCGTGCGTCGCCGCTCCCGCGACACCGAAACCATCTACTCCCTTTACGTCACTGATGGCTCCCGCCACCTCACCGGCATCCTTTCGCTGCGGGATCTGGTGACCGCCGACCCCGATGAACGCATCGGCGATGTCATGACTAGGGATGTGGTGAGCGTGGGCACCGACACCGACCAGGAGGAGGTAGCTCGGGCTATCCAGCGCTACGACTTCCTGGCTGTGCCTGTGGTGGATAGGGAGCAGCGGCTGGTCGGGATTGTCACTGTGGACGACGTCATCGACGTGATCGAGCAGGAGGCCACCCGAGACCTTTATGCCGCTGGCGCTGTGCAAGCTGGCGATGAAGACGATTACTTCCAGAGCAACCTGTTCACGGTGGCGCGGCGCCGGGTGGTGTGGCTGCTGGTGCTGCTAGTGGCCAACAGCGGCACCTCGGCGGTGATCGCTTCCCAGGAGTTGGTTCTTAAGCAGGTAGTTGTGTTAGCCGCTTTTATTCCGCTGCTGATCGGCACCGGCGGCAATGTGGGAGCGCAGAGCTCCACCGTGGTAATTCGGGGCCTAAGTACCCAGCGCATTCAGGCGATGGGTGCCTGGCGAGCGATCTGGCGCGAGGCTGTGGCCGGCGCCCTGCTGGGATTGTTGATGGTGTTGGCGGTGGTGCCGTGGGCCGCCTACGTGGCAGGCAGCTGGTTAGTTGCAATGGCCGCAGGCCTGAGCCTGTTGGCGATTACCACCCTCGCTGCAACTGCTGGTGCCGCGCTGCCACTTTTGTTTGACCGCCTGGGCCTGGATCCGGCCTTGATGTCAGCGCCTTTTATTGCCACTGCCACAGACGTAGCTGGGGTTTTCATTTACCTGCAAACCGCCTCCTGGCTGCTGCAACGCGCCACCTAGCTGAGCTGCCGCAGTGATTTTGGGGTTTCTGAGAGGTGTTAACACTTCTTTAGGTTAGGCTTTACACATCTTCAAATCCTCCAACGCCGTGGTCGTCGCCATCGCAATTCCACCTAGCGCAGCTGCTCCCGAAAAGCCTGCCCGCTCCATGCCTGCGGCCGATGGCGACCTAGTGCGTAGCTACCTGCGGGATATCGGCCGAGTGCCGCTTCTTTCCCATGAGCAGGAGATCACGCTGGGCCGTCAGGTGCAGGAGCTGGTGGGATTAGAGGAGCTCGAGCTTGAGCTTGAGGTGCAGTTGGGCAACAAGCCAAGCCAAGCGGAGTTAGCCCAGGCTGCTGGGCTTAGCGCGCCACTGCTCAAGAAGCGTTTGCATGCCGGCCGGCGTGCCAAGGAGCGGATGGTGGCGGCGAATTTGCGGTTGGTGGTGAGTGTGGCTAAGAAGTACACGCGGCGGAATATGGAGCTGCTGGATCTGATTCAGGAGGGCACTATTGGTTTGGTGCGTGGCGTTGAGAAGTTCGACCCAACGCGTGGCTACAAATTTTCAACGTATGCGTATTGGTGGATTCGCCAGGGGATCACACGTGCGATCGCTGAGAAGAGCAGGACGATCCGGCTGCCAATCCACATCACCGAAACGCTGAACAAACTCAAGAAGGGTCAGCGTGAACTTAGCCAGCTACTAGGCCGCACGCCGACGGTGACGGAGCTTGCAGAAGCGGTGGAGCTGCCGGAGGAGGAAGTGAAGGATCTGCTGTGCCGTGCACGCCAACCGGTGAGCCTGGAAACGAAGGTGGGCGATGGCGATGACACCGAACTGCTGGATTTATTGGCAGGAGATGCGGAGCTACCGGAAGAGCGTGTCGATGGTGAGTGCCTGAAGGGCGATCTGCGTGCGCTGCTGGAGCAACTGCCAGAGCTGCAGGGTCGTGTGCTGAAGATGCGCTACGG
>JAQCGH010000076.1 GCA_027620015.1 Cyanobacteriota bacterium
ATCTGGCTCCAGAAGCGGTTGGCGGTGACCATTGAATAGGTCTCTTCTTCCTGGGTGGGTTCGAACGCCTTAAAGGTGTTCGATTGATCGGAATCCTCAAACAAGGTGTTCTCAACCGTGGCGCCGTGAATGGCGCACAGCAAGGCACCGCCGAGGATGCCGGCCACTCCCATCATGTGGAAGGGGTTAAGCGTCCAGTTGTGGAAGCCCTGCAGGAAGAGCAGGAAACGGAAAATTGCTGCTACTCCAAAGGAAGGAGCAAAGAACCAGCTGCTCTGGCCGAGGGGGTACATCAGGAAAACACTGACGAATACCGCAATCGGGCCAGAAAAGGCGATGGCGTTGTAAGGACGGATGCCCACCAAGCGGGCAATTTCGAACTGACGCAGCATGAAACCAATCAGAGCGAAGGCGCCGTGCAGAGCAACGAAGGGCCATAGGCCACCGAGCTGACACCAGCGCACGAAATCGCCTTGGGCTTCTGGGCCCCAAAGCAACAGCAAGCTGTGACCCATGGCATCAGCAGGAGTGCTGACAGCAGCGGTGAGGAAGTTGCAGCCCTCTAGATAAGAGCTAGCAATGCCGTGGGTATACCAGGAGCTAACGAAGGTGGTACCGGTGAGCCAGCCACCCAGTGCCAAGTAGGCAGTGGGGAAAAGAAGCAGACCAGACCAGCCCACAAAAACGAAGCGGTCGCGCTTGAGCCAGTCGTCAAGGATGTCGAACCATCCCCGAGCTGCTGGCGCACGCCCTAAAGCGATCGTCATGAGAAAGGCCTTCACAAAGCGTTACGTCGGAATACTACGGGTCGTAACCGTTAATTGCGGAGACTTGCTGCAGCGCTGAGCAGATTTACCTAGAGGCTGCTGGGTTGCTTCGTGCCCCATGGGTAACGAGATTCGCCACAGTGGAGTTAGTCCAAACCACACCCATGTACGTAGTCGAGCTCTCCCTCAAGCTCAGCCCCATGCCTGTTGCCGTTCAGCGCAAGGAGCTGAACGCTGCCCAGGACTTGTACAACCAGGTGCGGCAGGTGCTCGAGGGCGAAGGCCCCCGCATGCTGGAACTCACCTGCGAAAAGGAGGAGGACAAGCGCATCACCTTGCTTTGCAGTGAGGTGGTGGCGGTGCAGCTGTATGAGAAATCAGCTACGGCAAGCGGCGGCAAGAGGCCTGGCTTCAGCCTCGAAAGCTGAGCCAGCTGAGCATTCCTGATGCCACCCGCTCGTGATTCCTCCTCTCACCGTTGAGCGTCTGAGCTTCGCCTGGCCTAACGGCCGCCCAGCGCTGCGCCACTGCTCCCTGCAGATCCCGAGGCCAGGGTTGTGGATGCTGGTGGGCACCAATGGCAGTGGCAAAAGCACTTTGCTGCGGCTGATCGCCAACCTGCTACGGCCCCGCAGCGGCCGCATTCACGCTGCCGGCAAGGTCGCACTGGTTTTTCAAAATCCAGACCATCAGCTGCTTCTGCCCAGCTGTGCCAGCGACCTACAACTAGGCATGCAGCCAGGTTTAGGCAGCGACGAAAGGCGATCAAGGGTGGCCAAATCCCTCGCCCAAGTTGGCCTAAGCGGTTTTGAAGAGCGGCCAGTACATACTCTCAGCGGCGGCCAGAAGCAGCGCTTGGCCATAGCCGGCGCCCTGGCCGGCGACGCCGATCTGGTGCTGCTGGATGAACCAACTGCCCTGCTTGACCCCGATAGCCAAAACGGTGTTTTGCAGTTGCTCTGGCAGCTCACCCAACGATCCGTCTCTCCACTCACCGCTCTTTGGATCACCCACCGGCTTGAAGAGCTGCAGCACTGCAATGGCGCCGCCTTGATGGAGCACGGCTCAGTAGGCAGCTGGCAGAACGGACATCAGCTAGCCCAGCGTCTAGCCCCCTTGCAGGGCGGCAGGGCCGACGGGTAATGTCTTCAGACCGGTAAAATCCGGCTTATTCCTCGGTAGCTCAGCGGTAGAGCGATCGACTGTTAATCGATTGGTCGCAGGTTCGAATCCCGCCCGGGGAGCTTATTCAGCAAACCGCAGCTCCAGGGTTGCGGTTTTTTTATGTTCGCAGCGCATGAAAAGTCCAGGAGGAAATCCTCAGGATTTAGGAAAGTAATTCTGGCCGCTGGGCTTGCCGTCACTGGCCTAACCTTGGACATCGGCTAAATCAGCCAACAGATTCGTTTCAGCAAGCAATAAAACAGCGCCGGATCTCACCCATCCGGTCCAAAACGTAGACAATTTTCTGAACTTCGCTGCGACACCCCATTCCATGAAGCCCTGCATCCTGCTGATCGAAGACGACAGCGACATGCGCGAACTGGTAGCAGGGCACTTGGAGCACGGCGGCTTCGACGTTCAGCGGGCCGAAGACGGCATCAAGGGCCAGGCCCTTGCCATGCAATACAGCCCTGATCTGATCCTTTTGGACTTGATGTTGCCCAAGGTGGATGGCCTCACTCTCTGCCAGCGGCTAAGGCGAGATGAGCGAACTGCCAAGATCCCAATCCTGATGCTCACGGCTCTCGGCAGCATCAAAGACAAGGTGAGCGGTTTCAATTCCGGCGCCGACGACTACCTACCCAAGCCCTTCGATCTCGAGGAGCTGATGGTGCGGGTTAAGGCGCTGCTACGCCGCAGCGAGCATGCCCCCCTCTCCGCCAAGCACAAAGAAATCCTCAGCTACGGCTGCATCACCCTGGTGCCTGAGCGCTTTGAGGCCATCTGGTTTGACGAGCCGGTACGCCTCACACGCCTGGAATTTGAACTGCTGCACTGTCTTCTGCAGCGCCACGGCCAAACCGTGTCACCTTCTCTGATCCTCAAGGAGGTGTGGGGCTACGAACCCGACGACGACATCGAGACCATCAGGGTGCACGTGCGTCATCTACGCACCAAGCTCGAGCCCGATCCCCGTAAACCCCGCTTCATCAAAACTGTTTATGGCGCCGGCTACTGCCTAGAACTACCCAGCGAGCGCCAAGCCCAGGCCAGCTGATCAGATTCCGGCCAACTCCAGCAGGGCCACTTCCCAAGCCAGCCGAGGCTGCACGTAGGCACGCAGCTGGCTGCGCAGTAGTTCCAGGCGCTGGAGCTGGGCCACCGGCGCCTGCCGCCTCCATAGGGCCAGCTGCCACCAGCCAAGAAGCCATAGCTGTTGCTCAGCATCGAGGACCTCG
>JAQCGH010000004.1 GCA_027620015.1 Cyanobacteriota bacterium
GGCCCGATCCCAAAGACCAAACTGCTGGCTAATCCGGGGGTTTTGGTTGATCAGGGCCTGAACTTGTTCGGGACCGAAGATTGGCGTCTGACTTGGGAAACGCAGCAACACCAATTCGCCGTAGTTGGGGGAGTCGCTGCGGGCCGCCAACCAGGCGGCCAAGTTAGGACGGGCTAGAGGAGTGAGAGGCTGCAGCAGCAGGAATTCTGGCGGCAAATCTGGGGTCAGCTGGGCGCTGATGTGGTATGGCATTACAGGGATCTGACTACGCCCGTAAAGCTCTTTGGGTACCTGCCACACGTCATCACCGCTATAAAACACCCTCGGATCGGTGACGTGATACTTGAGAAGTTGGGAGGTCTGCAGCTCGAACTGGCGCTGGGGATAGCGAAAATGAGCCTTTAGCGGAGCGGGCATGGCCGCAAGTGGCTGAAAAAGATCCGGGAACAAGCGCTGCCAGCCGGCAATGATCGGGTCCTGCGGTTCGGCCACGTAGAGCACAGCAGTTCCGTTGTAAGCGTCTACAACCGCCTTCACCGAATTACGTAGATAGCGAATATCGGCGTCGCCAGGCACGGCAGCGCTGTAGGGATAGCTGCGGCTGGTGGTAAAGCCGTCCACAATCCAAAATTGGTTTTGATCGCTGGCAAAGGGACCCGGCTGCTCGAGCTGAACCGAGGCCAAATAGGGATCACCTTCGAAGCGCACAAACGGAGCCATTCTGCGCAGGCGCTCTCTCACCTCCCGGCGCAACAGCAATCGCGTCTTAGATGTAATCGCCCCCTGCATCAGCAACTTGGGCTCTCGTAGATATGTTGCCGCGGCCAGCCGGCCCCACGCAGAGCCGATCGGCACACCAGCTGAGCCGTCGTAGTGGGCGTAGAGGTTTTCGTCACCCTGGGGGTAGTCAAACTCCTGCACCTTGGTGGGGGCCAGGGCGTAGGGAGACACCAATGCCCCGAAATAGAGGCTTGGCTTGCCGATGGGGATGCCGGCGCGCACCTGGGCTGTAGTGATACCCAGCTGGGCATTGCTCTGCACCCTGGTCGATGCGCCCAGGTCACTAATGAAGTAATCGGGCAGGCCATCGGGGCTGCTGGTGTTGACCGGCGAAACGGTGAAGCCGTAGCCATGGGTAAACACCAGATGGGTATTTACCCATGTGCGAGCGGCCGGAGGCAGCGAAGCCTGATCGAGCTCCCGCGCAGTGATGAGCACGAGCTGGCGCCCCTGTCCCTGGTCTGCCGACAGGCTGTAGCGGTCAACCGCAGCGGCAGAAAAGCGGTAGTACACCCGCAACTGCTGCAGCTGGCGATTGGTGGATAGCAGGGGTTGACTATCCCAAAGGCGAATGTTGCGCAGGGTGGACTGGCTTGCCTGCACATCAGCGCGGGTAAGACGCCGCCTTGGCTTAACGAATCGAGTGCTAATGCCATCAAGTTGAAATGCTGCCCGGGTAGCCCTAATTGAGCGCGTCAAATAGGTAGTTTCCAACTGCAGCTCCCGTGGTTTAACCAGCAGCAGCTGGAGCAAAGGGGTAAGAGCACCCTCAAGCAAGGGCACCAGCAGCAGGCCCAATGAGACAGTCCCAAGCAAGGGTCCACGGATGCCCCGGCGTGGCAGGGGCAACAGCAAGGCGACAGCCATGAGCAGTGCCAAAAATGCCCCCACGGTGCGCATAGGCAACACCAAATGGACGTCGAGCCAGCCTGCACCGGGCACACTGCCAGCGGTGCTCAGCAGCAGCTGGTGACGGCCAAGCCAAAAACTGCCTGCTATCAGCAGGGCCAGCGAGCCGAGTGGCCAGCGCAGCTGAATCAGCTGCGCTGGTGTGAAACCGTGGAAACGGCCATCACTCAGCTGGGGGGGACGCGCCAAGATGCCCCAAAGCCCAGCCGCCAGGCAGCAGGTGCCCAGGGCAAGCAGAAGCGTGAGCCCCAAGGCCAGTGCAGGGAAACGCACCATGCCGAAGCTGATATCGGACCCGAGCATCGGCTCCCGCAAGCCACTGTCAGGAGCCAACAATGCAAGCCACCACATCCCCCAAGCCCGGCTGAGAACCGTGGCCGTTGCCAAAGAGGCCAGCGCCGCCACTAATCGGGGCGCCCGGCGCGGCCAGGCCAACAGGGCCGCCAGCAGCCCGGTCAGCAGCAGTAGCAGGGAAAACGGCATTCCATTCAGCAGGGTCAAACCGTGCAGCCGCCTTGGATCGAAGGGGTTCAGCACCAATCGCTGGGCTAGGCGCAGCAGCAGGGCCAGCGGCAAGAGTTGGGCCAGGGCGAGCAGCCCCATCCCAGCGGCATAGCTTGCTGGGGCTAGGCCTAAGCGCCGCTCACCTGAGTCGTCAGAGCCTGAACGCCAAAAGTGGCTTAGCCAACCCTGCAGCCCCATACCCAGCCCTAAGCCCAGGCCCATCAGGCCAACCTGCAGCAGCCAACGGCGCAGCAGTACCGAACCCTTAGCAAATTGCTCAAACCAGCTCCACTCGACCCAGAGGCGGGCTCCAAGAACGCCTAGTGCCAAAAAAAGAGCCAGGCCCAGGGTCACGCTGACCGCCGCACGCAGGGAGGCAGACAAGGGGCGCCTTGGCATCAGAAGTCGATTCAGAACCTGAGGCTAGGAAGCCCTGGCTCATCAGCAAGCCAAAGCATTAAATAAATACCCGACATCTGAGGTCGGAATTAAATCAGCACCACGTCTAACGCTGTTAGCCTCAGCTCACTGCTAGGCGTGACTGTGACTGCCACCCTCTCCCGCTCGACCTTCACCGGATTGCGCTGCAAGGAATGCGGCCATCCCTATGAAGCAAGCGCTCGCCATGTATGCGAAGACGTCTGCTTCGGTCCGCTTGAAGTTGTCTACGACTACGAGGCGATCAAGAATCGGGTGAGCCGGGCCACGATCGAGGCGGGCCCCGCCTCGATCTGGCGCTACCGCGAATTCCTGCCAATAGAAGGCGACCCTATTGACGTAGGTACTGGCTTTACGCCGCTGCTCAAAGCTGGCAACCTTGCCAAGAGGCTGGGCCTCAAGAATCTCTACATCAAAAACGATGGCGTCAACATGCCGACGCTTTCGTTTAAGGATCGAGTGGTGAGTGTGGCTCTCACACGGGCCCGAGAGCTGGGTTTCACCACGGTGAGCTGCGCCTCCACCGGCAATCTGGCCAACTCCACCGCAGCAATCGCCGCTCACGCCGGACTCGACTGCTGCGTGTTCATCCCCAGCGATCTGGAATTGGGAAAAGTGCTGGGCACCTTGATCTACAACCCCACGTTGATGGCGGTGCATGGCAACTACGACCAAGTGAATCGACTTTGCTCCGAGGTCGCTAACACCTTTGGCTGGGGCTTTGTCAACATCAACCTGCGTCCCTATTACTCCGAGGGCTCGAAAACCCTTGGATACGAGGTGATCGAACAGCTGGGCTGGCAACTGCCAGATCACATCGTGGCTCCCTTGGCCTCGGGCTCCCTATTCACCAAGATTCGAAAGGGTTTTGACGAGTTCATCAAGGTGGGGCTGGTAGAGGAAAAGCATGTCCGCTTCAGCGGAGCTCAGGCTGAGGGCTGCTCCCCAATCGCCCAGGCCTTCGCCGAAGGTCGGGACTTCATCACCCCGGTGAAGCCCAACACAATCGCCAAGTCGATTGCCATCGGCAACCCGGCAGACGGCCCCTACGCCATCGACATTGCCACCAAGACCAACGGCACCATCGCCGCCGTCAGCGACCCCGAGATCATTGAGGGCATCAAGCTGCTGGCTGAAACTGAGGGCGTTTTCACCGAAACCGCAGGTGGCACAACAATCGCGGTGCTGAAAAAGTTGGTGGAACAGGGCAAGATCAATCCTGACGAAACCACCGTGGCTTACATCACAGGCAACGGTCTAAAAACTACTGAAGCAATCGCTTCAGCTATAGGCGAGCCCTACCTAATTGAGGCCCAGCTCGACAGCTTCAAAGCCGCCTGGGCAAAAGCGCAAGCCTCCCAGCAGCGCTGATCAATCCCGCCCATTTCCCACGCCACTCCAATCCCCGCCATGGCAGTTCAGGTTCTGATCCCCACCCCCCTGCAGAAGTTCACCAACGAGGAGGCAAGTGTGGATCTCGATGCCTCCAATGTGAATGGCCTGATCGATGCCCTCGAGGGACGCTATCCGGGGATTAAGGGTCGGTTGTGCGATGAGGCGGGCAAATTGCGCCGCTTCCTC
This sequence comes from Cyanobacteriota bacterium, assembly GCA_027620015.1. Classification (GTDB taxonomy): domain Bacteria; phylum Cyanobacteriota; class Cyanobacteriia; order PCC-6307; family Cyanobiaceae; genus Cyanobium_A. The sequence continues at coordinate 4,213 of JAQCGH010000004.1, forward strand.
AACGTTTACGTAAACAGTGAGGACATCCGCTTTCTCGACAACCAGACCACCAGCCTCAGCGACGGCGATGAGGTTTCGATTGTTCCAGCCGTGGCCGGCGGCTGACCGAAGCCTCGAGCGCAAGCAAGTTCTTAATAGTGTTTAGATCCTGCGAGGAGCCAAAGCAATGACCCAGGCCCCGATTCAGTCGATCCCCACTAACGACCACGCCCAGTGGCAAGCAAAGGTCGAGTTGTTCGACTACCGCCAGGCTGCTAATCCGGTGCGAGCCGGGCTAACCGAACCAATACCCCTGCACCAATGGGAGCCAGCGCTGCACCAGTCAGGGCCCACGGCAGTGCTGGCCCTCGATCTCAGCAGCGAGCTTGGCTGTAGCGCTCCAGCCACCAGTCCTGGCCTAGCTGCCCACTTCCTGCGCATCCAAGCTGGTGAGGGCCTCAAGGCAGAGGCGAACGCCACCAGCTTTTTGTTTTATGTGCTGCACGGATCAGGGAGCCTCAAGCGTGCTGGCACTCCACAACTCGACTGGAGCACTGGAGATCTATTTGTATTGCCAGCTGGCGAGTCTCCCTTACTAAACGCAGACACCACAAGCGTTCTTTATTGGGTACATGACGGCCCCCTGCTCAGCCACCTCGGCGTCGAGGCCAGCTCCGCCCGCTTCGAACCAACCCTTTACCCTGCCGCCCTGCTGCAGCAGGAACTTGACCAACTACTCGCCGATACCAGCTCTTCTCGCAGCAATAGGCTGAGCCTGCTGCTCGCTAACAGCGATCTACCCCAAAGCCGCACCGTGACCCACACCCTCTGGGCCATGCTCGGTGTAGTGCCTGCTGGCGCCATCCAGGCACCACACCGGCACCAGTCTGTGGCGCTCGATTTGATCATTGATTGCGACCCGGGCTGTTACACCTTGGTGGGCACGGAGCTAGATGCCAGCGGTGCAATCGCCAATCCCCGCCGCATTGACTGGCAGTCCGGTGGGGCCTTCATCACGCCGCCCGGTTACTGGCACAGCCACTACAACTGCAGCGATCGGATGTCCCGATTGTTGCCGATTCAGGATGCTGGCCTACACACTTATTTGCGCAGCCTCGACATGCGCTTTGTCGGTAGCCTGCAGGGAAACATCTGAACCAGTCGTCTGGAGATGAGCCGCTTCATGACTTGTCACCACTGCTCTGAAGGACTCACCTTCAATAGTTTCATCGCGGATCAACATTTCGACCAGCTCATCCATCAGGACGCGCCGAGGCTGCAGCAAGGCCACAGCCTGATCGAGGGCTGAACTGGCAAGTTCGCGTACCAAGGCATCGATGCGATTGCCCGTTTCACGCGAATAGGCCCGCTCAGATCGCAGCCAGTCGCGGCCCAGGAAGACCTCAGCCTCAGCCCCCTCCAGGGCCAACGGGCCAAGGCTGGAGAAGCCGTAGCGGGTCACCATCTCCCTACAGATACGGGTGACCATATCCAAATCACCACTAGCACCTTGGGTCACCTCAGCGGGACCAAACACAACTAGTTCAGCTGCGCGGCCACCCAAAGCAACAACCAGCCTGGCTTGCAGGTAAGCCTTGCTGATCAACCCGGAGTCGAGGATTTCCTCATCTGGCATCATTCGGGCAAAGCCCCCAACTCCGCCTGAACGCGGCAGCAGGGTCACCTTGTCAAGGGGATCCGCCTTTGGCACCAAGGTGGTGAGCAAGGCATGTCCAACTTCGTGATAACCAATTAACCGCTTTTTGGCACTGTCCTGCAGCGGTGCAGCCGTCAGGCCCATGGTTATGCGCTCTAGAGCACCAGCTAGGGCGCCGTCGTCGATCTCGCTCTGGTGATGGCGAGCAGTGAGGATGGCTGCCTCATTGAGCAGGTTGGCCAGATCCGCCCCAGAGAAGCCCGGAGTGCGGCTGGCCCAGACCGAAAGCGCAACCGCCCCAGCTAAAGGGCGGCTGCGAGCATGCACCGCAAGGATCGCCTCTCGGCCGCGGCGATCCGGCAAGTCAATGGTGATACGGCGGTCGAAGCGGCCTGGCCGCATCAATGCGCTGTCGAGCACATCAGGACGGTTTGTGGCCGCCAGCAAAATGACTCCCGAATTGTCTGCGAAGCCATCCATCTCGGTTAAGAGCTGATTGAGGGTCTGCTCCCGTTCATCGTTGCCGCCACCAATACCAGCCCCTCGCTGGCGACCAACCGCATCTACTTCGTCGATAAAAATGATGCAGGGCGCTTTGGCTTTGGCCTTACGAAATAGGTCTCGCACCCGGCTGGCACCAACCCCCACGAACATCTCAACAAATTCGGAGGCGGCCATCGAGAAAAACGGCACGCCGGCCTCGCCGGCAATAGCCCGAGCCAAAAGGGTTTTACCGGTCCCCGGTGGACCTACCAGCAGCACACCCTTGGGGATCTTGGCGCCAACGGCGGTAAAGCGTTCCGGCTCCTTTAGGAAGGTGACCACCTCCTGCAGTTCCTCCTTAGCCTCACCAATACCGGCCACATCTTCAAAGCGCACCGCCACACCGCCCTCCTCCTGCAACCGGGGCTTACTGCTGCCGAAGCCCATTGCCCTATTGGCCACCTGGGCCGAGCGACGGATCAACAGGACAAGCCCACCTAAGAGCAACAGCACCAACAATCCATTGGCAACTAGGCCAGCCGTAGCGCCATCTGCCCGGTCATCTCGCACGGTGAGAGGCACCTTTCCCTGCTCGGCTGTGCGCAACAGCAGCTGGTCATTAGTGAATACCGGCACCGTGGTCTGGCGTCCGTCGTCGAAGCGCACCCGCGCCTCCCGCTGCCGTAACGACAACTCCAGATCCTTGACCTTGCCAGCCCGCAGATCCTTCAGCAGTTGGCTGTAAGAGGGAGCAGGGTCGCGAGTCGATAGTCCGTTCAACCGCATGGATTGTCCAACCGGAGGAATGCTGTCGCTCACAAGGTTCTGTCTTTGCTCTGAGTTTAGCTATTTGACTAAAGGACAGGTGACGATGGAAAATTGTGATTGACGTAGTAAGCCTGAATGGCGGTTCCTAAGAAGAAAACTTCCCAGGGCAAGCGCAATCAGCGCCATGCCACCTGGAAAGGCAAGGCTGCCGTAGCAGCTCAGAAAGCTCTCTCTATTGGTAAGGCCGTGCTCAGCGGCAAGGCCCAAGGCTTCATCTATCCAGTAGACGATGAGGGCGACGACGACGCAAGCTGAATCTTGCAAAACGCCTAATTGGGGTTCTGAGTTAATTCAGCTCCCTTTAATCCAGCGCCGGCTTCCATCCAACACGCAGTGGCCGCTGGCTAGATCCAGCAATGGGTCTTGATAGAGGTGTGGGGGCAGGGAGCAAAGGCTGGAGCGCACCAGGAGATCCAGCTCAGATACCGGCAACCAGGCTTCGCCTCGGCGGCGCTGTTTCGCTTCAGCCTGCAGGCGCCAGCGGCGGGGTGATTGCCAGCTTTGCGGACGCAGGAGCCACAGCTGGCCGCAGCGCTGCCAAAGCAGCTGATAAGCCTCCAGAGCATGGTCCCAGTGAGGCAGCCATTCCACCTCCTCGGAGTTCAGTCCTGCCGGATGCTGAATATTTTCAAGGAATTCCCTGCCCAAACAGCGACAACCAAGCAGCCAGCCCTCCAGCAGTAACACCTCCGCTTCTACCTTCTCCTCTCCAGACCGGTCACCCAGGCCGCCCCGTAGGGCCTTGTCAAACCGAGGCAGCCGCAGGGCGCCGCCACCCTGCCAGACATCGAGACACTCCAGTGCCAGTGCCACGTCATGACTGCCAGGTAGCACCCGGGATACGCCAAAAGGATTGCCCTCAAGGGCCAGCTGCCGCTGCTCCCAGGGCAGGTAAAAGTCATCGATTGAAGCCACCGCCAACCCCAGCCCAAGACAGGCGGCACGCTGCTGAAGCACACGAGCCATAGTGGATTTACCGGCGCCCACAGGCCCATTGAGGGCGACCACCGCACGCTGACCGCTGCAAGCAAACATCTGCAACTGGGCCAGCAGGGGTTGCACAAACCTGCGCTCTAGCTGGGAATCCATCAGGTGCCGAGCTTGAAGGCCTCAATCACCACCGCATACACCATGCCAATGCGCAGGTTGTCGACCAGCACCCAGCCAAGTCCGGGCGTAGCTCGAACCAAACGGCCGCGCAGGCGCACAACCAGCTCCACAAGCAGCAGCATTGCCAGCACCGCCACAGGGCGCCCACCCGGGATAAGCAGCAGTACGTATGCCGTGAGATTGCTGCCCGAGTAGAAGCCAAGCAGCAAGGCCAAAACCACGCTGCTGCGATGACTCCAATTGCCACGCAGATTGCCGAGCAGCTGGGTTCCCAGTTGCTCGATGGCCCGATTGAAGCGGGTGGGTTGCAGGTTCGAACGCGTCAAGTGGGCGAATCCTCCAGCAAGGCCTGGACATAGGAGAGCGTGATCTGCCGGCCCTGACAAGCGGGTCCACGCAGCACAGCCGCTCCGAGGCCCAACTGATCCACAACCGCCCGCGCCTGCGCAAAGCGCTGCTGAGATTCCGCATGGCCGTAGTGGCTAAGGGTGAGCAAGCAAGCCACTCCCGCGCCTGAGGCGGCCGCAAGACCGTTGCCAGAATCTTCCAAGGCAAGCGCTGAGCTGACGGGGCAACCCAGCTGCTGCAGGGCAAGCCGGTAGGCCTCTGGATCAGGCTTCATGTGGGCCACATCCTCTCCGCACACCCAGAAAGCGAAGTACTTGGAGAGCCCCCCCAGCAGATGCTCAGCCAGGGCCGCCACCGCAGCACGACCGCTAGTGGTCACGATCACCTGGCTCAGACCAGCAGAACCAGCCGCAGCGATCAGCTCAGCCACTCCAGGACGCAGCCGCAATTCACCGGCAGCCACCAGCGCTCGGTAATGGTCTTGCTTGCGGGCCTGCAATTCACGGACCAACTCTGGCGGCGGCGGCTCGCCCAGGAGCCCTGCAAGAGCTGCGGTGATGCGTTCCCGGCCACCACTAATAGCCAGCAGTTCGCCGTAATGGGCTGCATCCCAATTCAGGGGCACACCAACGTCGGCAAAGGCCCTGTTAAAGGCCAAGCGATGGCCATCTCGTTCGGTCTCAGCCAGCGTGCCATCCACATCCCAGAGCAAGGCTTGCAGGGCCATCAGCTGCTCTCATTAGGGCTTATCAAGCTAGATCTGAACGCTTTTGGGGGATGCGGCCTAGCAGCAGGTCCCGCACAATGACTTGATGTCGGTTGTTGTGTAGTTGCTGCCAGCCCTCCACGAACAACGCTGGCACCTGCCCGCTCCATTGGCACTTGGTGCCCTAGATGCAGCGCCTACAACCGAACCCCTGCCCCAACCACTGCTCGCACTGTTGAGCCGCCGCGGCTTCACCAGCCCTGAGGCCATCGCTGCCTTGCTGGATCCAGAGGAGGCACCGGCCGCCGAGCTCCACTTTCCCGACCTGGTTAAGGCAGTAGCGAGGCTGAAGCGCGCTTGCAGCGAGGGGGAAGCGGTGGCGATCTGCGGGGACTACGACGCCGACGGGATGACAAGCACGGCCTTGCTTGTGGGGGTTTTGCAGCGCCTTGGAGCCAGGCCAATCGCAGCGATCCCCAGCCGCATGGATGACGGCTACGGCCTCAACGCCGCGATGGTGGAGAAGTTGGCGGAGCAGGGGGTTGCCTTGTTGGTGACAGTCGACAACGGAGTGTCTGCCTTAAAGGCTCTGGAGCGAGCCGAAGCCCTTGGCGTCGAGGTGATCCTCACAGACCACCACACAATTCCCGATCCGCTGCCGCCCCACCTGGCCCTGCTGCATCCCCAGCGAACCCCGCCCGGATCCCCCTATCGAGGCCTGGCAGGGGTGGGACTGGCTTACGTGCTGGCAGCGGCCCTATGCCAAAGCCTGCGGCACAACGACGGCCAGCAGATTGCCTTAAATCTCTTCTGCATCGGCACGATCGCCGACATGGCCCCGCTGGTAGGGGTGAATCGGCGCTGGTTACTAGATGGACTGCCCCAGCTGGCCTTCAGCCCCCTGGCTGGCCTACAGGCCCTGCAGCGCCTTGCCGGACTGGAGGAAGCCCCGCTTGATGCCCAGGCGGTGGGCTTTCAGATCGCCCCACGCATAAATGCCGTGGGCCGGCTTGGCGATCCCCAACTGGTGGTAGAGCTGCTCACCACAGAAGATCCAAGCCGGGCCCTGGAGCTGGCCCGTGATTGCGAGGCGCTCAACCGTCAGCGCCGCGACCTCTGCAGCGCCATCGAAGCCGAGGCCTTGGCCCTCCTCGAGGCCGATGGTCCCCAACGCCCAGCCTTCCTGCTGCTGGCCCAAAACCACTGGCACCACGGCGTGATCGGTATAGTTGCTGCCCGGCTAGTAGAGCGCTTCGGCCTGCCAGCCGCCCTGCTCGCTGGTGAAGGGAATGGTCGCCTACGGGCCTCGGTGCGGGCTCCCCGGGGCTTTGCGGTGGATGAGGCCTTGCAGCAATGTGCGCACCTGCTGGAGCGCTTCGGCGGCCATCCCGCCGCTGGAGGTTTTACCGTGCGAGCCGAGCAGGTAGCCGCCCTGCACGAGCAGCTCAACCAACTTGCCCAAACCTGGCTTCAGCAGGCAGGCCATGGCACCCCTGTAGAACCGGAAGCCCTGCTCAACTTCGATCAGATCAACCGAAGCTTTTACCGCCAGCTGCAACGGCTCGAGCCCTTCGGCATCGGCCACCCCCAGCCCGTATTTTGGAGCCGGGGCTGCCAGGTGGCGGCCCAGAAGCTATTGCGCGGTGGTCACCTGCAACTGGAGCTGCGCCAAGGCGACGCCAGCCTGCGCGCCATGGGCTGGCGCTGGCAGGGTGAAACCAACCTGCCAGCCTTAATTGATGTGGCCTACCGCTTGCGGCTCGACTCCTGGCAGGGGGAGGAGCGGCTCCAGCTGGAGCTTGTGGGCTTGCGGGCTAGTAGTGGTAATGAGGTGGTACTGCAACACCACAAGCGCACCTACTGGTGTCGCCGCGAGGGAGCTGGGCTAGTGGTGCGCAATGCGGCCGGCGAAGAACTCACAAGCGCTGAGGGCGACAGCCACGACCACCCCTACGTGCGCGCTCTGATGCAGGACGCGGCACTGGCACTGGGCCTGGTCGCCTGAGATGTCCTTCCCCCTAAACCGCGGCCAGCTTCACTTCTTGCTGCAACTACTGCTTTTAGGCCTGGTGGTGGGCTTGGCTTGCTGGCCCCTAAATCTCGTGAACCACGCCCAGGAGCTGCTGCTGCTGCACCTGCCCAACTTTTCCGGCAGGGCCTGGAATCCGCAGGCACTAGCGATCGCTCTAGCACCCGTGCTGGTGATGCCAGCGCTGCTTTGGATTCAGGCCGGTCCCTTGGCCCGGAGTGCAGGCTCGGGCCTTCCCCAAACGTTCGAGAGCCTGGAGGATCCCGAGCAGGCAGCCGCTTTGTTGACACCGGCCGCCACCGTGGCCCGACTCAGCCTCTGGTCGGCGGCGGGACTAGCCCTGTTGCCCCTGGGGCGTGAGGGTCCAGTCGTGCATTTGGGAGCGGCAGTGGCCTATGGGTTGAGGCAACGATTTCCTCGCCTGCTTGCCAAACTCAGCACCGGAAGCATGATGGCGATCGGTGCCGGCGCGGGCCTGGCAGGAAGCTTTAACAGCCCGCTTATGGGAGCTGTGTTTGTGGTGGAGGAAGTCAGCAGAAGCTTCCAAACAGCCTTGCTGTGGCCGGCGCTAGTGGTCTGCTCAGCAGCAGCCCTAGTGAGCAACTTGGCGGGCACACCGTTTTTCACATTGGGCTTGGTTCAGACCTTTCAGCCGGAATGGCAGCAACTGCTGTGGGCCTTGCCCGTCGGGGTGAGTGGCGGCCTTCTAGGCGGTCTGTTCAGCCGCATCCTCTGGTGGAGCTCAGCCCTGCTGCGCCAGAGAGTCCAGCAACGGCCCCTGGCCTGGGGGCTTGGGCTTGGGCTAGCCCTTGGCCTAATTGCCGTAGCCAGTGGTGGCTGGAGCGGTGGCGATGGCGAAGCGCTGATGACTCAGTTACTTGAAGGTAATGGCAGCTTGCCGGTGCCAGGCTCCCCGCTCAGCTTGATCGGCTGGATCCTGCTGGTGACAGCCCGAATATTGGCGCCGATTATGGCCTTGGCAACGGGGATACCTGGAGGTCTTATTGATCCGGCCATCGCCATTGGTGCCCTGTTTGGCAGCGGAAGCCTGGAGCTCCTGGGTGGCAGCAGCGAGCTTGGACTGGCCCTAGGGATGGCGGCGTCATTAGCTGGCGCTACCCAGTTGCCTCTGATGACAGTGCTATTCGCCCTGCGCATGGCAGGGGATCAGCAGTGGCTCTTCGGCATCCTGCTGAGCGCCGTGGTCGGTGCCTATGTGGGCCGTCAGATCCAGTCAGAGCCGATTTATCACGCCCTCTGGAACCTCGACCGAAACAGCGATTAGAGTGCTCCGCGGCGATAGAAGAGCACGAAGATCACGGCAGGCCCGGCCAGAGTGATCAGGGCCAGGGCGGCAAAATTGGCGATCAAGTGAAAGTCGATACCCATGGAGATTGCTGCCGGAAAGCAGTATTCGCTTTGGATACAGGTTAAGGGTCGATCCCTGTAGCCCATTCATGCCTGCGGGCTCTGTGATGGCTTGTCACAGCGGCAGCTACGCCTGGGCTATGGCTGAATGGAGTCAATCGCTGTAGGGGGATGGTCAAGGACAGTCAGAGCCATTGGCAATGCATCAGCGGCTGCGGAGCCTGCTGCCGGCTAGATCCCAGCCTGCGTCAGGAAGCAATTGAAGCTCTCAGCCCAGAGCAGCAGAAGCAGTATCTATCAATGGTTGGCCCCGATGGCTGGTGCATCAACTTCAACACTGGCGCTCGTAGTTGCCGCATTTATGCCGAACGGCCTGACTTCTGCAACGTGGCCAACCTGGTGCAGCTGTTTGGCACGGTTGATGATCCGAGCGCCGGCGGCCGCCTGGCAATCGGCTGCTGCCTTCAGCAAATCCGCAGCGAATACGGGGGCCGTGGCAGGGTGATGAAGCGCTTTAGGAGTGCCATTCGGAAGCGTTTATGAGCAGTGAACCCGAACCCACCGCCAACCGAGCAGGCAGCTGGGGTGCTGTTTTTCTCACCACCTTCACCACGGTATTTCTGGCTGAACTGGGGGACAAGACCCAACTCGCCGCGCTACTGCTCTCTGCCCAATCAGGCAGGCCAGGTGTCGTGTTTATTGGCGCCTCCCTAGCTCTGATCAGCTCCAGCCTGGTGGGGGTATTACTGGGTCGCTGGCTGGCCAAGGTGATGCCACCACAGCAGTTGGAGCGCCTAGCGGGAATCCTGATGGTGGCCCTGGGACTGTGGCTGGGCCGGCAAGCCGTACTGGGCCTGGTGCCCAGCCCCTCCGAACTTCCCCTCTCCTAACCGCGGCGCTACCCCATGCCCTTCGCCCTGCTCGCCTCGACCTTCGCCACAGTGTTTTTAGCTGAACTGGGAGACAAAACCCAGCTGGCCATAGTGACAATCAGTGGCACTTCAACCCGACCGGGGGCTGTGTTTGCCGGCAGTTCAGCTGCCCTTGTGCTGGCTAGCCTGCTGGGCGCAGCAGCCGGTGGCTCTCTTTCCGCCGTTATTCCCACCAATGCCTTACAGCTAGCGGCCTCAGTTGGCTTCCTGGTAATTGGCGTACGCCTTGTCCAGCGATCAAGCAAACAGGAAGCCGAAGAATCGTTAGCTGAGTAATATCTGTCAATGAAGGCCATGGTGGCCGTGGGCATTGCTCCGAGTCCAGACCGCCATAAACAGTCTTCAGTCCAACCACCGCCCCTGCACCCCAAGTTCTACGGGGCGGCCCCCTGCCAACCAGCCACCCCATCGATGAAGTTCACGGTCGCCGACCTGCTCGACCAGCTGCCCGCCCAGGAAGCCTTGCCGCTAACAAAGCTGGAAAAAGCCCTGGGCATTAGCCAAGATGATGAAAAGAAACATTTGCAGATAGGCCTAGATGGCCTCAGCCGCCTTGGCCTTTTAGAGGTCAGCGAGGCAGGTGTCGTACGCCGCGAAGACCCTGAACTGATCGCCGCACGGCTGCGTTGTTCCAGCAAGGGCTTTTGCTTTGCCCTACGCGAAGACGGGGGCGAAGATATCTATATCCGCGATCACCAGCTCAACCACGCCTGGAATGGCGACCGAGTGCTGGTGAAGGTGACTCGCGAAGGTGGCCGTCGCCGCTCACCAGAGGGCGGGGTCCAGTGCGTTCTTGAGCGCCACACCACCTCCCTGCTGGCCCAAGTCGAGCAGCAGGATGAGCGCCTGGTGGCCACCCCCCTGGACGACCGTCTGCTTACGGCCGTGGAGCTGCCAGCCAGCGACGCAGCCCATCTCGATGACGAACAGGCCTCGGTCGTTGAAGTGCTAGTGGATCGTTACCCGGTGGGGCAATTTGCCCCCCAGGGCCATGTGGCGCGCAGTCTGCCTGTCAACGGAGGGGAAGCTGCCGACCTTGACCTGCTGCTGACAAAGCACCGCCTCCACAGCCGCCCTCAGCCACCCCGGGCAACCCTCAAAGCACTTGCCGCCAAGGAGCGCATCGACCTCACCGCCCAAGTCACCCTTCTACTGGAACCCTGGAGCGGCAAAGAAGCGCCCGCTCTACCAGCCCTTGGCATTGAGGAGCGCGACGGCGGCTGGACCCTGTGGGTGCATACCCCTGCGATCACTGAGCGTTTTGGCGTCGGCAGCAGCCTCGACACCTGGCTTCGCAACCAAGCGGACGCTTACTGCACCGGGCACCAGTGGCTACCGCTGCTGAGTCCAGCCCTGGCTAAGGCCAGTGCCTTCAAGGTCGGCGAGGTTCAGGCAACCATCTCGGTAGCCCTGGAGCTGGGCGCTGACGGCAGCCTTGAGCACTACCGCTTCAGCCGCAGCCTGATCAATCCCGTGGCGGCAGTCGGCTTGGAAGCACTGAATGCCCTGGCGGAGCGCAAACCCAAGAGCCGCACCCTGCCAGCGGCTCTAAAGGGGTTAAAGGATCAGCTTGGCCTGCTCGAGCAATTGATTGCAGTGACCGGCCTGCTGCGCCAAACGCGGCAAGCGGCGGGATCCCTCGACCTCAACCTGCCCCTGCCCGCTATTGACAGTCTGGGGGATCTGGCTGTGCCTGGTCCCGACAGCGCGCTAGCTGGGTGGCTCGTGAGCCTGGAGCCCCACCATCCCCTAGCCCTGATGCGCGAAGTAATGCTGCTGGCCGATCAGGCTCTGGGTAAGCATCTGGCGACTTTGGAACTGCCGGCGATCTATGCCACCAATGCCCTAGCGGACCCCAGCGACCTCAACGACGTTGCCAGGGCTGCTCTGGCCCTCGACATCCCGCTTGAGCTGAGCGAAGAGGGCAATGCAAGTGCGGCTGAATTGGCCGCCGCCTTCGCTGGCACGGACCGCAGCCGGGCCCTGCAGCAGCAACTGCAGGCAATCCTCAAGCCGATCCAGCTCAGCACCAGCACCGGCACCCATGCCCTCGCGGGCCTGCTTGAAGACGGGGCGGCCCTAGCCCCCTGGTGCTGCCCAACCCTGCATTACGCAGACTTGTGGAACCAGCAACTGCTGGTATTGCTCCTCACCGAGGGCAAGGACCGCCCCAGCGTGCGCCACAAGACAACTGTCGATCTGGCATCGGACGCCTGCCACGGCGCTATTGACTGGCCGCTGCTGGCCCCAAGCCAGTTGGCCCCATACCTGGAGGCTCAGGAGCATGGGCTGGTGCAGCGTCTCAATGGCCGGCGTCGTTTTTTATCTGAACTGCAGTCCGACCTACTGGCCATGCTCCAGGCCCGCCAGGCCGAGCCCCTGGTGGGCCAGGTGCTTCCTGGGGTAATTAGCGGTGTACAGAGCTACGGCTTCTTCGTGGAGGTACCGCCCTCCCAAGTGGAAGGCCTGGTGCATGTCAGTTCCCTCAAGGACGACTGGTACGAGTACCGCTCCCGCCAAAACCGCCTAGTGGGGCGCAAAAACCGTCGTATCTACATGCTGGGCGACCAGGTGGAGGTTGAGATCCAGAAGGTGGACGCTCTACGCCACCAGATCGACCTAGCCGTGGTGCTGCCCGATGGCTACGACAACGAGACTGCCGACTCCTATTCCCAAAACCAGGACCAAAAGCAGGAGCATGACGACATCGACCCATTCGCGCCCATCGCGGTGCTGAGCGAGGTCTGAGCCATGGTTCGGCCATCCGGAACCGGGCCGGTGGTGCTTGCCGTTTCTGGCGCCTCGGCCCAGCCCCTCGCCCAGCGTGCCCTGCAATTGCTTTTAGAGGCGGGAGAAGCGGTGGAACTGGTTACCTCGCGAGGAGCTATTGGTGTCTGGCAGGCCGAACTCGGTCTGAGGGTGCCCTCCGAACCTGATGCCCAGGAAGCCTTTTGGCGGGAACGCACCGCTGTTAGCACCGGGCAGCTGCGCTGCCACCGCTGGAACGACCAGGCCGCTGGCATTGCCAGTGGCAGCTTTAAAACCCGCGGCATGGTGATCCTGCCGGCCTCCATGGGCACCGTGGGGCGCATCGCCTCAGGGGTGGCAATAGATCTGGTGGAACGGGCCGCCGATGTTCACCTTAAAGAGGGGCGTCCACTTGTGATTTGTCCGAGGGAAACCCCCTGGAGCCTGGTGCACCTGCGCAACCTCACGGCACTGGCCGAGGCTGGTGCCCGCATCGCCCCCCCGGTGCCTGCCTGGTATCACCAACCCCAATCGATCGAAGACATGGTCGATTTTTTAGTGATCCGCATATTTGACGTGCTCGACTACGAACTCGGCAACCTGCGCCGTTGGCAGGGACCGCCGCACCAGCCAGGATCCCCTGGAGCACCAGCCACTGGGACAACGTCCCAATAGGCCGCCTTCCTCACCCCAGTAGACCCATTGGCCCTGCTGCAACGCCTGCTGCTGCTACCCCTGCTGGCTCCTTTGCTGCTAGTGCTGCTGGTAGGGGCCCTCAATCCCCGACCCAATACGGCCCTGCGCCTTCTGGTATGGACCAGCCCGGCCCTACCAATCGGAGCCTGGCTTGCCCTGGCCGCTAGTGCAGGAGCAGGGCTGAGCGCTGCCAGCGCAGCCCTAGCGCTGCGCACTGGCACGATCAACCTGCGCCGTCAGGTTCGCCGTGGCAGCAGTGCCGCCGAGCAGGCCTGGAGTCAGCCTCAGCAGCAAAGTCAAAGCGAGCCTGCACCTCGAGCCGCCGCCGGACCGCCACGCCCCCCTGGCGAACCAGCCCCAACCGTCGCCGTGCCGTTTCGGGTGATTCGCAAGGGCCGCAGCGAAGCTCCAGCTAGCGAACCGGTGGTAGCCAAGGCAGCTGCCGTGGGTGATGGCTGGAACAGCCCAAGCAACGACGACTGGTGAGCGAGCTGCCAGACAACCCCTGCTTCCATCAACCTGCGTAAAGTTCAATAGAGATGCCGAAGGAACCTGCAACGGTGAGCGAATCCGCCCAGCCTGCTGCCAAAGATCAGCCCACAAAGGCCAAGCCGCCTGCAGCGGAGGATCAGCCATTTGAGATCTTTGTGCCCCAGCTACTGATACCAGCCCTAGCCAAGGAGATTGAGGGATACGGAGGCGCTGTTGCCGAACTGACCTATGTGCAAGGAGCCATGCCCGTGGTGGGGTCGGAGTGCTGGATGGTTCAAGGGGAGCTGCCGGGCCGGCGTCGCTTTTGGCTGTGCTTCACCAAACCAGATATCAGCTCAGCCAAAACAGTGGCCTTGGCAGAAGCAGGCAGCCAACCAAGCTTGCTGGAGTCCTTCCTAATTGACGAGAAGAAGATGAGCCTGCCCATGCTGGTATCCCGGTTAGTGCAGCGGCTCAACTGTCAGAAATGGCTCGGCCCGAACTGACGCCCAGGCCAACTACCATGCAACTACTGCTGTAAGCCGCAAGCCTCGATGGTGCCTCCCACCGCAACTGCCAGCGCTACTACCAGCCCAAGCCAAGCTTCTGTGGGCTCGAACGATGCCCCGGAGGTAAAAGATCCGGCCAAGGACACAATCCTTACTCCGCGCTTTTACACCACAGATTTTGACGCCATGGCGTCGATGGATCTGCGGCCAAATGAGGTGGAGCTTGAGGCCATTTGCGAGGAGTTTCGCAAGGATTACAACCGTCACCATTTCGTGCGAAATGGCGAGTTTGAGGGAGCAGCTGAGAAGTTAGATCCTGATACCCGTCGGGTTTTTGTTGAATTTCTTGAGCAGAGCTGCACCTCTGAATTTTCTGGCTTCTTGCTTTACAAAGAGCTCAGCCGCCGCATCAAAACCAAAAATCCACTGCTTGCTGAGTGCTTTGCCCACATGGCGCGCGATGAGGCTCGTCATGCTGGCTTCCTCAATAAAGCCATGGGAGATTTCGGGCTCCAACTCGACCTTGGCTTCTTGACTGCCAGCAAGTCTTATACTTTCTTCAAGCCCAAATTTATCTTTTACGCCACTTACTTGAGCGAGAAGATTGGCTACTGGAGATATATTGCCATCTATCGCCATCTGGAACAACATCCCGAAAGTAAAATCTTCCCGATCTTTAACTTTTTCGAAAATTGGTGCCAAGACGAGAACCGCCACGGTGATTTCTTTGATGCATTGATGAGGGCTCAGCCAGACACAGTTCGTGGTTTCACCGCTCGACTTTGGTGCCGATTTTTCCTGCTGGCAGTTTTTGCCACTATGTATGTAAGGGACGTTGCTCGCAAAGAATTTTACGAAGCCCTCGGTCTCGATGCTCGCGAATACGACAAGGTCGTGATTGCTAAAACCAACGAGACCTCCGCCAGAGTTTTTCCGGAGGTGCTTAATGTTGATCATCCCAAGTTCTATATACGCCTAGAACGCCTGGTGAGCAATAACGCCAAGCTCAGCGAAGCAGACGCAAGCAAAGCACCTGGGGCTATAAAAGTTTTGCGCAAACTGCCTTACTGGATAGCTAATGGTGCAGAGATGGCCAAGCTTTACTTTACACCTGCTATCCGCAGCGAGCAATTCCAGCCTTCAGTGCGCTGACCAATTCTTTTATTTGCTGAGGATTTTTGTTAATCCCGGCCTGCAGTTACTTCATTCCTTCGCTGAGTTCTTTTGGTTGCCTCCAAACCGGTTGTCCAGTCGGCTGCAGAACAGCCGTCAGAGCTAGTGGCAGATGCATTTGATCAAAGCTGGATGCTGCGGCTTGAAAGCTTGCTGGCGAGCGGCAGGGCTGCAGGTGCCGATCTAGTTGAAATTTTCTTGGAGCGCACCGACCACCTCGGTGTGCTGGCTGAACAGGACACCATCACCAACGTCAGTCCCGCCTTCGGGATGGGCGCAGGCATCCGAGTGTTCCTGGACGATCGCGATGGCTTTGTCAGCACCAACGACCTGAGTGATAACGGCCTGATTCAGGCCCTCGAGCAAGCCCTTGGCATGCTCGGCCTTAGTCACAGCAGCAAAACTTCCGGCCCCTTCGGAGGTTTGAAGGTGATGCGCGATTTCGCCATTGACAAAATGGATTGGCTTACTAACTGCCCCTCCATAGCTGAAGCAACCTTGAAGCTGCTTGAGGGAACCAGCCGCCTCGAGCATCACGGCAACCACCTACAGGCCAGGCGCGGCAGTTACTCCCGCGATTGGCAGTCGGTGCTGATTGCTGCCAGTGATGGCACCTTTGCCCGCGACATCCGCCTTCACCAGTCCCTGGGTTTAAACGTGCTCGCCGCGGACGGGGAGCACCGCGCTGGCCTCGGTCGCCGTTATGGCACATCCGATCGACCCGATGACCTGCGCCAATGGGACGCGGACGCCGCAGCGCAAGACGTTTGCACGAGTGTTGGCACAATGCTCTACGCCGATTACGTCGAAGCTGGACAGATGCCAGCGGTGCTGGCCAACCGCTTCGGCGGCGTGATATTTCATGAGGCTTGCGGCCACCTACTGGAAACCACCCAAGTAGAGCGGGGCACCACCCCCTTTGCTGAAAAGGTCGGCCAAGCCATTGCCCACGAGGCAGTCACAGCAATTGATGAAGGCCTTAGCGAAGGCGCTTTTGGATCCCTTTCCATGGACGACGAAGGCATGGAGCCCCAGCGCACAGTGCTGATCGAAAACGGCATTCTCAAGCGCTTTCTCAGCGATCGGGCCGGCGAACTGCGCACAGGACATATTCGCACCGGCAGTGGCCGACGCCAGAGCCATACCTTTGCCGCCGCCAGCCGCATGCGCAACACCTTCATCGCCGCCGGCCCCCACACCCCCGAGCAGTTGATCAGCTCCGTCGACAAGGGTTTGTATTGCAAATCGATGGGTGGTGGCAGCGTCGGCCCCACTGGTCAATTCAACTTCGCCGTGGAGGAGGGCTACTTAATAGAAAACGGCCAGCTCACCAAACCGGTGAAAGGGGCAACGCTGATTGGCGAAGCCAAGGAGGTGATGCCGCGTATTTCAATGTGCGCCAATGACCTGGAACTAGCAGCCGGGTTCTGCGGCTCCGTAAGCGGCAGCATCTTCGTGACCGTTGGCCAGCCCCACATCAAGGTGGATTCGATCACCGTGGGAGGACGCTGACCATGACCCAGCCCACTATCCAGACCCTGAACGCCGAGGACCTCAGCAGCCGGCTCCAGCAACTGGCCCAAGGCGCCGGCATCCAGCAGTGGGATCTCGGCGCTTCCTGCAGCACCGACACCTCCGTGCAGGTCGACCGAGGTGAAGCCAAGCAGATGAAAGGTGCCCAGCGCAGCGCCATCACCTTGCGGGTGTGGAACGGCGACGGCCTGGTTGGTATCACCAGTACCTCAGATCTCAGCGATACCGGTCTTGCCCGGGCCCTAAGCGGTGCCCGCGAAGCCAGCGACTTTGGCAATGCGGAGGAGACCCCAGCGTTCTCTCCCCTGGCAACCGCACCCCTAGCCCCACTAGATCAACCTCTTCATCAACCCCAGCCGATCCTCAGCCTGCTGGACACCCTCAAACAGGCCGAACGGCAACTGCTTGATCGCCACATAGCGATATCCACCGTCCCTTACAACGGCCTGGCCCAGCGCAGCAGCGAGCGCCTGTATCTCAATAGTGAAGGGGCCTGCCGCCACCAGAGCCTAACCACCGCCAGTCTCTACCTCTACGCCAGGGCAGAGGAAGCCGGTCGCAAACCGCGCAGTTCCGGAGCCATGCGCATGGCCTACGGTGCCGCCGAGCTCGACATCGCCGGCTGCATCGAAGAGGCCGCCGAACGCACTATTGCCCACCTTGACTACGCACCGATTGAAACCGGCTACTACACCTGTGTTTTCAGCCCAGAAGCTTTCCTAGACCTAATCGGGGCCTTCAGCAGCTTGTTTAATGCCAGGGCCGTTCTGGATGGGGTGAGCCTCAGCCGCCGCGACTCCCTAGGCGAGAGCGTGGCCGTGCCTTTTCTGAGCATCCGCGACAACGGCCTGCACCCAGGCAATGTTGGCGCATCTGCCTTTGATGGCGAGGGCACCCCCACCGCCCCCCTAGATCTAGTGGCTGCCGGCATGCTGAAAAACTTCTTGCACTCGGAGGCGACGGCCCGAGCATTTGGTGTGGCGCCCACCGGCCATGCCGGCATGGGTGCAAAGGTGTCGGTAGGTGCCGATTGGTTCGAGATTGGGGTTACCCCAAATAGCGATGGCGGCCAGCAGGATCTAGACCGCTTAAACCATTCCGGACCCGTAGTTGTGATCGACTCCCTGTCGGCCCTGCATGCCGGAGTAAAAGCCAGCCAGGGTTCTTTCTCCTTGCCCTTTGACGGCTGGTTGGTTGAGGGTGGAGTCAGTCGCTCGATCGAAGCTGCCACCGTCGCCGGCGACATCCGCACAGTGATGAAGGCGATCGTTGGCTTTGAAGGCGTGGCAAAAATCACCCCAGATGGCCTTTGCCCTTACGTCTGGGTGGAAGGGCTGTCGATCACCGGCGAGGCCTGATCATCTGTCCTTGAAGATCCTCTTTTGGGGCACCCCCGCCTACGCGGTGCCCAGCCTTGATGCGCTTGTGGCAGCAGGGCAAGAGCTGGTGGGGGTGGTGACCCAGCCAGATCGACGGCGGGGGCGGGGCAAGGGTTTACTGCCAAGTCCGGTCAAGGCCCGCGCCCTGGACCTAGGCCTTCCGGTGTTTACTCCGGAGCGTATCCGCCGCGATCAATCCTGCCAGCAACAACTGGCCGCTCTAGGAGCAGATCTATCGGTGGTGGTGGCATTTGGTCAGATCCTGCCGCCAGAGGTGCTGGCCCAGCCCCCTCTGGGCTGCTGGAATGCCCACGGCTCCCTACTGCCTAGGTGGCGTGGCGCTGGGCCGATCCAGTGGTGCCTGCTGCAGGGCGATAGCAGCACTGGCGTAGGGATTATGGCTATGGAGGAGGGCCTAGATACCGGGCCGGTGCTGCTGGAGCGCAGCCTCTCCATTGGCCTGCTGGAAAACGCCCAGCAACTGGGGCAGCGTCTGGCCCAGCTCAGCGCCGAGCTGCTGGTAGAGGCACTACCGCGCATCGAAGCCGCCAAAACGGGCCCAGAAGCCGAACGGCTGGCTCGGCTGGGGGTTCGTGCCCAGGAAGCAGTGGGTATCAGCTATGCCCGCATGCTCACCAAGGAAGACTTACTAGTCGAATGGAACCAGTCGGCTCTGGAAATTCATCGCCAGGTAATGGGTCTATACCCAGGCGCCGTCACCCAATGGCAGGGCAAGCGGCTAAAACTTCTAGCCACCGAACCCTTGGTTGACAGGCTTGCTTCTCAACTGAGCTCAGATGCCCGCTGCTTACTGGCAACTCCGTCGGCATATTCATCGGCGTTGTCGGAAGCGGCGGCACCCGGAACCGTGTTGGCGCTTGCTGCCGATGCGGGTCTGGTGGTTAGTACTGCTGGCTGCCCCCTGCTGGTGCGAGCAGCCCAACTTGAAGGCAAGTCAACTACCCAAGGCCTGAGCCTGCTGCAGCAACTGGGCTGCAAAGCAGGTGATCAATTTGGAATCCCTTAGGCCCAACTTACGTTCTTTGCAATTAGGGCTACCTCTCTTTTCGACGCATTGGAACGCAAAAGAGCGAGCTCCAATCTGCCAAGGCAACTGGTTAATCCTCAGGGCAAGCCCGCAGACAGGGGAGGTGCAACCGCCTTGCGGTGAATGGCATGCAGCCCCTCTAATTGGTTGTGTACAGACAACAGTTGGTCGCGGATGTGCTGGCTGTTGTCGATGCGCCCCAGGGCCAGCAGCATCGACTCAATCTGAACCTTGCAGTCGATAAGGACACGGCATTCAGGGGATCCTGGCTCGTAGGACATAGGGCGGAAAATCAACCACTCCATCTCAGCTGAGACAGCCATTAGCCGGTGTGTCCATTGCTGCGTTAGGACGAGATCAATAGAACTAGCTAGATCAGCGCCCAGAGCTATAGCGACCCCGGCGGCCCCCATCGCTGCTGCTGCGGGAAGGTCCTGCTGGGGGGCCACCACGGCGAGCACCACCCCTCCCCTTGCCCCTACCACCGCTGAGATCCAGGGGTGGAGCTGAGAGCACCTTTGGCTCAAAACCCGGCACCTCCAGACGCGGCAGGCGGGTGCCGATCATGCGCTCAATTGCGCGCAGTAGCTCACTTTCCTCTGCTGCCACAAGGGAAATTGCATGGCCGTTGTGGCCGGCCCGTCCGGTGCGACCGATCCGGTGTACATAGTCCTCAGCCTGATTAGGAAGGTCAAGGTTGACCACGTGGGGTAGCTGGTGAATGTCAATGCCTCGGGCCGCCAGGTCGGTGGCCACCAGGACCCGCAAAGAACCAGCCTTGAAGTCGGCCAGGGCTCGGGTGCGAGCTCCTTGGCTCTTATTGCCATGGATAGCCGAGGCCGACATTCCCTCGCGGGTAAGCCGCTCGGCCATGCGGTTGGCACCGTGCTTGGTTCGCGAAAACACCAGAACCTGCTGCCAGTTATTGCTGCTGATCAGGTGACTGAGTAGATCCGCCTTGCGATCCATGTCGCAGGGATGCAGTAGGTGCTCAACCGTGGGAGCAGTGCGGTTTTCGGGAGTGGCTTGGAGCTGCACAGGGTTATGCAGAAGACCGGTGGCGAGGCGCCGAATATCCCCTGAGAAGGTGGCTGAGAAGAGCAGGTTTTGACGTTTAAGGGGCAGCAAAGCCAAAATCTTCTGGATATCGCGGATGAAGCCCATATCCAGCATCCGATCTGCCTCATCGAGCACCAAGATCTCGACTCGGTCGAGCCGCAGTGCTTTCTGCTGGAAGAGGTCCATCAGCCGGCCTGGGGTGGCCACCAGCACGTCAGTGCCGCGCTGCAGCCTGGAAATTTGGGGATTCACCTTGACCCCGCCGAAAACAACGTCGCTGCGCAGATCTAGATAGCGGCCGTAAGCCCGCACGCTTTCGCCAATCTGGGCTGCAAGCTCGCGGGTGGGGGTCAGTACAAGGGAGCGCACAATGCCAGCGCGGGCGTGCGGGCCGTGGCGCAGCCGCTCCAGCATTGGCAAGGTGAAACCGGCGGTCTTGCCCGTGCCGGTCTGGGCCGCTGCCATCACGTCGTGACCCGCCAAAACCGCCGGTATGCACTGGCCCTGGATCGGTGAAGGCTTGGTGTAACCCTTTTCGGTTACCGCCTTCAAGATCGGCTCACCCAACCCAAACGACGCAAAATCGAGCAGCTCAGTGGCATCGCCGCTGTGCGCATCAACGACCACCGCGGCGGCGCTTAGATCGGCGATAGCGGTATCGGATTGTAGAGAGGGTTGACGAATTACAGGTGGTGCGTGAATTCCCACCCTAGGGACCAGCGAAGT
Source organism: Cyanobacteriota bacterium (assembly GCA_027620015.1). GTDB lineage: Bacteria > Cyanobacteriota > Cyanobacteriia > PCC-6307 > Cyanobiaceae > Cyanobium_A. The sequence goes on from JAQCGH010000004.1 coordinate 24,995, forward strand.
GGCTGCAGCGCTCGCATGGGCCATCGGGAAGCACGGCACAGCGCAGTAGCGGGCTGCGGGCATTGAAACGGCAATCGGGGTTGCCTATCACCCACTGGTTTTGCCACCAGCGGGCATCGGTGGGCTGGCGCTGGGGCTTCACCTGCAGAGCGACGCTGGCAAGTTCGTATAAGCCATTTCGCAATTGATAACGGTGTCGCCGCTGCAAAACCAGAAAACTGCGGCCGCCAGCCTCAAGCCAGCGGCCAGGATGAGGCACCTCAGCCAGCACTGGTACCTCAAGCCAATCGAGCAGACGATCGCTGCCGATCTGGCGCAGCTCCACCCTCATGACTTGAACGGTTTCGTCACTAAGGGAATGCGCACCGAAAAGCCCCAGACAAAAAGGGCAGCCACCAGCAGCAGCAGAAGCCACTCCGGCGGCACTACCTGGGGAAAGCCCAGGCGCACCAGCAGCCGAATGCCTACCAAACCCACCGCAAGATAGCCGGCCGTTTCCAAATGCTTATAGACCTCAAGCCAACGAATAAACAGCTCGGCGGTGAGTCTGAGGGCAATAACTCCGATCACCCCACCGGCCATCACCAGCCACAGCCGATCACTGACTGCTACCGCTGCAGCCACGCTATCAAGCGAAAAAGCCAGATCGGTAAGGGCCAGGGTGGCCACAATTGATCCAAGTCCGGCGTGGTGCAGCGAGCCGGACTTCTCAACCTCGTGGCCGGTCTCGCCGGCCCCCTCTTCGGGCTCAGACCACACCAGCAGAAGGTGGCGACCGCAAAGCCACATCAAATAGGACGCCGCCGCCAATTGCAGCGGCCAAAAGTTGAGCACCCAGCGAGCGGCCACGATCAACCCAAGCCGGAACACCAGGGCCAGGGCCAGGCCGAGATTCAGGGCCTGGCGCTGACGGGCCGGATCCTCCAGGCCCCGGGCAATCGCCGCCAGGGCAATGGCATTGTCGGCGGAGAGCACCGCCTCTAGAGCTACCAATAGGGGCAGCAGCAACAGCACCTCACGCCACTGGTCTGCCTGATTCAGCAGGGGGGTTAGGGATTGGATCGACTCCGCTTCCATAAGCTGCAGCGGGTCAAGATGAGTTCACTCTAGAAAGTTGGGTTGGAGCATCCGTTGAGCGAGCCGAATTTCAACGTCCAGCTGCTCCATGTCGAAGCAGGCAGCAGAGTAGTGCTGGTGCAAATAAGTCGTGATGGCCAGGTAATCGACTCGGCACTGGGCGAAGCGTCGACAGCCGAGGCTGCAGAAGACCGAGCCCGCCAACGCCTTGGTGAGCACCTACCAGTTGCCGCAACCCCCACATCGAGCGCCCTCATACCCGTTAGGGGTATTAATGCGCCCACCCAGGTTGAGCCCAAAGCTCAAGCCGATCACCCAGCGGCGCCCAGTCACCCGCCTGCCCAGGCGATCGAAGAACCGCCGATCGACCCCGATGATTGGAGCAGCGAATTAGCACGACTAGATTTACAACTGCAGCGGCTCGGCTGGAATCGCGAGCAGGAGGCCATTTATTTAGATCGAGTATTTGGTCACCCCAACCGCAACCGCCTCACCAGCTATGGGGACCTGCTGGCCTACCTACAGGCCCTGGAGGGCTTTGACGATGGCAGCGACCCCGCCAGCGCGCCACCCCCCCTACGCCGCAAGGAATTACTCAGCCAATGTGAGGAGCTGCTTAGCCAGTTGCAGTGGGATCCAGGCCAGGGTCGTGCCTTCCTCGAGCAACACTTCGCGTTAGCCAGCCGCCAACTACTTAGCGATAGCCAACTATTGCAATTCAATATGTTGCTTGAAAGTGAGTGGCTCGCCCGCAATTAGGAGCCAGGGCTGCAGCACCCGGCCAAACTCAACAGAGCACCTAGCTACCACCCTGGGCTTGTACGCAGCGTGCGTGCTGCCAGTGAAGCGGCAATCGACGTCAATCAACACCATCTGGTGCCAGTTGCGAAGATCAGAGTCTGCTGAGATTCCCTGAACCCATGCCCCTCACCTCCCTGGTGCGCCAGCTGCAGCAGGTGCCCCTCACCGGGGAGGTTTTGCTCCGTCTGCAGCGGGCCGACCGCCTGCGGCTTAGTGGAGCGGGGCGCAATGCCCGGGCCCTCGTGAGCAGCGCCCTCGCCGGAGCAGCCGCGGCACCCTTACTGGTGCTGGTTCCAACCCTTGAAGAAGCTGGCCGCTGGGCGGCACTGCTAGAGCTGATGGGTTGGAAAAGCTGCCAGCTCTACCCCACCAGCGAAGGTAGCCCCTACGAACCATTTGACCCCACCAGCGAAATCACCTGGGGCCAATTGCAGGTACTCAGCGAACTACTAGATGCCCCCCGCCGCCTGGCAATCGTAGCTACGGAAAGGGCCCTGCAGCCCCACCTGCCGCCTCCCGAAACCTTGCAGGCGCAGTGCCTCAGCCTTCGCAAGGGCGACACGATCGATCTTGAACAGCTTGCAACCAGGCTCAGCCGGCTGGGCTACGAACGGGTGCCCACCATTGAGCAGGAGGGCAGCTGGAGCCGGCGCGGCGACATCGTTGATGTATTTCCAGTGAGTGCGGAGCTGCCCGTGAGGTTGGAGCTGTTTGGCGAAGAGCTAGAGAAACTGCGGGAATTCGATCCCGCCTCCCAGCGCTCGCTAGACGCCATTGAGGTGGTGCGGCTCACACCCACCGGCTACGGACCCCTAATCGCCGATGCCTTGCGCGAGTCGATGCCAAACGGTCTAGAGCGCCTACTCAGCCCTGAGGCCCTCGAGCAGCTACTCGAAGGTGGCACCCCGGAGGGAATGCGGCGGCTGATGGGCCTGGCCTGGCAGCAGCCTGCATGCCTACTGGATTATTTGCCTCCCAACACCTTGATCGCCATCGATGAGCGGCGCCACTGCCTATCCCATGGAAAGCAGTGGTTTGAGCATGCCTGCGACCACTACGCCGACGTGGTGCAGGAGCTGGAACTAGAAGCCAGCGCGGCGCCAACGATCCTGCCGCCGCTCCTGCATCGTCCCGCGGCAGACGCCCTGGAGCAGGCGGAGGTGTTTGCCGGTTTCGATCTGGCCGAGCTGCACGAAACAGACCAGCACCCCAACAGCTTTGACCTGTCCTCTCGCTCAGTGCCTGCCTACCCCAATGCCTTCGGCAAGCTGGCCGGGCTGGTAAAGGGCTTTGTGGCCGAGAAAGCCACTGTCTGGCTGCTCTCGGCCCAACCCAGCAGGGCGGTGGCGCTGCTGGAGGAACACGAATGCATCACACGCTTCGTGCCCAATCCCACAGACTTTCCGGCCATCGACCGACTGGTGGAGCAGGCCACTCCAGTGGCTCTTAAAACCAAGGGCACTGCCGAGCTGGAGGGGCTACAGCTACCAGCCTGGCGGCTGGTGCTGATTACCGACCGGGAGTTCTTTGGTCAGCACGCCCTGGCTGCCAGCGGCTACGTGCGCCGTCGCCGTAAGGCTGCTAGCCGCACCGTGGATCCGGGCAAGATGCAGCCGGGCGATTTCGTGGTGCATCGCAATCACGGTGTCGGCAAGTTTCTGAAGCTGGAAAAATTGGCGATCGGCGGCGAATCCCGCGACTACCTTGTGGTGCAATACGCCGACGGCTTGCTTCGGGTTGCCGCCGACCAGCTTGGCAGCCTCGGCCGGTACCGGGCCAGCACCGATGCGCCTCCAGAACTAAATCGCATGGGCGGCACGGCCTGGGCTAACGCCAAGGTGCGCGCCAAAAAAGCCTTGCGGAAGGTGGCGATGGATCTGGTCAAGCTCTACGCCGAACGCAACCAAGCAGCTGGATTCGCTTTCCCCGCCGACGGCCCCTGGCAGCACGAGCTCGAAGATTCCTTTCCTTACGAACCCACCCCCGACCAGGTAAAAGCAATCGCCGATGTCAAGCGGGATATGGAGCAACCCCAGCCGATGGACCGGCTGGTGTGCGGCGACGTGGGCTTCGGCAAAACGGAGGTGGCGATCCGGGCAATCTTCAAGGCGGTCACGGCTGGCAAACAGGTGGCGATGCTGGCCCCCACCACGGTGCTGGCGCAGCAGCACTGGCGCTCCCTTTCGGAACGCTTTGCGCCCTACCCGATGAAGGTAAGCCTGCTAAACCGCTTCCGCACCACTGCCGAACGCAAAACAATCCTGGAAGGATTGGGCGAAGGCACCGTGGATGTGGTGGTGGGCACCCACCAGCTGCTCTCCAAAAGCACCGGTTTTAAGCAGCTGGGTCTGTTGGTGGTCGATGAGGAGCAGCGCTTTGGTGTCAACCAGAAAGAAAAAATCAAGGCGCTGAGGAAAGACGTAGACGTGCTCACCCTCTCCGCCACACCGATCCCTCGCACTCTGTATATGAGCCTTTCCGGCGTGCGGGAGATGAGCCTTATCACCACACCACCGCCGCTGCGAAGGCCGATCAAGACCCACCTGGCCGCCCTCGATGAAGAGACGGTGCGCAGCGCCATCCGTCAGGAGCTCGACCGCGGCGGCCAGATTTTTTACGTGGTGCCGAGGGTGGACGGTATCGAAGATGTAGCTTCTGGCCTGCGGCTAATGATCCCAGGCTTGCGGCTGCTTGTGGCCCATGGTCAGATGGCAGAAGGCGAGCTGGAGAGCGCCATGGTGGCCTTCAACGCCGGCGAATCGGACCTAATGCTCTGTACCACGATCGTGGAGAGCGGCCTCGACATCCCCCGTGTGAACACGATCCTGATCGAGGACGCCCACAAGTTCGGGCTGGCGCAGCTTTATCAGCTGCGGGGCCGGGTGGGTCGAAGCGGTATCCAGGCCCATGCCTGGCTGTTTTATCCAGGCAATGCCTCCCTCAGCGAAGCGGCACGGCAGCGGCTGCGAGCGATTCAGGAATTCGCCCAGCTGGGATCTGGCTATCAGCTAGCAATGCGCGATATGGAGATCCGTGGCGTCGGCAACCTGCTTGGAGTGGAGCAGAGCGGCCAGATGGAAACCATCGGCTTCGACCTTTATATGGAGATGCTGCAGGAGTCGCTGGCTGAAATCCAGGGCCAAGACATCCCAGTGGTGGAAGACACCCAGATCGACCTGCCTGTGACAGCCTTCATCCCAGGCGATTGGATCACGGAAAACGATGAGAAGATCGCCGCCTACCGGGCTGCAGCAGAGTGCAGCAGCAAGGAGGAGTTGCTGGAACTCGCCACCGGCTGGGTAGATCGCTATGGGGCCATTCCTGCGCCGGTGATCTCTCTGTTGCAACTGATGGAGCTGAAGCTGGTGGCCAAGCGGTGTGGCTTCTCGCGCATCAAGCCGGAAAAGCCAAACATCGCTATGGAAACCCCCATGGAGGAGCCTGCCTTCCGCCTACTGCGCCAGGGGCTGCCCCAGCACCTACATAGTCGCCTGGTGTTTCAGCCCGGACCGGGTGCCACAGCCAAGGTGCTGGCCCGGGGCCTGGGAGTGCTGCCTGCAGAGAAGCAGCTCGAGGAGCTGATGGGCTGGCTGAACCTAATGGCGGAGCAAATTCCGGGTGCCGATGGCCTCACCGAGGCGCAGCGCCGTGAGCAGCTCAAGGCCCGCAATGAGGAGGTACTGGCTGTGTAGGGGCCGCAAGCCAGCCAAACTTTGGCCCAAAGCCCACCTTGATCAAGCAAGCTTCCGCAAAATTACGTTACATTGGTGAGAAGTTGTGTAACGGGTGTCCATGGGTGAGGTAATTGGTACGAGTTCGGCCTTAGGAACCGGGTTCAGCATCATTTCTGGAGTAGTGAGCCTCTTAGCTATTGGCATGTACGCCCTGCTTCAACCAGGTTCTGAAAACAACAACGATGACGACGATTCAGGTCCCGGCGGTGGATTGATGCAGCCGGCTGGCTGATTTAGCTAGTTAGGCGCTCTGAAATTCACTACAAATTAAGGGTTGTCTGAGCCTTCAGCAGCTCGTAATTCCGCTTTATAGCCTGCTGGCACCACAACTAAAAAAAGTAGCCACCAAGCCAGCACTCCTATGACGGCAGGCGCGGTGATCCACCAACGTTCAAGCAGCAGCCAACTCCCTGCCATTACAACGGCGCCGGTGAGCAAGATGCTCCAAGGCTGGCACCACCACGGTTTGATCTCCCACATAGAAGCAGGGTGGACTATTTGGGATTGGGGCTGAACAAGCGGCACTACCAGCTAATTTTCTACCGATAGAGCCATCTTCGCCGCTTGCAGTCCAGTTAAGGCAGATGGGTAGCTAATGCTGAAATGTAAGAAGAAATTGTCCTGTGCTGGCAGTCAGAATTGGCAATCTGCCTGGACCGCAGTCGCTAAGGGGGTTATGGCTTGATTGAGCCCTGCGATGGCAGAGCAGCAGGCAAATTTGCGCTGCTTGGGATGTAGGCCTTCTCCACACCGTTAGAGCTGCGCAGGCGCTTCACCAACGTGGTTTCAGCCACCCGATACTGGCTGTCTTTCTTGGTGCCGAGATCCTCAAGCTTGAGGCGCTGGGCCTCGAGCTCAGTCATCTTTGCCGTCACATCAGGGTTGATACCGTGCTTGTGGATGTCCCGGCCACTAGGGGTGAGGTATTTCGCGATGGTTACGGTCATGCCGGAGCCATCGGACAGTCCCCTCACCGACTGCACCAAGCCTTTACCAAAGGTTTTCTGGCCCACCAGAACCGCCCGGTTGTTGTCTTGCAGGGCGCCGGAGAGAATTTCACTGGCGCTGGCCGAGCCTTCATTCACCAGCACCACCATGGGCTTTGTCGTGAGGGCGCGACCATTGGCACGCTTTACATCCTTGATGCCGTCACGAGCTTTGGTGGACACGATCGTGCCCTCGTTGAGCCACTGGCGGGCGATCTCCACGCTTGCCATCAGCAGGCCGCCTGGGTTGCTACGTAAATCGAGCACGTAACCCTGGGCCCCTTTTTCTTCAAGATCCTTCACTGCCTGGCGCATGTCCTTGGTTGCGGTGGCATTAAATTGCTTAAGGCGGATATACCCAACCTTGACGCCATCAGAACTGGTGTTGATCTGGTGCTCGACTGCATGGAGCTCGATGCGCTCGCGAGTAAGAGATAACTCCAGGGTCTGAACTTTGCGCTTAAAAGTGAGGGTCACTTTGGTGCCAGCCTGACCACGAATCAGCTTGACCGCATCCTCGGTGCTCATGCCCTTGGTCGACTTGCCGTCGATCGCGACAATTACATCCTTGGGCTGAACACCAGCCCGCGATGCGGGCGAACCTTCGATAGGTGAGATCACCACCAAATTTTTTGTCTCCTTATCAAGGCTCAGCTGGATTCCCACCCCGGAGAGTTCTCCAGAGGTATCGATCTGCATCTCCTTGAATTCCCTTGGATCGAGAAAGCGGGTGTAGGGATCATCAAGGCTGCCAAGCATGCCCCGAATCGCTTCGTAAGCCTCCTTTGGGCTGCCATAACTCTTGGCGAGCACGTCACGCCGCAGGCTGCGCCATTGCTCTGGCTTGTACTTGCCATTGATATCGAGATAGTCGCGGAAGACAATCTGCCAGGTTTGGTCGATCACCTCCTTCGGGCTATCGCTGATGCGGGAAGAGCTCCCTAAAGGAGTTACAAATTCCCTTGCCACGACCGCCGTGGCCGCACAAGCACCAATGCCGACCAGCGCAAGCAGGCTGGTGCGGGGACTGGCCATCAGGAAAAGCCGTGGCGGCGCGGGATAGAGGCTTTCAAACTAGCGCCGAAGACTCGTATTAGCTGGGTCGGGTTACCGGAACTGAGCAGAAGGTCAGGGATCAATCCAGCGACCATCCTCTTTAATCAGGGCAATCAGGGCTGCCACTCCCTCGACCTCCGGCACCCGCCGGATCTCGTCGCGACCCCTATATAGAGAGATAGTGCCGGGGGTCTTACCTACGTAGCCGTAGTCGGCGTCGGCCATTTCGCCTGGCCCATTAACAATGCAACCCATTACCGCGATATCGAGGCCCGTGAGGTGGGCTGTGGCATTGCGCACCTGATGCAGCACCTGCTCCAGGTTGAAAAGGGTACGGCCACAGCTGGGGCAAGCCACATATTCCACCATCGTCTTCCGCAGCCCCAGAGCTTGCAGGATCGAGTAGCAAACAGGGATTTCCTTCTCGGGAGCCTCAGTTAGGGACACCCGAATCGTGTCGCCTAGACCTTCAGCCAGCAGGGGTGCAATGCCAGCCGTACTTTTAATACGACCGTAATCACCATCACCGGCCTCGGTGACGCCCAAATGCAGGGGGTATGGGAATCCCTCCGCATCCATGCTGTCGGCCATCATCCGGTACGCAGCCATCATCACCGGCGCCCGCGAGGCCTTCATTGACACCACGATGTTGTGAAAGTCAAGCCGGTCGCAGATGCGAATGAATTCCATCGCGCTCTCCACCATGCCTCGGGGAGTATCGCCGTAGCTGAACAACATCCGCTCTGCCAAGGAGCCATGGTTGACACCGATTCGCAAAGCCTTGTCTTGCTGCTTGAGCAATTGCACCAAGGGTTCAAATGTTTCGGCGATGCGCACACCAATCGCGGATACCTCCTCAGGACTGAATTCAGTGCGATTTGGATCAGGCTTGTCGAACACAAACAAACCCGGGTTTATACGTACCTTGTCGACATGCTGGGCAACCTCCAAGGCAATCTTCATGCCGTTGTGGTGTACATCCGCCACTAGTGGCACCGGCTGATAGGTATCTTCCAACCGCTGGCGAATTTCTTTTACCGCCTTGGCGTGGGCAAGGGACGGAACCGTAAGTCGCACGATTTCGCAACCCACTTCATGCAGCCTCCGTATGCCGGCGATGGCTCCCTCAATGTCGAGGGTGTCCTCATTGATCATCGACTGCACCGCCACCGGGTGGTCGCTGCCGATCCAGATATCTCCCACCCGCACGCTGCGGGTCTGGCGCCGGTGAATCACGGTGTCGTAGCGAGCCGGGGTGCCGGTCATAGCTGGGTTAGTCCGAGGCCGTAAAGACAAAGCCTGTCACAAAGACCAGACAAGCGAAGAAGGTGTCAAACGCAATGAGCGGTTCAGCGCGGCGGATGAGATGGTTCACGATGGCGGCCCCTCACTGGCCTCAGAGGGCTAGCAAGCATCGATGTACCTCCTGAAAGTCGGCTGCCGTGAGGGTGCGGGGCGAGCCTTTGGCCTGCGAGTTGAAGCGCAGTAGATAGGAGGGATGCAGAACCGGCATCAGGTTCCGGCCATGCAAAATTTCTTCTTCGCTGGCGTGCCACTTACCCCTCAGGCTGGTGATTCCGCCCTTGATACCCAGCACTCCCTCCAACGCCGTAGCCCCCAGCAGCAGGATCACGGCCGGATTCACTAATGCGATCTGCCGCTCGAGCCAGGGACGGCAGGCAGCCAGCTCCATGGGCTTCGGCTTGCGGTTGCCGGTGGGACGGCACTTGACCACATTGCACACGTAGGCGTCTTGATTGCTATCAATGCCAGCGACAGCCAGTAGCTGATCGAGCAGCTGGCCCGAGCGACCCACAAAAGGCAATCCAACACTGTCTTCCTGAGCGCCGGGTCCCTCACCAATAAGCATCAGCCGGGCGGTGGGATTTCCCCGACTTACCACGACCTGCTGCCTCTCCGCAGCTAAACCACAGCGGCGACAGGCGGCGCAATCGAGCAGCAACTGCCTCAAGGAATCGGGCGCTGCAGGGGTAGATGTCGTCACGGCAAAACCATCAACGTGTAACTAGCTGGCAATTTCGTGCCCCCTTGAACCGTATGCGGCAAATCCGTAAGGCAGGATGCCAGCCAGTGCTGATGCCGCGTGTCCTGATGCCGGACAAAGGGATAACCGCCGCGCCAACCACGAGTCTGGCCCTCTCTGCTCGGGCCCGGGCCCTACAGCCATCCCTCACCCTGGCCATTGCCGCCCGCGCCAAGGCCATCAAGGCCGATGGTCAGGACATCTGCAGCCTCAGCGCAGGCGAGCCTGATTTCGACACCCCAGCCTTCATCCGCCAAGCAGCGACGGCAGCTTTAGAGGCAGGCCACACCCGCTACGGCCCAGCTGCCGGGGAGCCGGCCCTGCGCGATGCGATAGCCGCCAAGCTCAGCACTGAAAACGGCATCCCCACCACCGCCCAACAGGTGTTGGTCACCAACGGCGGCAAACAAGCGCTTTACAACCTATTTCAGGTGCTGCTCGAGCCAGGAGACGAGCTGCTGCTGCCTTCGCCCTATTGGCTCAGCTACCCAGAGATTGCCAAGCTCGCCGGCGCCTCGGTAACCATGCTGCCCAGCTCAGCGACCCAGGGCTTCCGCCTTGATCTGGCCCAACTAGAGAGAGCCATAACTCCAACCAGCAAATTGCTTGTGCTCAACAGCCCTGGCAATCCCACCGGCATGGTGCTGAGCCGGCCGGAGCTGGAGGAGATTGCCGCCGTGCTGCGCCGCCATCCCCAGGTGGCCGTGGTGTGCGATGAGATCTATGAATTCCTGCTGGCCCCAGGCCATTCCCACCACAGCTTTGCCGCCGTGGCTCCAGACCTGGCCAATCGCGTCTTCACGGTGAATGGCTTCGCTAAGGGCTGGGCCATGACCGGCTGGCGCATTGGCTGGCTGACTGGCCCCCAGCCGGTGATAGCCGCCGCCAGTGCTCTGCAGAGCCAGAGCACTAGCAACGTTTGCAGTTTTGCCCAGTTCGGGGCCCTGGCTGCGATCGAAGCGCCCCGCGACTGTGTGCACACCATGGCGGCTGAGTTCAGTAGGCGCCGCGGCCTACTCAGTGCGGGGCTGATGGCCATCGAAGGATTGAAACTGATGCCGCCGGAGGGAGCGTTCTATGCCTTCCCAGATGTGAGTCATTTCGGCCTCGATTCAATGACCCTCTGCAACCGGCTGCTTGACGAAGTGGGTCTGGCGGTGGTGCCAGGTGTTGCCTTCGGCGACGACCGCTGCATTCGGCTTTCCTGCGCTGTTAGCCCTGCCACCATTGAGGACGGTTTGGATCGACTGCAGCGATTCCTTGCTGCTATTTGATTCTTTTGCGTTGCCATGCCAACCCGACAACGCTGGACCGCCGCAATAGCGGGGTTTTGCATAACCCTGCTGCCTGCTGCCAAAGCCGAGCCGGTGCTGCGTATCGGCGCCATCCCCGACCAAAACCCCGAAAAGCTAAATCGCCTTTATGGCCTGGTGGCCGATGAGCTCAACCAGCAACTGGGGGTAAAGGTCGTGTACGTGCCTGCGACCGATTACACAGCTGCTGTTAGCGCTTTCCGCACCGGCAGCCTGGATCTGGTGTGGTTTGGCGGTCTCACGGGTGTGCAAGCCAGCCTGCAGAAACCAGGTGCTCAAATGCTTGCCCAGAGAGATATCGATGCGCAGTTTTACAGCGTGTTTATCGCCAATTCCCGCAGCGGCCTCAAGCCGATCCATACCCAGAAAGGGCTGATCGCTCTCAAGGGCAAGCGCTTCACCTTCGGCTCGGAAAGCTCCACCTCCGGCCGGCTGATGCCCCAATACTTTCTCGCTCAGGCTGGCATCAAGTTGGCTGATTTCGCCGGCGGAGCTCCTGGCTTCAGTGGCAGCCACGACGCCACCATCGCCCTGGTGCAGAGCGGCACCTACGACGCCGGAGCCGTCAACGAGCAGGTATGGAAAAGCAGCCTGCGCAGCGGCAAGGCCAACCGCAGCAAGGTGGTACAGATCTGGCGCACCCCCAGCTACCCCGACTACCTCTGGTTGGGCCAGCCCAACCTCGATAAGCGCTTCGGCAAGGGCTTCAGCGCCAAGCTGCGCCAATCGATCATCAGCTGGCGATCCACAGATCCAGAGCAAAAGCAGATCTTGAACCTGTTTGGTGCCCAGCAATTCACCACGGTTACGACAGGTGGATATAGGCAGATCGAGCAGGTGGGGCGGCAAATCGGCAAGATCCGCTGACACAGGTGGGCGTTTGGCTCCAGCAGCATCCAGAATCAAATTTCTCCAGTGCCCTAGATCCGTGGTCTGGTTGATTGATTTGATCTTGCTGCTGGCCGGCTTTGTGCTTTGGAGCCGCGCCAATAACGAAGGTGATGAGGCATGGTCCCTATTTCTTCGCAGCATCGCCTTTCTTGATCTGGCTTTCATCACCTTTGGAAACGGCCAGTTAATTATCGAGATTGCCGCCCTGGCCCTGGCACTGATCCTGCCCTCAGCGGCCAGCCTGGAACGGCGGCGCAATTAACACGTCAATGAATACCCGCGGCCCTGATCTAATTGAGGTGTCTCTAGTGGCGCTGATCCTGGCACTGATCGTTTACCGCCTCACCCTGGCCTGAAGGGCGATGTCTGCACTGCTCGAACTCCAAGACATCACGGTCAAGGGCCGCAGCCAACCCCGCCTTGATGGGGTTTCACTTCAGGTAAGTGCCGGTGAACGGATCGCCCTGCTAGGCCCCAGCGGTGCTGGCAAAAGCACCTTGCTCGCTGTGGCCAATGGTTTGCTGACCCCGCAGCAGGGCCGGATGTTTTGGCAGGGGGAAACCCGGGCCCGCAGCGGACGGGCCAGGCGACGGCAGCAGGCCCGGATCGGCACCCTCTGGCAAGACCTGCGCCTGATTGAGGAGCTCACCGTGCAGCAAAATCTCAATGCTGCCCGGCTAGCCGTCTGGGGCTGGCCGCGGGCTCTGCTCAACCTGCTGATGCCCCTGGAGACAGTGGCCTGCAAAACAATTTTGCAGCGGCTGGATCTCGATCCAGCCCTGCTTAACCAGCCCGTCTCCGCCCTCTCTGGCGGCCAGCGCCAGCGGGTGGCCCTAGCCCGACTACTGCGTCAGGACGCTCAACTGCTGCTGGCCGATGAACCCTTAGCCAGCCTTGATCCACGCCTAGCTGATGAGCTTCTAACACTGCTACTGCAACTTGCCAGCCCGCCTCGGGCCTTGCTTTTGAGCCTGCACCGTCCAGATTTGCTCTCTGGTTTCGATCGGGTGCTGGGGCTGAAGTCCGGTCGACTGGTGTTTGACAAGCCCAGAGCCAGCCTTGAACCAGGCCAGCTCGAGGAGCTCTATGCCGGGAGCCCAGGAGCATGAGGCCAGCGGCACCGTTATGGGTGTTGCTGCCCTGCCTGGTTGTCCTTCCTGTGCTGGCGTTGCTGCCGGGAATCAGCCATGGCGGCGGCTGGGAGTTGGTGGGGCAATTTGCTGCCGCAGCCCTGCGGCCTTCCCTTGATCCAATAGTGCTGGGCTCGGTGCTGGGCGGTCTAGCCGTGACAGTCGGAATGGCCCTGCTGGGCTGGGCCGGCAGCCTGGTGCTGGGTTTGGTGCTGGGAATCGCTAGTTCAAGGGTGGTGTGGCGCACCTGCTACGGCAGCGCCGCTCCAGCCAGCTGGATACGCCGCCTACTAGCCATACCGCGCTCGATTCACGAACTGCTCTGGGGGCTGCTGTTGCTGCAGGTGATCGGGCTACAACCAGTGGTGGCGGTAGTGGCAATCGCCATTCCCTTTGGCGCATTGGTGGCACGGGTGGTCAGCGACCTGCTGGATGCCATGCCCACCGCCAGCCTTGATGCCTTGCGCTGCAGCGGCAGCAACTCACCAGCCGCCCTATTCACGGCCCTGGGGCCACCCCTACTGCCCCAGGTGGTCAGCTATAGCGGCTACCGGCTCGAATGTGCCTTGCGCAGCGCAACCCTGCTAGGGGTATTCGGCCTAGGAGGTCTGGGCACCGAACTGCGCCTCACCCTGCAATCGCTGGCCTTCCACGAGCTTTGGAGTGGCATGTGGGCGTTGCTGGCGGTGATGCTGCTGCTGGAAGCCCTGATGGGCTGGCTGCGGCGGCGCTGGGCCATGCCGGCACGGCTGGGACTGAGCCAGCGGGGGGTGGGCAGCCAGGGCCAGGAGATGGTGGCTGTGGCAATGACCCTGCTGCCCGTGCTGGTGCTGGTGGCCTGGCGCCTCGAGGTGCACCCCGCCAGCCTGTTGCAATGGCAGGGCATGCCACCGTTGGGCGCCGCCGACTGGGGCGCAGTGGGCGCCCTGCCCTGGCCGCGCCTGATCGGCAACACCTTGATGCTCACCTTGGTGGCCGCATCCCTAGCTGTTGGGCTGGCCCCGCTACTACTGCTGCTTGTACAGCCCTGGCCAGCTGCATGCGCCCTATTGCGAGGGGTGTGGGCCCTGGGCCGGCTGTGGCCGCCACCGCTCACGGCCCTGTTACTGCTGTTTGTGCTTCAGCCCGGGGTGCTCACAGGGGCCCTTGCCCTGGGCTTCCACAACCTTGGCATCCTCGGACGCCTCTTACTAGAAGCCTCCGAGACCAGTGGCGACAATCAGGATCAGGCCCTGCTGACTGCAGGAGTGGGTCCGCGCCTAGCCATGCTCTACGGACGCTTCAGCCACCTGGCTCAGCCCTACTTGGCCTACGGCGCCTACCGAGCTGATGTGATTCTGCGCGAATCAGTAGTAGTGGGGCTGGTAGGGGCCACAGGGCTGGGCAGCCAACTACTGGAAGCCCTTAGTTCATTTGCCAATGACCAGCTAATAGCTCTGGTGTTGGCCTATGCGCTTCTGACCCTGCTGGGGGAAGATCTCAGCGACCGCGCACGCCAGTGGCTGCTGGAGACTACTCATGGTGATGGCCATCCCCAGGAAGCTGGTGGCACTTGGCGATAGCGGTGTTTTTGGCTGGGGGGATCCCCTTGAGGGGGGCTGGTGCGAGCGGCTACGACGTCACTGGATGGAACTACCGGGCGGCCCAGTGCTCTACAACCTCGGCGTGCGTGGTGATGGCCTGGAGCGACTGGCAGCCCGACTAAGCACTGAGGTTGGCTGCCGCGGTGAGCTACGGCGCCAGTTACCGCAGGGGATCCTGCTCGGCATAGGCCTCAACGACACCGCCCGGGTCGGACGGCCAGATGGGCGCCCTCAGCTTGATTACGAAGGTTTTTTGTTTGGCATGCAGCAGCTGCTGCATACGGCAAAAGAGATCGCTGCGGTCCATGTGATCGGCCTCACCCCGGTGGATGAGAGCGCCATGCCCTACGCCGGGGTGCTCTGGTATTCCGTAGCAGACATCCGTCGCTACGAGGCCCTGCTGGAAGAAGCGTGCCTTGAGGCGAATGTGCCGTTCCTGCCCATGCTGGAGGGGCTGCTGGCAGATCCCGACTGGCCCCTATGGCTCAGCAACGACGGCCTGCATCTCAACAGTGAGGGCCATCGCCGGGTGTTTGAGCGAGTGCGCTCCTGGAAGGCCCTTCTGGCCTGGGCCGATCTGCAGCTACTCCAACAGCCCACCACCTTGGGCCACTAAGAGGCGATGGCAAATCACCCTTTCAGGTGAGAGGGCTTCACCGCCCTGGGGGAGCCAGCCGCATGGGCACCGCGGCGACGGTAATACCCCGCCGCCTACTCACGATGGCCACCGCTTGCCCATCAACTACTTGCCCATCCAATGCCTGCTCGAAAACATTTGCCCGCAAACTTCGCAGCGGCCGAGCCGAGCCATCCCAGGCCGGGCTAGGACCCGCCAGCCTGCAGAACCGCAACCGCAGCTGGCTTGAAGCTATGGCCGCCAGCCCCAACGCCACAACCAAGCTTTGGTGGCGCAACATTCTGGTGGAGCAAAACCTAGCCCTGGTGCGCATGGTGGCCCAGCGCCAGAGCCAGCGCACAGGTCAACCTTTTAATGAGCTTGTGTCTGCAGGTTCCTTGGGGCTGATTCGGGCCGTGGAGGCTTTCGATCTGCGCCAAAACTGCAATCTCAGCAGCTATGCGGTGCCGTATATCCGCGGCGCCATGCTTCACGACGTCCGCGACAACGGTCAGCCGCTGCATACTCCACGGCGGCTGCGGGAGCTGCAGCAACGAGCTCGGCGGCTGCAGGAGAAACGCCGCAACGTGGGCCTTGCACCACTTGCAGCTGCAGGGCTTGCCTTAGAGCTCGGTTGCAGCACCGCCCAACTTGAAAAGGCCGGAGAAGTGCAGCGCGCCCTGCAGATGCTCAGTCTCGATACCCCTCTAAATGGCATAAGCGCGCAGGAGGGCACCTTGCTCGACCAGGTGGCTGCCGATTCCGCAACCACAGCCGGCACCGGAGATGGTCCGACAGGTGATGAGGGAGTTTTTGAAGCCCTCTGGCTGCGAGCCCAACTGGGCCGGTTAGGCGGCATCGAGAGGCGGCTGCTCATAGGTCACTGGATAGATGGTCTGGGCTGGTGCGAACTGGCCCTTGAGCTCAAGCTCAGTAGCCACCAAGCCCAGAAACGTGGCGAGGCCCTACTGGTAGGGCTTCAGAAGAAGGCCATCGCCAGCAGCGCCGCTATCGCCGTCTGAACCCCGTTCACCAGCTCATTGCTGAGCCAGCTCCAACGTTGCTGGGCGGTGGCACCGATAAGGCTTTCGATGAGTGTGGCCGCCAGTCCCACCAGGGTCACAAGCAGAAAGGAACCACTGCTCTCCAGCAGCCCTAGGGCGAGCATCAGGGCCGCCATCAGCGCACTTCCAAGCACGCTGGCAGCAGTGCCCTCAAGGCTGATCGCCCCTTCAGTGCCTGGTGGCACCGGACGCAAGGTAGTGATCAGCAGCGTGTGGCGCCCCCAGCGCTTGCCGATTTCACTGCCGAATGTGTCCGCCAATTTGGCCGCGAAGCTGGCAGCAAAGCCAACCAGCATCAGCGGCACCGCTGACGGCACCAGGGCAGCGGCGCCAGCCAGCAGGGCGCCAGTACCAGCCGAGCCCCAAACGTTCTCCGGCCCGCGCAACCCGCCCCGCGCCTCCGCCAACCCCCGCGATTGCTTGGTGCGAAACCCCAGACGCGTCACCAGGGAGCCCAGTGCCAGATAGATCACCACCACCAGCCAGCCCCGTAGCCCGAGGCAACCCCATAGAAAACTGCCAAGGATGCCGGCATGCACCCAGCCAGCGCGGGTAAGCAGGGGTAGCCGCTGGGCCAGGGCGATCAGCAAGGCGTTTAGTGCCAAAGCCAAGAGCCAGTGGCTCAAGGTCTGGGGCGCGACGAGTGCAGGGGAAAGCAGCAGAGCCGGATCTTCAAGAGCCAAAGCAGACATCAGCACAGGGCGGCAGTGGCGCCAACAAAGTGTGTTGCACAGCGCCGCCGCAGCGTCACCTGGTAGCGCAGCAGCGGATAATCGCCATTGCGATGCTGCTGCTGTGATGGTGTTCAACCGCAAGCCTTCCTTTTTCTTAGACCTTGGCAGCGAAGGCGCCACACCAGCGCAGGTGGCGATCGCCGAAGAAAAGCCCGATCCCAGCGAACCGGAGGCCATCGAATCGGCAACTTTCGAAGTAAGCATTGACCCGACCGCTCAATCCACAGCGATCGAACCGCCTGCGACCCCAGTTTCAACAGGCTCGGCACCCACCACAGCTGAAGCGATCGCCGCCGCATTACGGGCTGTCCAGGAGGCCCTGCCCCCACCCAGCAACGTCACCTTCGCCCCCGACTGCCTCAATCCCACCAACACCCTGCCTAGCCGTCGTCGCTTAGCCGGCGCCAACCTGGCTGGCTTTAAGGCGATGGCCTCTGGGATGTTCCGCAACTAATTCAGCTGGGCGCGCCAGTGGCTGAGCAGCCCCGCGGCCGTAACTGCAGCTGTGCTGCAGCGCAGGATTGTGCTTCCCAAGCTCACAGCTTGCCAGCCGTGGGCAAACGCCAAGGCTTCCTCCGCTGGAGTCCAGCCACCCTCGGGGCCAATCGCCACCGTGAGCAACTCGCTGGCCCCGAGCGGACTTACTAAACCCTCGAGCGCCTGGGCAAGCAGGGCAAGGCCTGGCCGCCTTGTGGTACACAGCAGCCCCCTGCCTGGACCACCTGGCGGCTGGCCCCCCAGCAGCTCGGCAGCTGGCCGCAGCGATTCCAGCTGGGGTTGCCATAGGCGCTCACACTGCTCCATAGCCTCCCGAAGGATCGCCTCAGTTCGCTCGAGCTTCAGTGAATCGGAAGCGACGCTGCGCTCGGCCTGCAGAGGTGTGAACCGATCCATGCCAAGTTCACAGGCCATGCGGAACAACACGTCCGCATCGCGCTTTGGCAGTGCCACCGCCAGCTGTAGTAAAGGCGCTGGTGGGTGCTCAAACGCAAGGGGAGAACCAATGGCCTGTTCCAGCTGAGCATGGTTTACAGGGCCCAACAGTGCAGTCCAGAGCTTGCCTGCCCCGTCAACTACCGCAAAGCGATCGCCGGGGTGCAAGCGCAGCACCCGAGTGAGGTAGTGGAGCTCTTGGCGCTCCAGCTCCAGCTCACCGCCAGCAGAGGGGACTGTGGGCAAGCGACCGGAGGTTATTAGTAAACGGCGCAGGTCCCGGGTCACGCTGCCTTCTAGTCGTGGGACTGAGGATCTTCGTCATCCTCGTCGGCTTCATCATTGTCCTCATTTTCATCTTCAAGCTCATCGAGGCCAGGGAAAAGAGCATCGGGTTGCTCCTCGATCGGCCAGTCATCGTTTAGGCCGCCAATCAGTAACTCCTCAATCTCGAGAACGTCGTTGTTGAGCTGACCCAGGGCATTGATCAACACGTCGAGGGCGAAAGCATCACTGGTGCCGAGATCCACCCAGCAGCGCGCCCACTCCTCCTGGTATTCCATCGGGCCCATGTTGTGCATCAGAGCTGGCAGTGCACCGGCAGCAGCCTCATGGCTGTAGGCCATCCAGCCAAGCTCCGCGCCTTCCTCATGGAGCTGGAGGTTCTCGGCGTTGAAGCCACCCAATTTACCTAGGTAAAACCAACTATCAAAAGCAGTTTCCAAATAGCCGCGCTCGCCTGAACCCACCGGGTGGGGGAAACGCATCCAGATCCAGCAGTTGAAGGGATTGAATTCGCGAAAGCGCACCTCCATGACGGATTGGCTGCAGCACAGAACTGGCTCAATCAAACACGCCCGCCGGCATGCTGGAGGGATGCTTGAGCTCCGCAACATCAGCTACCACCCGGCCAGCGCGGTGGCACCGGTGCTCTGCAGCGTCAGCCTCAGCTTGGCTGTGGGCCGGGCGTCCCTGGTGGCTGGTCGCAGTGGCAGTGGCAAAACCACCCTGCTGGAGGTAATCAGCGGCTTAGCCGACCCCTCGAGCGGCCAAGTGCTGTGGGAAGGAGAGCTCCTAAATAGTCGCCAGCTGCGTTGGCTTTGCGGCCTGGTGTTTCAGTTTCCGGAGCGTCATTTCCTCGGCCTCAGCGTGGGGCAGGAGCTGAAATTGGGTCACCGCCGGCTTACGGCAGAAGAAGCTCAGGCAGCCCTGCAGCTGGTGGGTCTAGAAGGCTTGTCACTGCAGCAGGCCCCAGAACAGCTGAGCGGTGGCCAGCAAAGGCGCCTGGCTCTAGCAGTCCAGCTGCTGCGCAACCCAAAGGTTTTGCTGCTGGATGAACCCACCGCTGGCCTCGACTGGGCCGTACGAGGGGAAATCCTGGAGCTATTGGCGGCCCTGTCCCAGGAGAGGGCCGTGCTGGTAGTTAGCCATGAGCCAGAGCTATTTAGCGGCGTAATCGATGGCGGCTGGCGGCTGGAGCGAGGCCAGCTAGAACCCCTCAGCACGTTGCCTACGATTGGTAAAACGATGGCCCCATTAAAGAGAACCCAGCCTTGAGCGACAAACTTCTACGGGCCACGGCCGCCGCCGGCGGCATCCGAATGGTGGCGGTCACCACTACCCAGGCCAGCCGCATCGCCAGGGAGCGCCACCACCTCTCTTTTCTTGCCAGTGCCCTGCTTGGCCGCGCCATGACAGCTGGGCTGTTGCTCGCCAGCTCGATGAAGGTGGCCCATGGACGCGTAAACCTCCGCATCGCCTCCGACGGCCCACTCAAAGGCCTAATGGTGGATGCGGGCCGCAATGGCACGGTGCGCGGCCATGTGGGCTACGCGGGCTTGGAGCTCGAGCTGGTGAAAGATCCAGAAGGGTTGGCCCAATTTGACTTTAAAACCGCGTGCGGCACCGGCTACTTGCACGTGGTGCGAGACCTGGGTGAAGGCCAGCCCTTCACATCCACTGTGGAGCTGGTGAGCGGAGGCATCGGCGAAGACCTGGCCTCCTATCTGCTTCACTCCGAGCAGACTCCTTCGGCGGTGTTCGTAGGCGAACAGCTCGACAACAGTGGCGTGCTTTGCAGTGGAGGCGTGCTGGTGCAGGTGATGCCAAAAGCCGCCCGCGAACCTGCTCTAGTGGCCCTGCTTGAAGAGCGCTGCCGCGAGGTAAAACACTTCAGTCAACGACTAGCCGACTGCGAAGGTCAACTCCACAGCCTGCTAGTAGATATTTTCCCAGACCTTGATCCTCAGCCATTGGAAGATGCTGAGGCCTGCACGCCAGTACGGTTCCACTGCCCCTGCAGTAGGGAGCGAAGCGTCAGAGCCTTAAAGCTGCTGGGCCATGATGAGCTGAGATCAATATTGGTGGAAGACGGCCATGCTGAGTTGACCTGTCACTTCTGCAACGAAAAATATATAGTTGAAGCAGAGGAGCTCAGCGAACTAATTGCAGAATGTGCCCTAGTTTCGTAGACAATTAGTGCTGGTTAATCCAAAGATCAGCCGATAAGCAAGGCACCAAGTAGCAACAGCAGTAACGCTGGCAGGCTTTGCACTTGGGGCATACTCAAAGGCAACCCAAGGGGCAAGGTGCTGGAAAGAGCACCAGCCAAGATTGCTCCCAATAGCAATCCGACGCAAAGAAGAGCAAAGCCCCAGCCGACAGCTGCGAGGAAGCGCCGATTGCGCCACTGCAGGTTGATAACAGCCATAGCCGTAGCCAAGGCCAGCACCAGATCCGGAGGGAAACCGGGAGCAGTAAGCAGTAAAAGCAGCAATACACCAAATATGGCCAGTGGGAACCAAAGCTCCCGCCCAGTAGCTAGAGACAATCCAGGAAGACTGAGCTGGGGGGCTGAAACCCTTGGCAACTGAAGCTGGGGCAAAGCCGGCATAGTCAGTTTGGGCGGCGGCGGGGCAAGTTGCTCCCTCTGGGAAGCGGACTTAGCCGCACTACTCACTCGGCCCTGCTGACGTTCCTTCAGACGCTCCATCAAGACAGAGTCGTAAGCAACCTCGATCCGAGAGCGCGCCATGGTGTCATCACCTACCTCGTCGAGTCGGGCCAATTTGGCAGCTTGAACCTCGTCAAAGCCAGCATCTGCGGGTACGCCAAGTAGCTCGTAAGGACCAGAGGGTTCTGCGGCCGGGGATGGCTGGTCGGAGCGTTGAGTCATGAAAAGCCGTTTGAAGGCACCGGAGGGATAACAAAAATTCCCTTTAACCAGCGTATCGAGGCCTGACTAAAAGAGGGGCTCACTGGAGAGGAATCCAGCCTCCAGTTGCAGACGGCGGCTGCAACTCTCTGCTTCCTCTGCCCCAAGGCGCTTGCGATGTTTGAGCAAAGGGAGCTGGGGAGGCAAGTGACTACCCTCTCTCATCTCAACAGTGGTGGCTCCAACGGGTTCCTTAGCGGGCAAGAAACTTACGTAATCCCAGCCCCCGTCAGGGCGGGGACGCACAAGCCAAAGATGCTTTGGCATCGCTGTAATTGTTCGTTACGTCTGATTCTGGCGCGCCCGCTCCCGTGACGTGACCAAGACTTCGGCTTGGAAGCCACCTGGGGGTCTGCTCTAAGTGCGTGGTGCACGCAGAGACAAAACACAGGTAGCAGACGAACCAACTACAGACCGCTCGCTATCGATAAAAATGACCACACCGGAAAAGCTGATGAAGTAATGAGAGTCGAGCTAAAAGCGTCCTAGGTCATCTGCACGAAGGGGCAGGAGTATTGCATTTGGCGGCCAATTCCCCCAGCCAGCTGCGCAACATCTCAATCGCATCGGTGCGCAGGCTGTAGTACACCCAGCGTCCCTCATCTCGTGCCTCAATCAAACCAGCCTCTCGCAGCACCTTGAGATGAAATGAGAGCTTGGATTGGGCCAGCCCCAGCTCACTGGTGAGCTCACAAACGCAACGTTCACCGCCAGCTAATGCTTCAAGCACCTGGAGCCTAAGGGGGTCTGCCATGGCCTTCAACAGGGCCCGAGCCTTGGTGGGCTCAAGCATCGCAGGGTGATCTAGAACACTCATATATCAACTTTAGTTGATCAATCAACTCATTTTGATTTAAGTTCGGGCCACTCTTGCCGCCCAGGCCGGCTCTGAACCATGAAAATCGGCATCAACGGCTTTGGCCGCATCGGCCGCCTGGTGTTTAGAGCCCTGTGGGGGCGTCCTGGGATTGAGCTGGTGCACGTAAACGATTGCGGCGGTGATGCTGAAACCGCCGCCCACCTGCTCGCCTTTGACTCCGTGCATGGCCGCTGGAAACAGGCAGTGCAAGGACATACGCATGGATTCACCGTAGGCGGCCACTCGGTGAACTACACCCGGGACAGCAACCCCGCCGCCGTGCCATGGAGAGAAGCCGGCGTAGAGATGGTGTTGGAGTGCAGCGGTAAGTTCAAAACACCGGACACACTCAAGGCCTATTTCGACCAGGTGGGGCTCAAACGCGTTGTAGTGGCATGCCCGGTGAAAGGTGAGATCGCCGGAGCTGAAGCCCTAAACGTTGTATTCGGCATCAACCACCAGCTCTACAACCCCGAGGAGCACCGCCTGCTCACGGCCGCCTCCTGCACAACTAACTGCCTGGCGCCAATCGTGAAAGTGATTCACGAGAGCTTTGGCATCAAGCACGGCTCAATCACAACCCTGCACGACGTCACCAACACCCAAGTAGTGGTAGATGGCTTCAAAAGCGACCTGCGCCGGGCCCGCTCTTGCATGCAGAGCCTGATACCCACAACCACGGGATCAGCAAAGGCAATTGCCTTGATATTTCCAGAGCTGAAAGGAAAGCTAAACGGCCATGCCGTTCGGGTACCACTGCTAAACGCCTCGCTTACTGATGCGGTATTTGAACTAACGCGCGAGGTGACAGTAGAGGAGGTGAATAGCGCCTTTGAAAACGCTGCAAACGGAGATTTACGCGGGATTCTTGGCTACGAAACCAGGCCCCTAGTGTCTGTGGATTATGTAAATGATGATCGCAGCGCAATCATCGATGCCGCCTCAACCATGGTGGTTAATGGCACACAACTAAAGGTGTACGCCTGGTATGACAACGAGTGGGGCTACAGCTCTCGCATGGCCGATCTGGTGAGTCATGTGGCTCAGATCGACGAGAACTGAGCCATAGACATGAGCCGCGCCCTTTCCGCACTGCAGCAATACGCCATCGTGACGGCCAATTACTGGGCTTTCACCCTCACCGATGGAGCGCTGCGAATGCTCGTGGTTTTCCACTTCCACGAGCTTGGCTACAGCACCCTTGAGATCGCTTTTCTGTTTCTATTTTATGAATTTTTCGGCATCGTCACCAACCTCTATGGCGGCTGGCTGGGGGCGCGCTTTGGGCTGCGGCTAACTCTCTGGAGTGGCACCTTGATGCAGGTAGCGGCGCTGCTGATGCTGATCCCGGTCGCCGACGACTGGCCCAAATGGTGGAGCGTCGCCTACGTGATGGTGGCTCAGGCGATCAGTGGCATAGCCAAAGATCTCAACAAGATGAGTGCCAAAAGCGCCATTAAAACGGTGGTGCAGGAAACCCCCAACAACCAGGCCAAAGGTCAACAGCAGCTGTTTCGCTGGGTGGCGATCCTCACCGGCTCCAAAAACGCACTTAAGGGGGTGGGGTTTTTCCTGGGCGGGGTGCTGCTCACCACGATCGGCTTCAACAACGCCGTAGGAGCGATGGCCGCAGGCTTGTTTATCTCCTTTTTGCTCACCTTGGTGCTGCCAGCAGAGATCGGCCGCATGAAGCAGAAACCAGGATTCAGCGCCATGTTTTCCAAGTCCCGCAAGATCAATCTTTTATCGCTGGCTCGCTTTTTCCTTTTCGGCGCGCGGGATGTGTGGTTTGTGGTCGCCCTGCCAGTTTTTCTGCAGACAGCCCTTGGTTGGCGCTTTTGGGAGGTAGGCGGCTTCATGGGCCTTTGGGTAATCGGCTACGGCATCGTGCAGGGGGCAGCACCTGCTCTGCGCCGCGCATGGGGCCAGAGTGCGCCTCCTGGAGCGTCTGCAGTTGAATTTTGGAGCGCAGTGCTTACTGCTATTCCCGCACTAATCGCCGTAGCTCTGTGGCGCCAGGTGGGGCAACCGGGAGTGGCGGTGGTAGTGGGGCTGGCCATATTCGGGGTGGTGTTCGCGATGAACTCCTCAATCCACAGCTATATGGTGCTGGCATATACCGATGCTGAATCGGTAAGCATCAACGTGGGCTTCTATTACATGGCCAATGCGGCTGGCCGGCTATTAGGCACAGTGCTATCTGGTGCTCTGTTTTTGCTCGGAGGCCTGCAGGTTTGCCTATGGGTTTCTAGTGCACTAGTGGGCGCTGCCTGGCTGGTGAGCAGAAGACTTCAGGCCTCGCAGTAAGGAGCACCAATCTCAAAATTCAACGGGGGCTGGGAAAACGTTAAGTATTTAAAGCCTTCAAATATCATCGCAGTTAAAATAACCACAGACAAGTCAGCATCCCATTCATGGGCGAAGGAATAACGTAATGGATTCCTAGGGGGAGGGGTAACCCTCCGAAAGACAAGTAAAACATGAAAAACCAGATTAAGAATAGACACTAAGGAAAATAATTTGCAACAACATCTCGGCAAAGCAAGGCGTGAAGATTACGCGTATTACACAGCGACATATTCTCTACACAAAAAAAAGGGGCTCAAAGAGCCCCCCATGCTGCATTATTTATAACTTTTAGACGATCACTTACCGATCCGTAATACTGCCTTCTTGGCTGCAGCTTGGATAGTGTCCCGGAGGGGAACATAACCAAGATCGTCGGCAAATGCTTGAGCATTGTCGCTCAGGATGTAATTCATCATACTGCGTAGCGAATTAGTCTTATTTCCATTCCCCTTTTCGTAGAAAAGGAGATAAGTGAGTGTAGCGATTGGATATGCACCGGAAGCGGATGGATTGGGATTGTAACCAGCCAGGTTCTTATCAAGCTTGATGTCGGCAAGAGCCTTGGCACCAGCAGCGGCAGTGGGAAGCATAAATTGGCCAGCCTTATTTTGAATGGCAGCGGCCTTCAGAGCTCCCCTTACATATGACTGGTTCACATAACCAATCGAACCAACGGTGGTATTGAGGACAGCAGAGACACCCTCATTACCCTTACCACCAACGCCCACTTTCCATGCTACGGACTTGCCAGAACCAATGGTCCACTCTTTAGAAAAAGACTTCATCGATCCGGTGAATGCAGCTGTAGTACCAGAACCATCGGAGCGATGCGCCACAGTGATCTTGCCTTCCTTACAACCAAGCTGACTCCAGTTGTTTATCGATCCCATGAAGATCGAAACTGTTTGTTTCTGGGTAAGCTTCAGTGAGCAGCCAGGCTTGTTGTAGGCCACAGCGATCGACCCCCCAACGGTAGGGATCTGAACTACACCACGACTAACCTTCTTGATGTCCTTTTCCTTGATCGGGTCGTCAGTAGCACCAAAGGCAACGGTTTCATTGATGAATGCCTTGCGGCCACCACCAGAGCCAATGCTCTGATAGTTAACCTTAACCCCACCTGATTTGGACAACGTGGAAAACCAACGCTGATAAATAGAAGCGGGGAAAGTTGCTCCGGCACCAGACAAACGAACAGCAGCCTGGGAAGCTGCTCCGCCGACTAGACCAGCAAATACCAGGGCCGTAAAAGATTTCTTAAGGAAAGTCATTAGGTAAGGGACAATTCCAAAAGCATTTTAACAAATAGCCCCAGCTATATACATTATGGGGAAATTAAGAGGCGGCAAAGCAATGGCAAAATATTGTCGCAGGCAATGTCATGAATAACTTTTTAGACTACCACGATAGCAACGGATTACGCAATAACCAACGCCAGGACCACCTTGGAGAAGAACGCGATGCCACAACAAAGTCTATACATCTAGTCATATAAAAGAATCAAGAATTAATCAAAATATCACAGGAGCGATATACATGACATAAAAAAGCCCCCTTTAGGAGGGGGCTTAGAAAGTGTGTGTGAGAAACTACTAAGAGGAAGCAGTGAGGAGTGTCTTGAGATGTGCGAATAAGATCAGAACTTGATGGTAGTCTTGACTACAGCACCAAATACGTCTTGTTCAGCAGCGCTAGTAGTAGCACCAAGGCCATTATCTATAAAGAAAACAGCAGGTGTAACTGTGATCTTATCGCTTACCTTGAAGCGATAGAAGAGCTCATAAGCGAAGGTGTCTTCAGTTTTTACACCAGCTTCAGTATCACCCTGTTGAGGCATAGCAAAGGCAAATCCAAGTGAATTACCCTTTACAAATGCATTATCCCACTGGAGTCCAGCTGTCCAACCAAAGGAATCATTGTTACCCTTTGTCGCTGACAACCTTTCAACATTAGTACCACCAAGACCCAAGCTAATGGAGGGGATGATGCCTGTCTTTAAGGGCTTCCAGTAGCCACCAATTCCGTAGCTTATTGCATCTTGGCCAGCAGCTAATGTGGTTTGAGAAACTTTCGAACCTTTTCGAATGGTTTTTTGGCCTTCATTAATGTAATTAGCCGCTAGTGCTATACCCCAGTTTGGGCCAACATAGCCAAGCTGAGATAGCCAGCTATTACCTTCGTCGCCAAATAGTCCCTCACTAGAAACGGCAGCCTTCTTGTTGTCAGTGACATAGTTAGAGGAAACAGTAAAGTAGGGATTACCCTTCTTCACTTTTTGCTTCCAAGTAAAACCAAACAATGAACCGGTTGCCTTGTTGTAAACACCTGTCGCACCTGCTAGACCAAAATAATCAAGAATACCAGACTTATAAGCAGAAGGGATAAATGCAACCGTCTCAGTATTACGAGCTAGAGGGCCAGCTGTAATTGTTAGGCCATCAATAGCCTTGAGTGGGAATTGATAATACAAACGGTCAAGGTTGATTGAGTCAGCTGTGCTAGCAGCAATATCGGCGCCAACCATGTTTCCGGCAGATCCACTACCAGAAAATTGGTTGTCCTTTGCAAAATTGGCAGAGCGTAAACGCGAAACCAACTTACTTTTATCGCCAAACTGTGTTGTAAGGGTAAGGCGATAGTCGTAGTTAAACGTTGTCTTGTCTGCTGTTAGATCAGGGTTGCCATCAAGACCACCCAAGAAAAAATTTGCTACACCCTTAAGCCTGGTGGTGGTGGAGAACTGCTGGGCCTGCAGCTTGCCCACTTTCGACTCAAGTCCATCCACTCGTCCGGTAAGCACGGTTAGCTCGCCGTCGAACTCATTAAGCAGCTTCTGCAGCTCGTCGGTCTTTTCGGTGACCCGGTCAAGGCAGGAATTAAGTAGGGCCGCCGCTTCATAGCGGGTCATGGCGTTGCCACCCTTGAATTTGCTGTCAGGGAAGCCGGCTACACAACCGTTCCTCTCAACCAGGTTGGCAAGTGCCTGGTAGGCCCAGTCTGTGGGCTGAACGTCGGAAAACTGGCTAACGCTGGTGACTTGATTTTTTGATTCCCAAGCACGGAAGCGATCAACGTCTTGCTGTTGCATGTACTCGTTGATGGCAGCACTGCCATTCAACGAAGCGAGCTCTTGTGCCGAAGCGGCCATTGGAGCCATCATGCTGGTGCCAGCTAAAGCCAGCAGCAACTTTTTGGAAAGATTCATCGGGTCCTCACACCGATAGGGATGTCTTCACAAAGGAAGACGAATTAAATATATCGATGATGCAATCCAATAACGAGTACCTAGGAGACATCAATAATGTGTTCCAGAACACATTGCCCTCGAAAAGCAGGAGTATTTCCAGCAACAACTAGCCCAGCCAGGCCAGGGCTCGTATCAAGCCAGTCCTCAGCCAAGAACGCAGCCCTGCTGGCCGCAGCTCTGAAAGCAGAGCAAACCGCAGCTTGCGGCGCTGGCGATGAGGTAACAACTCATCTACAAGCTCGCGCCAATGCTCCCAGCAATAGCGTTGGTTTTGCACCAGCAGCCACTCCAGTTGCGGCAATGTGTTTTCAAGTTTGCCTGGCACCTGGTCGTGGATGGCTCCTTGCAGCACCTGCAGATCATTCCACTCCCCAAGCAATTCCTGGCCATGCTTAAAGCGGTTGATCCAAGGCGCCGTGGCGGCACCTTGCAAAGGAGCAAGATTTTCCAGCAAGTAACTCACCTGTATGAGCTGACGACGCAGCTCAAGCAGATGTTCGGTTTCAGCTGCAGCCCTTCTGGTTTGCCAACCCGGCTGCATGAAAAGGCCCTGCAAGGTGGCGCCTTGCCATTCCAACACCCACTGCGAAATTGGTTGTTCGCCAAGCGCTGTGAAGGCGGGCTCCTTCAACCAACGCTGTAGCTGGCCCAACCCGACTAAGTAGGAGCGGCTTTGCAGCACCTCCACCACATGGGCGTGGGCTTGCTCACGCTCGCGGCGCAACTGCTTGAGCACCGGACGCAGCGCCTTCGCCTCCACTGCCGGCAACTGGGGCAGGAAACCATCCTCAAGGCGTTCGCGTAAAACATCAAGATCTCGGGCCATCCCCAAACGGCGCACCCATTTGGCCAAGCGCTGATCGTTTACTGCTGCTGGCAGCTGCAGGCCAGGCTCAAACTGATTCAAGGTGGTACGCAGACGATGCATTGCTATCTGCATCTGATGCAGCAGCTCGGTGTCTTTTCCGGACGCAACCGAGGCCTGCAATTGCACCAGCTTGGTTACATGCGCGTGTATCAGCTCTTGAGCAAAGACTCCACTGCTCAAACCGCTGCAGCGATTCATTAAACCCATGCGGAAGTCAATGAGATGCAGCTTTTTGATGCTATCCGAACTTCGATGCAACGCTTGCTTGCTCCTGCCACAGGCGGGAATTCAAAGCGCCAGAGGCAGTGAGCAGCAACGCAGTGGTGTCTGATCAGGAGCCTGCCAGTGGATCAAGAGTTTGCCACCGGCCACAATGCTGCCCTGGATAAGCAAGCACATCACCACCTGTAGCCACCTATCACCCGTGGACTGATCCATGAGAGTGCAAGTCGAATTAAATGGCATGTTGAGTCAGCCGACCAAGAGTCGTCAGTGCTCCTGACGACACCGAGATTCCCTCTAACGCTTCTTATTCATACCTTGTAAATTTGCTTGTATTAAACAGATTCCCGTGCCCAGCAAAAGGCCCAATCAAACCCCACCAGATCCGGAGAACACGACAGACGGTGTGAGCTCACCAATGGAACCCCACTCGGCTTACCACGGCTCCGATTGGACTCCTGAGCGTCTGATGTTTCACCAAAATCTCGAATCATTTGCCGAGAGGGTTGGCTTGGTGGTGGGCCTGCAAAGCAATGGCAAAGTGAGTCAGGAACAGGCCTACGCTGAAATACGCCGCATCTGGAAAGAACTTAAGGACAGCAAATCTAATTTGCTCGTGCTTCCAAAGTAGAGCTGAGCACTAAACCACTAAACATTTCCTGCTCAGGATATTGCTGCTGACAACCTGTTTTCTCTTCCCGGTTCGGTAGCGGTCACCAGAGGGCCATCCCTGGCTTACACGTGAAGCGGCAACAACACGTGCCAAGGAGTCACACAGCTACGGTTTCACAGGTAGGAGCGTCGAATACTGGGTCGGCACCAAGCCACGGTGCGCATGATCGTCTCAGGTCTTCAGTAGCCGGAGCAACAAGCTTCCAATTTTCCGATACTGGGCGTCGGGGAAACGGTCATGCTGAGGTAAGCAAAGGGCTATCTGGTCGCGGCAACAATGCCGTTAAGACAAACATCCTTACCAGTTCCACCGCAACCGATTCAGCACCATGCCAAGCCAGCAGCTGAGCCTGCGTCAACCCGATGACTGGCATGTGCATCTGCGGGATGGCTCCATGCTGCAAGCAGTTGCATTTGCTACGGCACGCCAGTTCGCCCGGGCGATCGTGATGCCAAATCTCAACCCGCCGCTAACAACGGCGGCGGCGGCTGAGGCCTATCGCCGTCGCATCCGCGAAGCCTTGCCAGACAGCAGTCGCTTCGAACCACTGCTGACGGCATATCTCACCGATGCCATTGATCCCGCCGAGATCGAAGGCGGCTTCCGCCAGGGGGCCTGGGTGGCTTGCAAGCTCTACCCGGCCAATGCCACCACCAATTCAGCCGCTGGCGTCAGCTCAATCGAGGCGATCACGCCCGTGCTCGAAACCCTCGAGCGCATCGGCATGCCCCTGCTGATCCACGGCGAAGTAACCAGCGCCGATGTCGACATTTTTGATCGGGAGGCGGTATTTATCGAGCGCCACTTAGAGCCCTTACTGCAACGCCACCCCGGACTGAAAGTAGTGCTGGAGCACATCACAACCAGTGATGCGGTTGATTTTGTGCGCAGCGGCCCGTCCAGTCTGGCGGCCACGATCACGCCACACCACCTGCACATCAACCGCAACGCCATGTTTGCCGGCGGCCTGCGGCCCGACTTCTACTGCCTGCCGGTAGCCAAAAGGGAATTGCACCGCATCGCCCTGCGGGGCGCGGCCACCTCAGGCAACCCGAAGTTCTTCCTTGGCACCGATTCCGCACCCCACACCCGTGATGCCAAGGAAGCGGCCTGCGGCTGCGCCGGAATTTTCAATGCCCCATTTGCTCTGGAGAGCTACGCGGCGGTGTTTGAGCAGGAAAATGCCCTGGAGAGGCTTGAGGCCTTCGCATCAGAGTTTGGACCACGGTTTTACGGGCTACCGCTCAACGAGACCACTGTCACCTTGGAGCGACAGCCCCTGGAGGTGCCCAGCCGGCTCCACCTCAATGACGCAGCTGGCACCGCCTTCGAACTAGTGCCTTTCCATGCAGGTGAAACCCTGCCCTGGCGGCTGCTGCAACCCTGATCCTGCACTGGCCTGGTTGCCGATGAGGAAGGTTTGATGGTGCAGTTGATTGCAAAGAGCTGTTTCACCAGCAGGCGGATAAGCCGACGGCTGCCTTAGCAACGAGTCCAGACAGCCTGCGGGCGATGGGCTTCTTCGTTCAACTCACCGACGCCATCGCCGACCGCCAGTCGTTGCTGGTGACAGGCCT
Source organism: Cyanobacteriota bacterium (assembly GCA_027620015.1). Classification (GTDB taxonomy): domain Bacteria; phylum Cyanobacteriota; class Cyanobacteriia; order PCC-6307; family Cyanobiaceae; genus Cyanobium_A. The sequence goes on from JAQCGH010000004.1 coordinate 55,966, forward strand.
TGATCCCAACCCCGAGATGCTGCAGAGCTGGTCAGCAAGGCGAGGCCTGTCAGGACGGTCCTTCCTCAGCCAGGCCCGCCACTGGATCAAGTCGGTGATTGAGGCCACAGCTCCGCATGTGTGTGCCTACAAGCCCAGCCTTGGTTTCTATCAAGCCCTTGGGCCGGTGGGACTGGAGCTGCTACTTGAGGTGCGCGACCTGGTGCCTCGCGATCTCCCTCTGATCATCGACGCCAAACACGGAGATCTCAACTCCTCATCAGCCCTAGCTCACTATCTATTCAAAGACCTGGGCGCCGATGCGGTGACCCTCTCCCCCCTGGCTGGCCAGGACATCGCTGCCCCCTTCCTGCTCTATCCAGACAAGGCCGTGGTGATGACCTGCCACAGCTCAAACCAGGCGGCGCGTCAGATCCAGCACTACCCGAATGAGGAGACACCGCTCTACCTGCAGATTGTGCGCGAAACCCAGCTGTGGGCCACCCCCGACCAGCTGCTACTTGAAGTGGGAACCAGTGATCCCCAAGTCCTGGCGCGAGTGAGGGCTGAAGCGCCTGAGCGCTTCTTGATCCTGCGCAGCCTTTGGGGGGAGGAGGAGAAGCTCGACGCCATGCTTCAAGCCGGCCTTGGGGCCGCAGCTGACGGGCTGCTGCTACCCCTACCCCAAAACCTGCTGGTAGAGGACGACATGGCCAGCCAAGCCGAGGCGCTTAAACAGCAGATCACAGCTAAGCGGCAACAATGGCTGGAAAATCAGGAAAAGGGCAACCCAGATACCTGCGCTCTGTGGCTGCCTGAGAAGCAACCAAGCGCTGACCCACTCGAAAGCCTGATCGTTGATTTATTCGACATCGGCTGCTTGCTATTTGGTGATTACGTACAAGCTTCAGGCGCTGTTTTCAACTACTACGTAGATCTGCGGCAGATCATTTCCGACCCAAACCTGTTCCACCGAGTGCTCCACGCTTATGCCGGCAAGCTGCATGGCCTCGAATTTGACCGCATCGCCGGCATCCCCTATGGCTCTCTGCCCACCGCCACTGGGCTTTCACTACAACTGCACAAGCCGCTTATCTATCCCCGCAAGGAGGTGAAAGCCCACGGCGCCCGGCGCCTGATCGAGGGCGATTTTGAGGAGGGCGACCGGGTGGTGGTGGTAGACGACATCTTGATCACAGGCGGCAGCGTCCTAGAAGGCATCGGCAAGCTGGAAAACTCGGGCCTGAAGGTGCAGGACGTGGTGGTGTTCATCGACCATGGCGGCGACCATGACCGCCGCGCCCGAGAGCGGCTGGCGGCGGCCGGCTACAACTGCCATTCCGTGCTGGACATCGCCCAAATCACCGCTGTGCTGCAGCGGGCCGGCCGGCTCAGCGATGCCCAGGCCGCAAGCCTCGGTTCGGGTGATGGAAACTCCGTTTAGCCATGATCACCCCCTCCTGACCCAGGCACCCAGTCCGCTATTTCTCAGCACTTTGAGGATGCCTAGCGATAAATATCAAAAGCATTTTTTCATTGCAGTGCTGATCAACCTGCTAGCCAAGAACCTCACCCACCCGCCAGCTCCATCTGATGTGAGCGCCACTTAAAGCCTTAGGGTGAGAGAAGCGTCTTTGCAACTCCTGGACGCCCACCCGTGCGATGAGCAGCAGTCAGGGACTCACCATCGGGGAACTCGAAGCCAATTATTCGCTCTACTGCAAGGCCCTAAGGCTGCTCCTTAAGGAGGGGAAAACCGTGGCCGCTATTCAGCGCACCGTCTGCTGGAGCCGTTTAGAGCAACTGCATATCTGCCTGCCTAGTCGCTATAAGGCACCTGACTATCTCTGCGTTGTGCTGAAGCGCGATCTCGGCTGACAATTAACCCAGGCCCGAGCAGCGCAACGCAAAGGCTCCAATGAAATCGATCTCAGATCCCTTTCTGCGCCGGCCCGTGCTCACCCTGGTGGTGAGCTTGCTAGTGCTCTTGACGGGGCTGGTGTGCATACCACTCCTGCAGGTGGAAAACCTGCCGCCGATTGCTCCTGGGCGGGTCACGGTGCGGGCTACTTATCCAGGTGCCGGCCCAGAGGTGGTGGAGCAGGGGGTCACCGCCCTGCTGGAGCAACAGCTCAACGGCCTCGAGCGGCTAGACAGCATCCGCTCCACCAGCTCCGCCAACGGCAGCTCGATCACCCTGGGATTCGAGGGCGGCGATCCCGAGCTCAACCAAATAAATACCCAGAACGAAGTGGCGGTAGTGACTCGCCAGCTGCCTGCTCCTGTGGCGCGCTTCGGGCTTCAGGTGCGGCGAAGCTCCGACGACCTGCTGATGATTCTCAGCTTCAGTGCCGATCCCAAGCTCTATAGCGAAACCTTTTTGAGCGGTTGGCTCGATCAGGTGGTGAAAGAGAGGCTGCAGCGGGTGCCTGGGGTGGGCAACGTCACCCTTGCAGGTGGCAACAGCCTGGCCTTCAGGCTCTGGCTGAACCAGGCCCAACTTGAGCAGCGGGGCCTCACCATCGCCGAGGTGCGCACGGCCCTGCAGCAGCAAAACGTGCTTGCTGCTTTGGGCCAAACAGGCGAAGCACCAAGCCCCAACGGCCAGGAGCTCACCCTGCCGCTGCGGATGGAAGGGCGACTGCGTAGTCCGGAGGAATTTGAGCAGCTGGTGGTGGGCCGCACTGCAAATGGTGGCTTCACCCTGCTACGGGATGTGGGCCGGGTGAGCCTGGGCAGCGAGAGCTACGACACGATCGCCACCAATCTGCAGGGCAGGCCAGCGGTAGCTGTGCTGATCAACCAGCGCGACGGCAGCAATGCCATCGCCGTAAGCAAAGCGGTGAATGAAGCACTCGCGCAGCTCGCCCCCCAATTTCCGCCCGGGGTCGATCAGCAGCTGATTGTTGATGAAGCCGACTATGTGCGCGGCAGCATCCAGGGCACTCTCGACAGCTTGCGCGGCGCGGTGTTGCTGGTGTTCTTGGTGCTACTTCTTGGCCTTGGCAACAGCCGTCTGGCCCTGATCACCGCGGCCGCAGTGCCAGTGGCCTTGATTGGCTCGCTGAGCGTGCTGAAGCTTGCCGGCCAATCACTAAACACTCTCACCCTGTTTGGCTTAGTGCTTGCTTCTGGGCTGGTGGTGGACGACGCCATTGTGGTGAGCGAGGACATTGGCCGCCGGCTGGAATCTGGCAAGCCACCCCTCCAAGCTGCCCGCGAAGCCATGGCCGAGCTGGGCGGTGCCGTGGTAGCGACCTCCTTAGCCCTGGTGGTGGTGTTTATCCCAGTGCTTGGCCTTGGGGGCAGTTTGGGCAAGCTGTACGCCCCGATCGCGATCACGATCTGCGGCGCCATTGCCTTCTCCACACTCAATGCCCTGAGCTTCACACCGGTGGCGGGAAGCCGGCTGCTCAAACCGGAGATACGCGAACCGGCCTGGTTACGGCGTTGGATCGACCCACCGCGGCGCTGGCTCGAAGCATTGGAGGTGCCCTACCGGCGCTGGCTGACCTGGACTATGGAGCGGCGGCGGCTAGTGGTGTCCTTACTACTGGCTGGCCTAATGGTCACAGGATTCGCCGTACAAGCCCTGCCCAAAGCCTTCATACCCCAGGAAGACAATGGTCAGCTGAGGGGGGTTGTGATCCTGGCCGATGGCCTTGGACTGCAGCAAACCCAACGGGTGCTGGAGCAAGTGCGCCAGGTCGTAGCCGAGGAGCCGCTGATCACAAGGGCCACCTTTTATGCAGGGCGCTCCTTTGGAGACAGCAGCCCAAACAAGGGCATCTTCTTCCTGCGTTTGGCGCCGATCGAGCAGCGAAGCAGTGCCGAAGCAACTACTCAGGCCGTTGGACAGAGACTCAATGGCAAGTTGCGCCGCCGCATCACCGATGCCGTGGTGCAACTCAGCGGGGCCCCCTCCGTGCGGGGTTTTAGTGCCGAAGGCGGCCTCGAGCTCGAACTACTGGACAACAGCAACGGTCAACTCAGCCTGCGTGACTTCGAGCAGCAAGCCCAGGCTTTCATCCGCGCCGCCCGAGCCACAAAAAACTTTGAGCGGGTTTCAACCCGTTTCAGCGCTGATGCTCCCTTAGTGCAGCTTGTGCCTGATCGGATGCAGATGGCCTCCCTTGGGGTGGATCTCAGCACCGTTGTCGAAACCCTTGGAGCCAGCTTCGGCAGCGACTACGTCAATGACAGCTTTGAGAGCGATCAGGTGCGCAAAGTAATCGTGCAGCTTGACGGCGCCTCGCGCCGCAGCGCCGATGACGTGCTCGCGCTGCAGGTAAAGACGCGAGAAGGCCAGCTAATCCCCCTGGCCCAATTGGTACGGATCGAACAAAACACGGGCCCAACCTCGATCAACCACACCCGGCTGGTGCGTTCGATCAGTATTCGGGCCCTACCCCTTGCTGGCGTAAGCAGTAGCCAAGCCATGGCCAGCCTGATGGAAGTGCAGCAGCAGATCAGCGGCAGCACCGAATTGGAATGGGCCGGACTGGCTCGGGAAGAGTCGCGCGCTGGCGGCGGCAATGTAAGGGTATTTGCCCTGTCGATCCTGGTGATGCTGCTTGTACTGGCAGCTCTCTACGACAACTTCGCCGACCCCTTGATCATCCTGGTGACTGTGCCGCTTGCGATGCTTGGGGCTATTGGCGGGCTGATGTTGCGGGGCCTGCCGCTGGACGTTTATGGCCAGATGGGCTTGCTGGTACTGGTGAGCCTGGCCGCCAAGAACGGCATCTTGATAGTGGAATTTGCCAACCAGCGCCTGGCCGAAGGAATAGATCTAGACACGGCAATTAAAGGGGCTGCAATCTCCCGTCTACGGCCAATCCTGCTTACTGCCATTTCCTCACTAGCTGGCTTTTTGCCCCTGGTGATGGCCAGCGGCTTTGGCTCAGGTAGCCGTATCAGTATCGGCACAGTGGTGTTTTCAGGCCTACTGGTGGCCACCGTCCTCAGCCTGTTCGCGGTGCCGGTGGTCTACCGGATCGTCAAGGGCTGGGAACGAGACCTGACTAAGGCTGCTGCCGTGAGGTAGATCCCCCATCCATCAATCGAAGCCGTCAGTCGAAACCGAGCAGGTCAAATATCTCCCGATCCTTAAGTGATTCGGCCTCCAATGGCTCGACGTCATCGAGCATCCGGCGAGCCAGCTTGAGGTATTCCTGCTGCACCGCATCGACTTCCGGGGTGCTTTCCATCTCGAAGATGGTGCACTTCTTGAGGCGAGATTTACGAATCGCGTCCACGGTCTTGAAATGAGCCATGGTGCGTAAGCCGGTACGAGCATTAAATTTATCGATTTCGTCGGTCTCCTCAGAGCGGTTGGCGATCACACCACCGAGACGCACCTTGTAGTTCTTCGCCTTGGCATTAATGGCCTGCATGATCCGGTTCATCGCAAAGATCGAATCGAAATCGTTGGCAGTAACGATTAGGCAGTAGTGGGCGTGCTGAAGCGGCGCGGCAAAGCCACCACACACCACATCTCCCAATACATCAAAGATCACCACATCGGTTTCTTCGAGCAGGTGGTGCTCCTTGAGCAATTTCACTGTCTGACCAGTGACGTAGCCACCGCAACCAGTTCCCGCCGGCGGACCACCAGACTCCACACACATCACGCCGTTGTAACCCTCAAACACAAAGTCCTCGGGACGCAATTCTTCAGTATGAAAATCAACCGTCTCGAGAATATCGATCACTGTGGGCACCATCCTCTTGGTGAGGGTGAATGTGCTGTCGTGCTTGGGATCACAACCGATCTGAAGCACACGCTTACCCAGCTTAGAAAAGGCGGCCGAAAGATTTGAAGATGTAGTGGACTTACCGATCCCACCTTTGCCATATACCGCCAGCACCAAGGCACCCCCCTCGATGGCCATGCCGGGATCAAGGTGTACCTGCACACTGCCCTCGCCATCGGGCTTGGAAGTGGCTGGCGGAGTAAGTGTTGTGGTCATTGAAGTTGGGGAGACAGGAAAGGTCGGAACTGAAACTCTTGGCTAAATAATTTAAGACCAGAAGGTTTAGGACTGGACTCTTGGAATCAGTGAAGGAGCGTCAGGGTCACCCCCATAGCGCAGGCCTGCTAGTGCCATCCAACCCCTGCAAAGCCGCACAGCGATGGCTGGCCATGCAAAGCGACACATGTGCGAAGCAATAGTGGGGATCCACACACATACTCATAAGTAAAAAGACTCATCCAGCTCCTCATGAAGCGAAATGGGCCTTGGCCTCATAAAGAGCTTCGCTGTCGATCAGAGCTAGGCCCTGCTCGCGGGCATATGCCTCCGTGTTTTTACGCACCTTGCCACGCACAAAGAAGGGGATCTTTGCCAGCTCAGCTTCACCATCCGGGCTCCAACCGATCACCCCATCTCCAGGAATGCTGGCCGGCTCGATGGCATTAGCGATGGAAGCAGAAGTGACCTCTGGGTGCTTAGCAGGGGCACTAGCACCCTCTAAATGGCTGAGATGGCCATCCACGAACTCAAAATCGTGGCGGAACATGCCGATCAGGTGCTCCTCTAAGCCCATCATTAGCGGGTGCACCCAGCTATCGAAAATCACATTTGCCCCCTCCCAACCCATCTGGGGCGAGGTACGCGCTGGCACATCCTGCACGTGCAGCGGTGAGCTGATAACAGCGCAGGGTATGCCTAAGCGTTTGGCGCTGTGGCGCTCCATCTGAGTGCCCAGCACCAGCTCCGGCGCCGCCTCCGCCATCGCCGCCTCCACGGCCAGGTAGTCGTCTGAAATCAACGCCTCCAGCCCCAGCTCCTGCGCGGCCGCCCGCACATCCCGTGCCTGCTCGCGGCTGTAACTGCCAAGGCCGACCACCTTGAAGCCAAGCTCACGACTAGCGATGCGGGCTGCAGCGATGGCATGGGTGGCATCACCAAAAATGAACACCCGCTTACCGGTGAGGTAGGTGGAGTCCACCGAGCGCGAATACCAAGGCAGCCTTGAGCGCCGTTCAGCGGCGCAGGTGCCGTCGGCTGAGGTTTCTAGCTCAGCAGGCAGCTCCAAACCCAGCACCCCGTGCAGCTCCCGCAAAAAGGCGGCTGTAGCACCGATGCCGATCGGCACTGTCTTCACCGTATGCATACCAAAGCTGCGCTCCAGCCAGCTACATACCGGGCCCGCCAGCTCGGGATAGAGGCTCACATTGGCGTCAGCAGTGGGGATCCTGATGAGGTCGGCAGGACGGGCCCCCAGGGGCGCTACCACCGCCACATCAATGCCGTAGCCAGTCAGCATTTGGCTGATCTCGCGCACATCGTCGCGGCAGCGGAAGCCCAGCAGGCTTGGTCCCAGCAGATTGACCCGGGGCCGCCGGCCCTCCGCACGCCAGCGCATTGGATCGGGCTTGGGCTCGCCTGGAGGAGGCACTTGGGCCTTGAGCAGGCCACGCACCAGTTGATAGAGAGTTTCAGCGCCGCCCCAGTTCTCCTTTTTGGAGTAGGCCGGCAGGTCCAGGCTGACCACCGGGATGCCGCCCAGATCCATGGTCGCCGCCAGGGAGCCAGGCTGGTCTTGGATCAATTCAGCGGTGCAGCTTTCGCCCACTAGCAGAGCCTCGGGCTGGAAACGCTCCACGGCTGCAGCTATCGAACGCTTCACCAGTTCAGCAGTGTCGCCACCCAAGTCGCGGGCCTGGAAGGTGGTGTAGGTAACGGGCGGGCGCCGGTCACGCCTTTCAATCATCGTGAAGAGCAGATCGGCATAGGTATCGCCCTGGGGGGCGTGCAACACGTAGTGCACCCCCTCCATCGAGGCGGCTATGCGCATGGCACCCACGTGGGGGGGGCCTTCATAGGTCCAGAGGGTGAGTTCCATGACTGTTAAGAGACGAATGCTCAGGAAAAGGAGAGTGCGGCGCGGCGGCGCAGAGAGCGGGCAAACAATTCGGCCAGATCGCCAGCCTGGTCGCAACCGTGGATAGGGCTAAATACCAGCTCAATAGACCATTTGGTGGCGATGCCCTCGGCCTCAAGAGGGTTAGCCAAACCAAGACCACACACCACTAGGTCAGGTCGCTCGGCGCGTACCCGCTCCAGCTGGCGTTCCACATCTTGCCCCTCGCAAATGCGTGTGCCAGGTGGCAAAAGAGCCAGCTCCGCATCGAGCAGCTGGCGATCGAGGTAAGGAGTTCCAACCTCCACCAGCTCCATGCCGCACTCGCGCTGCAGGAACCTCGCCAATGAAAGCTCCAGCTGGGAATCAGGCAGCAGAAAAAGTCGCTTGCCGGCAAGTAGCTCCCGGTGAGGAGCAATAGCACGCTTGCCTCGCTCCACCAGCGGATCAAGCACCTCCGCCACAAGGGCCGGGGCTACCCCGAAGGCATCGGCGCCCGCAGCCATCCAGGCCCGACTTCCCTCCACGCCAAATGGATAGGGCGCCGTAAGCAGCTGGCCGCCTCGGCTCACCAGGGCCCTTGCCGTGGCCGAGAGAAAAGGCTGGGCCAGCAGCACCCTGGTGCCGGGACCAATTGATGGCAGCTCGGTGGAGCGCCGCGGCGGCAGGCTCGTGACCACCGGAATACCCAGGCGACCGAATAGCTGCACAAAGCGATCTTCCACCGCATCAGCCAGGGTGCCGACGATCAACAGCTGATCAACCTCGCTACTGGGCATCAGGGGAACCATCGCCAGCAGGGCCTGATCTTCCCCTTGGGTAAAGGTTGTTTCGATGCCGCTGCCGCTGTAGTTCAGCACCATCACCCGGCCAGCCAGCTGGGTGTTTAGCCGCTCTGCTGCCTTAGCCAGATCCAGCTTGATCACCTCGCTGGGGCAGGAGCCCACCAGAAACAAGGTGCGAATTTCAGGGCGCCGCTCCAGCAGATCCCCCACCAGCCTGTCGAGCTCGTCATTGGCATCGGCTAGGCCGGCCAGATCTCGCTCTCCCAGAATCGCAGTGCCGAAACGAGGCTCGGCAAAGATCATCACGCCGGCTGCGCTCTGAACCAGGTGAGCGCAGGTACGGGAGCCCACCACCAGAAAAAAGGCATCAGGCATGCGCCGGTGCAGCCACACGATTGAGGTGAGTCCGCAGAACACCTCCCGCTGACCGCTCTCCTTAAACAGCTGTAGGGGCGGCTGCTCCGCCAAACCAGTTGTCATGTCACCAATCACCGAAGACGCGCCCATCAAGGCGAACCCTACGGAAAGAACGCTTAACAGTTAACGGAGCTGGAAGGCCAACTGTCGACAACGCCTACAAATATTCGGGATCAGCCCACAGGCCGTAACTTATTGAACTGGGTAATCTGGCTTCAGTGATCTGGCGCTACAGGTCCAGATCTAGATGTCCAAGCCCTTCTGGTCAAGCGTCCCCAGGCGACCACCCTCTCGGCGAGCGCGCAAACCCTGGCGAGCACCCCTGTCTCTGGCAGTGCTGGTGAACGCAGGCGCCATTGGTTACCACCTCAGTGATGGTTGGGATTGGGGGGATTGCTACTGGATGGTGCTGATCACGCTCAGCACCCTGGGATTCAGCGATGGGCACACCCAAATCGTGAGCGCCGGTGGGCGGGTGGTTACCGCCCTGCTAATCCTTGGCGGCTTGGTGGTTGTGCAGATCAGTATCCAAGGGTTACTGGGTCTGTCTGAATCGGGGTACTTCCGGCGCCTGCGCGAGCGCCGATTCCGCAGTTGGCTTTCCACCATGCAAAACCATGTGATCCTTTGCGGCTATGGCCGCATCGGCCGCGAGATCGCAGAACAACTCGCCAGGGAAAACGTTCCTCTTCTGGTGGTGGAGATGGACGCGGAGCGCCGTGAGGCAGCTGAGGAGCGCGGGCTGGTAGTGCTGATGGCCGATGCCACCCTCGACGAAACGCTGCTGGATGCAGGGATCCATCGCTGCCGTGCCCTTGTGGCTGCCTTACCCAACAACGCATCAAACCTCTATGTGGTGCTTAGCGCCCGGGGAATGGCACCCAACTGCCGCTTAATAGCCCGATCCGACAGTGAAGAAGCAGCACGCAAGTTGCGTCAAGCCGGCGCCGATCAAGTGGTGAGCCCGTACGTCAGTGGTGGTCGCACAATGGCCGCCACCGCCCTACGACCCCTAGCGGTGACCTTTATGGATCTTTTGGCTGGTTCTGACTGCGAAGTGGAGGAATTTCTGCTCAGTAGCAACCCAGCCGACCTTGGCAGCTTCAATGGTGCTTCTCTGGCAGAGCTTCAGCTCGGCTCGCGTTCTGGTGCCCTAGTGCTGGCGATCGTGCCGCCCCAGCCAGCCAAGAGTGATGCCCCGGGGCAATATCGGGGATCTAAGTACTCCCAAGAGCGACTGGAGTTGCTGGCAAATCCCGGCAGCGACACGCGTCTGGCTCCAGGCCAGATGCTTGTTGTGATGGGCAGCCAGGAGCAGTTGGGCCTATTCACCCGGCTGCTTGGCACCGCCCTTAAAAGTGTGGACGTGATGTCTACGTGATCGTGCTCTCTACAAAAACGGACAATCAAGCCAGAGCTCAATCGTCATAGACGAGGCAATTGACATCCGATGGATTTAGATCACAGAACACCTCAAACGGTGTTGGAGCTTCGGTTTCCTCCGGATGACGCACCTCGAAGTCCTGCAGCTCTTTGATCTGCTGCTCAAGCTTGCGGGCAACGGCCTTATCTCCCCGCTCCGTGGCCTCCGCCAGAGCCGAGCGATAGGTCATCAACTGGTCAGCAATGCTCGACATGGCACTGGCTCCCGGGAAAGGAGTTGTAAGCGAACGGGTGAAAACTTAGTCCCGGCAAATGCCCAAGTGGCTTGCCTATCCGCCAACGGCAACAGAAGAACTAGTAAGTGTCAGTTCCCACACCAAAGCAACCTTGTTAGCCATGGTGAAAGATGGAACTAAAACCCATGGCAGATGCTCCTTACCTAGTGGCCCTGGCCCTGGTGGAACTCGATGGCAAGCGGGCCCTACCCCTAATCGGCAAGTCCCAGCCTGGCGACAGCGGCGGTGAACCGGGCGAAGTAGGCCGAACCCTTGCCCTAGAGCTCTTACTGAGTCTGTGGCAGCGCAGTGAAACAGGGGGTCTGCGGCGGGCTGCCGCTGAGGACAGCCTATTGCTCTTGGAAATGCCGCTCGAGTTAATGAGCGAGAGGTTGCCGTTTATAAAAGCCCGCTGGATCTCCGGTGGGCCTACCAAAGAGTTGCTGACCAGCCTTGAGGAACTCACCGAGCGGCGCTGGAGGGTAAGCATTGTTAAATACCAACCTGCAACTTTTACGCCCTGGTCATAACCGGGCGACCAGGGCGGGAGTGCGCTTAAGGGCGCTGGGCGCGGGACCAGGAAGCCGGAGAAAAGGCGTGCCCCTGCTCCAGGGCAATCGCCACAACCGCGTCAACACTGCCGGCGGCATCAACCCGGGCCCTGAGAGCTGAATCTGCATCAACCTTGACCATGAAGGCTGTGAGCTGGGCTTTCGACATGGCGATGCAAGGCTTGGAACACCCCATCCATAGCCAGGATTTGGAGATCTGGCACCGAACAGCTGCTCAAATCACATTCTGTTAGGCGCAGTTTCGACGCAAGCGTTAGGCGGCGATGTAAGGTGATAGGTGATTCAAAGATTTCTCTCTAGCGAGCTGACCACTTTCTGTTGGGCCATCGAAGAATCAATTCATAGTTTCTGAGTTTATGACCATTTACGTCGGCAATCTTTCCTTCGATGCAGAAGCGGAAGATGTCCAGCATCTGTTCAGCCAGTACGGACAGGTGAGCAAGTGCAGCCTCCCCCTCGACCGCGACACTGGCCGCAAACGCGGTTTCGCCTTTGTCGAAATGGCCAATGAGGCCGAAGAGACCAAGGCAATTGAAGATTTACAGGACGTCGAATGGATGGGTCGCGCCATCCGCGTCAACAAAGCTGAGCCCCGCGGTAGCGGCGGCGGTGGTGGCGGCGGCCGCCGCGACTTCGGTGGCGGTGGTGGCGGCGGCTATGGCGGTGGTGGTGGTGGTGGCGGCGGCCGCTACTGAGCCCCAACTTTCGCAACCCGATCGCTTAGTCACTGAAGTGATTATTTTGCCGTCCCTACCGGGGCGGCTTTTTAATGAAAACCAACCAGCTTCAAGCCTGAGACCATGGCAAGCGCTCCCCCCTTGGTGCTGGTGCACGGTTTGTGGGACACGCCGCGCCTGTTTAATCGCCTCAAAATCCAGCTGGATAATCAGCGATATCCACTGCTGATTCCCTATCTATCCAGCGGTCTCGGGGCCACTCCCATCCTGGAATTGGCTCAGCGGCTAGGTAGCCAAATCGAAGCAACCTTTGGTGCCCATACCCAAATCGACCTGCTGGGTTTCTCAATGGGTGGCGTGGTCGCCCGTTCCTGGATCCAACTTCAGGGCGGCCAATCCCGCACCCGTCGCTTCATCAGCGTCGGCAGCCCTCAGCAAGGCACTCTCACGGCTCAACCCTGGCCTAGCTGGCTGCTAGCTGGCATCGCCGACATGAAATGGGGCAGCCCCCTGCTGCGGCAACTCAACACGAATCTCGATGGGCTGGACGGCGTGGATTGCTGCAGTTTTTACTGCGCTACCGACTTGATGGTGCTGCCTGGCTGGCACGCCGTATTACCGCTGGGTCCGCGACAGCAACTACCCGTACGTACCCACCAGCAGCTTTTACAACATCCCTCGGCGCTAGAACCTCTTGTGGCCGAATTGCTACGCCCCTGACTAGTTGCTGGGCAGTCAACGGATGGTGCGACTTCTTCATGAGTATTGACTCCCGATCGCAACGAGGCACTCTTCCTGCCAAGGCGAAGCCAGGCACTGCCGATCAATTGCTCTGAAACTCTGAAGCTTGGCGCTGTTTCAAGGAATTGGATTCAGAATTGAGGGATGGTTGATCCCATCACATCTGGTCGTTATCGAGTGCGCGCTGCCGTAGAGCGAGAACAAAGCGTCCCGCTCCAAGTGCAGGCAGCTCGCTTCAACACCAGATACGACGCTGAGACGTTCGCCAATTTGGTAGCTCACGATCGTCTCCAGAATGTAGTTGTGGAAAAGCTGGCGCCAGGAGGCTGTTGGCTGCAATTGAGCCTTGTGGCCTGCGCTCTTTAGCTTTCAGCTCGGCGTGCAAGCAGGGCGTGGTTACTGGGGATCCTTAAATCCCAGGCCCAACCACAACGCTCAAGCAGACGAATAAAGCGGTAGGTGGGATCTGGCAACAACCGCACTCGCCCATGCCGAAGGGTGATCCCCTGACGCACCGAGGCTTGAAAAGCGTGGTGGAGATTGTGCCAGCCCTCGCCAAGCGTGATTACTGCCACAAACATGTTGTTGCGGCTGGCATCTCCGGTGGCAAAGGGCTGATCGCCTTGCAGGTGAGCCAGCGAATTAACGCTGGCCACCCCGTGATACAGGACTGTTGTGCTTAAGCAGAAGGCAGCTAACCAAGGCAGTCCACCTAGCTGCCAAGACAGGCCGGCTAGCAGCAGCACGGGCACAAAATGAAGCCTGTCGATGAGTCGCAGTACAGGATCAGCCTCCACATCGGCAGGCAGGGTTGCGGGATAAAAACTCGAGGACAACAACCAACCAACCTGGGAGCGCCACAAGCCTCGCAATCCTGCTGTTGGTGCTAAAGGGGTGTGGGGGTCGGCGTAAGTATCGACGTGGCGGTGATGGGATTGGTGGTGGGCCTTCCACCAGCTAGGGCCCATTTGACCCGCGGAAGCCCCCACAAAGGCTCCGATCCAGGCAACAAGACGGGGCGCTTTGTAGCTGGAGTGGGTAATCAAACGGTGATAAATGGCCGTGGTGGCCAGCATGCGCACCAAATAAAGCCCCAAAGCCCATAGTGCTGCATCAAGACTGAAACCTGTCCAAATAAGCAGTAGGCACCCAAGGTGGGCCGCAATGGTCAGGACGGGCCCAAGGGAATAAAGAAAGCGACGTAAACGGGGCAACTCAGCCCACTCCCAGATTTGATTTGAGCCTAGGAGGTAGCTCTCTGCAACCTGCGTCACTACGGTCCTGTATCCCGCCGCAAGGCCACCGTCTCTGGAACGAAGACAAAGGTGAGCTCATCGAGGCATTCGGCCTGTCCGTCGATAGCGCTGACACCACCAGCCACAAAATCGATCAACCGTTGGGCCTCTCTGCGCTCCATTGCCCCGGCATGAACCAGCACGGTCTTGCGTTCGCGTATGTGATGCACTATCCACTGCGCCTCCTCGAAGCGGGTGGGGTGAAATACCACCACTTCAGGCTTCCATTCGTTGAATGGGCTAGGCATGCCTGGGGGAACCCCGCTGGCGGTGGGCTCACAAGTATGGGGCCATTGCATCATGTGCAAGGAGCAGCGCCGCCAGGACAATCGCCAAGCCAACAGAAGACCTGAGGCAGCAATAAAAAAGGGGAATGGCGAGAGCTACACATCCACCGACTACAGGCAAAACGTGGAGCAGCTATGCCCGCCAGATGCGTTAGGACCGCAGTGGTGAATCTTGAGTCGGTATCGACCATCTGCAGGCAGTCGCTGATGTTGTCCGATGTGTTGAGCTGAGGCAGCTCTCCAATATCGACAGCATCAGCAGCAAGCCAGGCAGTAAAACCGCCACTAGAGACTGGCCACAGTGATTCAGATGAATTCGGAAGGTCCGAGGATTCAGCAGCTGCGCTGACGAATCAAGCGATCGGCCTCGGCCCTACGACAGAGCCGCCGAAAGGGAGCAAGGCCAATGCCGAATAATTCATCAAACAACTGATTGGCAGTCATCACCGAAGCCAAGCCACAGCGATGCACCTGCTGCTGAAGGGTCATTTGCGGTTGGGTTGCAATGCCCTCAAACAGCCGACTAAGTCGAATCTGCTGAAGCATCTGAAACGGTGTCATGCCACGGCAGTGGTCAAAGCAGAGATCGAGCCATTCAGTACTTATCCCGATCGAATCAGCCACCACCTCAAGCTCCATCTCTTCCCAAAAATGATGGGAAAAGTAATGGGCAGCCCGGTTCACTACTTGAAGTTGCTCGGCAGGGAAGACTGGAAGATGCCGCGGCTGGCCTGGAACAGCTCTGATGAGTGCCGTTTGTGGTGATAGGGGCCGCATCGCTAGTCAGGAGGTGATCGCGTGTAAGACAGCCAAAACGTCTTACATACCAATTGATAGCCCCACCGCAGCAGGGGCTGCAATCTCAATTAACACCCTTTGGTGTATTGGGGCTGCACCTATCGCAATAATCGACAACAGCAGCTCTAGGCAAGAGCACATAGCTCGTGTGCCAGCTGTTCGCCACTGCGCAAGGCACCCTCAATCCGACCAAAACCCACCCCGGCTATGTAGTCGCCGCAGAATCCCACCCTGCTGGTTGGACAGCAACTGAGTTCGGAGGGAAGTCCAGGCGCCAGAGGGAAAGCAGCACCCCAGCGCATCAACTGTCGATCAGCCGTGGCTAGTTCCAGGCCAGGCAACCAGGGGGCCATCACCTGTTCAAGAGCTGTAGTAAGCGTGGCAATCACCGTATCTTCGCGGCCTTCATCGGGAGGTAATTGGAGCATCCGGGCCACGGCGGAATGAGTGCCATAAACATCAAGGTGATCGGCGGCAAAGGAGTGGCTGGAATGGGCCACTACAGCGCAACGGCCGTCGACCAAGGGCTGGATAGTGATTCGCTGCAGACCCCAGCGCTGCTGGGCCGCAGCATCAAAATGAAGCAAGCTGAAAGGCAAGCTGCTCCAAAGTCCTGCCGCATCAGACTGAAGAAGCACCATCAGATTGCTGCGTGCCTCAGTGCGAACACCGGCTATCACTGTTAAGGCGTGGTCAAGTCTGAGGTCGTCTAGGCGCTCCGCAGCCTGCTTGAGGGGCACTTCCTCCCAGCCAAAGATCTGCCGGCTGCGCGGATGAGCCAGCAGGGTGCTGCTCAACACAAGCCAATGGGCCTGACCCAGCAACTCTCCATCCCTGCCAAGAAGCTGCCAGTAACCATTCTTCCAATCGAGACGGCGCACCAAGGTGCCGTAGTGCGGCTGCCACGCCTCGCCGGCCTCGCCGGCCAAGCTCAGCAAGCCTTTGCAGAGATGATCCATGCCACCCCTACCCCGATAAAGCTGGCCGAGACCTAGGACATCAGCCTCACCAGGCCGCAGGGTCGCTTCCCCCTGGAGCTGGGCGAGTAAACCAGGCCAAGGCTCAATCCAATCCCCCGCTAGCAATGGCTGCAACAAGAGCGGCGCCATTGCGCCGGTGATGTTGAGCAAGGGTGCCCCGTGATCAACACGAAGGGCATGATCCTGGCGAGAGCGCCTGGTACTCGCCCGTCCACCCGGGCCTCGGCCTGTCTCCCAAAGGCTGAGGTCGCCGGCATAACCCAAGCGGCGCAGTTGGGCTACCAAAGCGCAACCCGATACCCCTGCACCGATCACGGCTATGGATTCAGGGCCCAAACGGGGCATAGACCACAACTAAGCCGCTAAGCCTTCAGGATGACAGCGTTGTCCAGGGTTGCAGCCGATGATTGGCCTATCGGCACTTGCCCCTCCGGTCCTCGTGTTTGACGGCGGCTGTCCCTTCTGCCGCCATTTCGCTGAGCTGGCAGAACTGCGCAGTGGCATTCCGAACCTGGCGATCTGCGATGGTCGCAGCGACCACGAACTAAGACGACAGCTTCGGAAGCAGGGCTGGGACCTTAGCCGTGGTGCTGTGGTGTTGGCAGAAGGCCAGGTGCTGCATGGTGCCGATGCAATTCAGTGGATCTGCAGCCGGCTGAAGCCCAGCGCCACCCTGCTGCAGTTGATCGGCCCACTCCTTGCCACAAGGGAAAGAGCATGGCGCCTTTACCCAATGCTGCTGCTGGCGCGGCGTCTCGCTTTGGCCGTGAAGGGGTTACCTCTGGATCCTGACCAACTAGATGCACAGGCTGCAACAAGTATCGTGAATCGATAGGGGAGAAGTTGTGGCGCGGTTTTTGGTGGTGCTCAAACCCGGCTTACCAATGGAAGCTTCAGCCATGCTGGATGCACTTCACCCAGTTCTAGATGGGCTTAGAGCGGAGATCGAGCACCGCACTCCAGCCCACCTCAGCGCCATGATCCGTGGTGGTGGCGAAAGCCAGCGCATGCAGCTGTTCGCGGACGTGCAATCAAAGGCAGACGGCAAGGTGCTCGAGTTGGTGCTGCTCAGCCGCGAAGCCATGGGAACTACAGCACCCCAAACCCGCGAAGTGTTCAAGTTGATGCTGGAGTTGATTCAGCGACATGCTCCTTCTATGCCTATGGTCTTCCGCTCCGACCGAGACGGCCCACTTGTCATCGGAACCTGACCGGCGCCGCCAGAAACTTAAGGAAGGTTTAGGATTTAAGGATTAGTTCTGGATTTGCTCCGTGAACGAGAATCACCCCGTTCTGCTCTCGCTAGACGCCGAGCTGGACCATATGCGCAGCGCCTACATCCAACACCCCAACGAGCAGACCCGCTATCAACTGGTGCGCCTCGAACAGCTGATCCACCAGTGGGCTCCGGGCCACTCCAGCAACAGCTGAACTGGATTAGCTGAATGGCTGGCCCCCCTCAAGATTTGGCGAAATCACCAACCGCACCAGGCCAACACCAGCAGGATCAGCGCCGTTTCTCACCAGCATTGCTACAAGCAATATCAAGAGCACGCTTCTAGTACCCAACCGGCATTGGGGCCTACCTAAGGTCCTGCGCCAACCAATACATGAATAAGTGACTTCCGCGCCGTCGCAGCCCCAGCTCCCGGCCCTGCGGCTGCTGAATCACATCAGCACTAACAACATCAAAGGCGATCTCTTCGGCGGCGTCACAGCTGCGGTGATCGCCCTGCCCATGGCCCTCGCCTTCGGTGTGGCCTCGGGTGCAGGTGCAGCCGCCGGCCTCTGGGGGGCCGTGCTGGTGGGCCTCTTTGCCGCCCTGTTCGGCGGCACACCTTCCCTGATTTCTGAGCCCACCGGGCCGATGACGGTGGTCATGACCGCCGTCATCGCCAGCTTCAGCGCCAGCGATCCGGAGAACGGCCTGGCAATTGCCTTCACCGTGGTGATGCTGGCGGGGGTATTCCAGATCGCCTTCGGCTTTCTGAGGCTCGGCCGCTACATCACCCAGATGCCCTACACGGTGATCTCGGGCTTCATGAGCGGCATCGGGATCATCCTGATCATCCTGCAGCTGGGCCCCTTCCTGGGTCAGGCCATCCCCAAAGGAGGGGTGATCGGCACCCTCAACTCCCTGCCGCAACTGATTCAGAACGCCCGCCTACCGGAGGTGGTTCTGGCCCTGATCACCCTGGCCATCCTCTGGTTAACCCCGGCGGCGCTCAAAAAAATCGCCCCTCCCCAGCTGATCGCCCTGGTGGCCGGCACCCTGCTCTCCCTCACCCTGCTCAACGGGGGTGCTGGCGCCGAGGGCGGGGAAGGGGTGCGTCGCATCGGTGAAATCGCCTCAGGATTTCCCCAACTGCGCATGCCCTATGTGGAGTGGGGTCTGGCGAGCAAGATGCTGATTGATGCCGCCGTGCTCGGCATGCTCGGCTGCATCGATGCCCTGCT
>JAQCGH010000036.1 GCA_027620015.1 Cyanobacteriota bacterium
TCCAGCGCTTCGGCCAGCAGGGCCTGGTGGCGAGTGCTGCCCACCCGGTTGAGCACTACCCCGGCCAATTGCACCTCTGGTGGTCCATGGTCTCGAAAGCCGCGCACTAGTGCCGCCAGGGAGCCCGCCTGCCGCGACGCCTCCACAACAAACACCACCGGCAGGCCGAGCTGGGCTGCCACCGCTGCTGAGCTGCCCTCACTGCTGGGCCCGCGGCCATCGAACAGACCCATTACCCCTTCCACCAGGGTCAGGTCGGCCCTGCTGCTGTGCCATGTAAAGCAGCGCTCCACCCACGGGGCGCCGCACAGCAACGGATCGAGGTTGCGGCAGGTGTGGCCGCTCACCCGGCTGAGCAGCTGGGGATCGAGGTAGTCGGGCCCCACCTTGAAGGGCTGCAAACTCATGCCCTTCGTCCTGGCCCAGGCTGCCAGGCATAGCGATAGGAGGGTCTTGCCGCTGCCGCTGCTGGGAGCGGCGATCAGGCAGGCCATCTAGGGCAGCAGTTTGGCGGCAAGGGGGGCGGCGGCTGCCAGTAGGGGGTTGGTGGAGTCGTGGCCGCCGGAGAGCAGCCGGGCCACCTCCATTTCCTCGCTTTCATTGGGCAGGGGCACCACTTCCTCAGCCAATTCCATGCTGGCCATGCCGCCTGATTCGAGCCGCATGCAGCCGCCCGATTCGGAGCAAAGAATCACGCACAGCGGCGAACCCTGGCTGCTTTGACAGATCAGACGCAATCCTAAAATCGCACCCGGGTGTGTTTTGGGCACGCCCACTGGCACTGGCATCTGGCGGAAGCGCACGGTCTCACCGTCGCTGCGCTCGAATTCGGCGCCGATGCCATCGCCCACCCCGTCGCCATCCACTGCGTAGGTGGAGATCAGCTGCCAGCCCAGCCGGTCGGCCAGCCAGGCAGCCAGCAGCAAACCCTTCACCGGGTTTGAGCCCTCCACGTCGATGTCGAGCTGCACCACATGGTTGAGGGCATCACGCCGTGAGGGCGGATCAAACACCATTGCTAGTGATTCGCGCCAGCTGCGCAGCCGCAGCCAGTTGAGGTCGTTGATCGGCTGCCCCGCGGTGATCCGCTCCACCAGCAGGTTTAGGCAGCGGCGTGGATCCCCCAGCGAGGAATCCACAACCAGGCGCCGGGCGCCGGTGGCTAGAGCCGCCATCACCTCAGGGGCCTCGTCGAGGCTGCTGTTCCACCACACCCAGCAGGGCAGGTCGGGGGCGATCAGGGGTTGCACTAGATCGAGGTTTTGGTGCAAGGCACCGGTGCTGCCCCTAAGCACCACTACGTCGCCGCAGGCGGAGCTGCCAGCGCCTTCCTCTGGCAGGGGGCAGTAAGCGGCTACAAGCGTTTCTAAGGGCTGGCTGCCGTCGAGGGTGGGGGCCAGGGTGATTAGCCGCCGGGGCATGTGGGCGCTGATCGCTCCTTCCACAAACTGGCCGCGTTGGTCTTCGGCGTGGTGATTGCCGCCTAGCTGCCCAATCGCCCAGGCCAGCTTTGGATCCATCGGTGCGGTGCTCAGCGGCAAGCCGCAGCTCGCAGCGGCGGCGCGGGCCGCCTCAAGCACCTTTTCATTGAGAAAACCTGTGATTGGTCCATCGAGCCGGCCGCAGCGCACCAGCTGCTGCTCCAGCCAGGAGCCCTCCCACACCACCAGGGTGAAGGTGGCGGCGCCGGGGGAGCTGCCCAATGACTGATCCCAGAGGCGCTCCAGGTAGCCGGGCACCTGGTCGGGGGGTAGGGCGAGGGGAGCCTGGAGGGTGAGCTGGGTCGACATGGGTGCAGGGGGTGAGAAATCAGGGGCGACGCCAGGCCAGGCCGTCTGCGGCCAGCAGGTTGTCTGAGGCGGCAGGGCCCCAGGTGCGGGCTTCGTAGGGGTATACCGGCAGCCGGGAGGGGGCGTCCTCGATCAGTTCCAGCAGCGGCGTGTATAGGCGCCAGGCGGCTTCCACCTCGTCGCTGCGGGTGTAGAGGGTGGGATCTCCCAGCATCGCGTCAGCCAGCAGGCGCACGTAACCCTCATCGCTGGGTTCGCCGAAGCTGTCGTCGTAGGAGAAGGCCATATCCACTGGCCGGCTGCGCATGCCGGAGCCAGGGGCCTTCACCTCAAATTTAAATTCAGCGCCTTCATTCGGCTGGATACGCAGGATCAGCTGGTTGGGGGTGGGGGCGCCGCCAGCAGCGTCAAACAAGTGCACCGGTGCCTCGCGGAAGGTGAGCACCACCTCGGAGAGCCGCTTGGGTAGACGCTTGCCTGTGCGCAGGTAGAAGGGCACGCCCTGCCAGCGCCAATTATTGATGAACAGCTTCATCGCCACGTAGGTCTCCGTGGTGCTTTCCGGGTTCACCCCCGGCTCATGGCGGTAGCCGGTGATCGGCCGGGTGCTGGAGCCCCCTGACCCGTATTGGCCCCGCACGCAGCACTTCCAGGGCTCGTCTTCATTGGCTAGGCGCGCTGCCTGCAGCACCTTGGCCTTCTCGTTGCGCATCGACTCGGGGTCGAAGCGGCCCGGTGCCTCCATTGTCGTGAGGGCAAGCATCTGGGTGAGATGGTTCTGCACCATGTCGCGCAGGGCGCCCGAGCTTTCGTAGTAGCCGGCTCGCTCCTCTACACCAACGGTTTCGGCTGCTGTGATCTGAACACTGGAGATGTAATTGCGGTTCCAGATTGGCTCGAAGATCGTGTTGGCGAATCGCATCACCAATATGTTCTGAACCGTTTCCTTACCCAGGTAGTGGTCGATCCGGAAGATCTGGTTTTCCTGGGCGCAGGTCTGCACCACCCGGTTTAGTTCCTGGGCGCTGCCGTAGTCGCGGCCGAAGGGTTTCTCGATCACGATCCGGCTGCGGCTTGGGTCGCTCAGCAGCCCTGCAGCGGCCAGGGAGCGGCAGCCGCTGCCGTAGAAGTTTGGCGATACGGAGAGGTAGAAGGTGCGGTTGCCGCGGGTGGCCCGCAGCCGGTCAATGCCCTCTAGCCGCTGACCTAGCCGCACCACCGAGGGGGGATCCTCTAGATCCACCGGCTCGTAGAAAAGTCCGGCGGCAAATTGCTCCCACGCCACCCGGTGCTCAGCCACTTCTGAGGCCATGGCCTCAGCCATCTTGCGGCGGAATTCCTCATCGCTCCAGGGGCGGCGGGCGCAGCCCAGTACCGCGAATTCACTGGGCAGGCGGCGCTGGCGAAACAACTCAAAAAGTGCCGGCACCAGCTTGCGATGAGTTAGGTCGCCACTGGCCCCAAAAATCACCAGGCATTGGGGCGGGATAACCCGCTCCTGGCGGAGTCCTACCCGCAGTGGATTGGTGAGCACAGCTCCCATGAATGCCTGTCTGGTGTTCAAGGTTTAACGGGCCAGACGCCGCCGCCCACCGCTTGCCCCACTTTGTGATGCTTTCTGTGTGGGATTCGCCAAAAAAAACCGCCTTGAGGGCGGGGAGGAGAAATCGATTTGATTCGAACTCAATAGGTTTCGACGTGCCAGCGTTCGGCTTTTTTGAGCTGGGGACGCAACTCAGCCCAGTTCAAACCTTTGGCGGTTGCAGCGGCGGTCATCGCTTCGTCGATACCGGGCTCCATACCCCGCAGGCCGCACATGTAAACGTGGGTCTTGGGATTTTCGATCCAGGAGAAGATCTCCTCGGCGTTCTCGCTGACGCGATCTTGGATATACATCCGGCCGCCATTGGTATTTTGCTGCTCGCGGCTGATCGCCTTGGTGTAGCGGAAGTTTTCCGGAAATTCGCTGGCGTAACGGTTGAAGTCGTCGTCGTAAAGGAGATTTGGTGTGGTGGGCACCCCCATCAACAGCCAAGCCTTACCGCGGAAATGCCAGCCGTTCTCCTCGCGCTCGGAAGGCTCAAACATGCGTCGTAGATAAGCGCGCATCGGTGCGATGCCGGTGCCGGTGGCAAGCATGATCACGTTGGCTTCCTCATCTTCAGGAAGCAGCATTTCCTTACCTACTGGCCCGGTGATCTTCACCTTGGCCCCTGGTTCGATATCGCAGAGGAAGGAGGAGCAGACGCCGTTGATCGTTTCGCCATCTTTTTCGTATTGCAGCTGCCGCACGCACAGTGACACCGTGCTGCCCTTCAGGTTGTCGCCGTGGCGTGTGCTGGCGATTGAGTAAAGGCGGAGCTTGTTGGGCTTGCCGTTGGCGTCGGTGCCGTCGGGAATGATGCCGATGCTCTGACCTTCGACGTAGTGCAGCTGGGGGTCACCACCTGAAAGGTCGAAAGTGATGTGATTCACCCGACCAATCGCCCCTTCAGCAAGCAGGCTGTAGTTGTCGGTCACCGTTCCTAAGAACGGTTCCTTCGGCCTGTAGAGGTTGACGGGGACGTCGGCGTGGGACACGGCAGCGGGTTTCGAAGGAGCGGCGTTTACTTTTGGGGCTGGCGCTGGGCTGGCGCCATTGTCAGCGAGAACGGCGCGGATGCGACCGCCCTTCTGAGCGATCGATTGCATCAGGCCCTGGAGCTGGCTGTATGGCACGGTCAAGCCTCTCTCAGCCTGACGCTGTGGCCCCACCCCGAAAGCTTCCACCAAGACGGTGAACATCCGGTTGTCGGACTGGGTAGTGCGACCGGTGGAAACACGCATGCAGTCTCAGTCACCTCAAAAGCGCACCGATCATAGGGAACGCGGCCGCAGCTAATTTTTGGCAGACACCGCTAGGTTTGTGCTCCAGCACACTCAAGCCGTGCTTTCTTGGTGCAGCTTCTTGCCAGATCAGATCTGCCAGATCAGCTCGCTGAGTCAGGTTTGTTGTCGAATGCACCTGCGGATGTGACCACTTCCGCTCAATCCTCCGTTTGCAGCCTCGACACCATTCAGCAGGAGATGGAGCGGCTTCCTCAGGGCACCAGGCGTCTAGCTGTGCAGTTGCGCCTACCCCTTGATCCACGCTGGATCTGGTCCGTACTCACCGATTACGCCAACCTCAACAGCTTTATTCCAAACCTGGCCTCCTCCCGCCAGCTATGGCGGCGCGGTAATCGGGTGGGTTTGGAGCAGGTGGGCACCCAGCAGTTTTGTGGGCTGAGTTTCAGCGCCAAGGTAGAGCTCGAGCTTGAGGAAGATCTCGAAGCAGGCGAGCTGCGCTTCTGTATGAGCCGCGGTGATTTCCGCCGCTTTGAGGGTTGTTGGCAGATTGGCCGCACCGGCGAAATCACCCACCTGCTCTACGAGCTCACGGTGCAAGGCCGTCCTGGCATGCCGATTGGCTTGATCGAACAACGTTTGCGCGAAGACCTAGCCAACAACCTGCGTGGAGTTCAGCGAGAGGCCGAACGCCGCGCTGCCGAATCCTGATTCTTCCAACTCATTTCTATTGCCTATCGGGCAGAAAAAGAGTTGGATTTATTTATACCCCCAAGGGGATTCGAACCCCTGTCGCCTCCGTGAAAGGGAGGTGTCCTAGGCCTCTAGACGATGGGGGCGAGGCCACAACGCTGTAGGGCGCTGATGTATTGGAAGCTACGGGGCAGGAGGACCCTTCGTCAAGGCGAGCAGCGCTTCAGGGCTTGTTGATGTTTGCGCGGGTTGGGCCTGGCCGCTCCAGACAGGCACGCTGACGTGGAAGCAAGCGCCCTCGCCTGGCTCAGATACCACCCAGATGCGCCCCCCATGCACCTCGGCGATGCGACGGCACACCGATAGGCCCACGCCGTAGCCCGAGGTGGTGCCGGAGGTCTGGGGTAGGCGCACCCGATCTAGAAAAATCCGTTGCTGCTCTGCTTTGGGGATGCCCGGCCCGGTGTCGCAGATGCTCACTTGCACCCACTGGTCGGTGCGGTGCAGCAGGGTCAGGTGCACGCGGCCGCGCTCCGGGGTGAACTTCAGGGCGTTTTCCAGCAGGTTCAGCAATACCTGGCGCATGCGGCGCTGGTCGGCGAACACATCTGGTAGATCGGCGGGGATGTCGGTGATCAGCTCGAGGTCGCGGCCGATCCAGAGTTTTTCCAGCTCCAAAATCGCCTCGGCGGCCACCTTGCCCAGCGCCAGGCGTTGGGGGTTAAACATTGCCTCCCAACGGGTTGTACCCACCTCCAGCAGGTCCTTGGAGAGTTCTTGGATGTCGTCGAGTCGGCGGGTGAGCACGTCGCGGAAGCGGGCCTCATCGATCTGGCCGAGGGTGTGACTTTGTAGGGCGAGCTTGGCGGCCGTTAGCGGCGTACGCAGTTCATGGGCCACCATCCTCAGCAAGCGCTCCTGCACTCCAAGGCGCTCGATCAGGGTTTCGTTTTCCTGGCGCAGCACAAGCAGCTGGTCTTCGAGCTGGAGCTCGCGCCGGGTGCGGCTGCCATCAATTTCAGCGGGCCGCAGGCTCATGCCCAGGCTCGTAACCACTTCCATCTGCTGCCAGCGCGGCAGCCAGCTGCGCAACTTCTGGGTGATTGCATTGCCGGCAATCACCTGCTTGGGCAGGGGGGCCAATTTCACAAGTGCCGGGGTCGCCACCAACCGGTGCAGCTCTAGTAGCTGCGGTTGGCGGGCTGGATCGGCTACCTCCAGGCTCACCTTGAAGGCGCACTCATCACTTTTGAGGAACTGGAGCAGATGGCGCAGGTCCTGGCTGGCCAGGTGGTAACTGGTGGCGACGAGCAGCAGCTTCAGTTCGGGGCGTTCGATCGCTCCGTCGCTGGCGACCTGGGAGGCCGTGGTGGGGTGATCGACGCTCACGCAATTAACCCTATGAGGATTCGGGCACAGCAGCTCGATTTCGCTATGACTAAAGCAAGCGTGCGCCTTAGGGCCGGGACGTCATGAGCATGGCTTCAAGCTCCAGCCCAGTGGCGCCGCGCCCCAGGATTCAGCTCGACAGCAATCTGCGGCGCTGGTTTGCCCGCAATCTTGGCCTGTGGCGCTCGCGCCGGCTGTATTTCTTTGAGGATGGGGAGTCGCTTCGGGTCGACATGATGCTGAGGGTGGAAATATTCGGAGAGCCGGTGGAGGGCGATGCTGCCTTTCGCTTCACTTGGTGGCCGGAGCAGGAGTTCGAATTTTTCCTGAAAAAGCCCCACTACGTTCCCAGCGGCACCATGGATGCCCATCTGTGCGGCCACCAGCTCAGTCGTAGCTCTGGCTACCTGAGCGACACTCCCACCACAAGTCAGATCCGCCAGGTAGATGAGCACGAGTTGATTTTTGAATCCCATTACCAGGAGTGGGACATCCTTGAGCACACTCGCTTGGTTGACCAAGACCGCTTCCGCTCCCGTTCGATCTACTCCTGGAAGAACGGCACCCTAAGTGTGGCCGAAACCCACCATGAGATCAGGCTTGAAGAAGCGGGGGAGCCGCTCCCGCAGGACGCCATTTCTTGATGCAGCAGCATGCATTTACTAAATCCTATTTCTGTTATTCCTGATGCCCCGTAGTTTTCTGGCTCCCCTGCTGGTTCTTCCCCTGCTACTGGTGCCAGCAGTGGCCCTGGCAGCCCCAGCCACTGAGGCAGAAATGAACCTGTACACCAGGATTGCAGCAGTAAACGTTTGCATCTCCAGGGGGGCAGGGGTGCCTTTCGATAAAGCGGTGGGTATTGCTGGCGAAACCATCGCCCAACTGATCCAGGGCCAGCACGATGGCGTGATCAGCCAGGTGGGAGCCAAACCCCTCAGCATCGACGATCTGCGCAAGGGATCTATTAATTCGGCTGTCCTCGGTGCCGCTGAGATCTGCCCCAAGGAGGTGCCCGCAGATGTGATGGCCAAGGTGAAAGACGCCATCAAGCAGTCGCCCGCCACCTCCAAACCCGCCACTCCTAAGTAATTCCCATGCCCCTTGTGCGCCTCGCCGATTACCGTCCGGCGCCCTATTTGCTTGAACGCACCGATCTAACGGTGCAGCTCCACTCCAGCTACACCGAGGCGTTGGCCCAGCTGGCTTTCCTGCCCAATCCGCTGGCCCAGCCGGGGCCGTTGGTGCTGCAGGGCGTGGACTTGGAGCTGCTGGAATTGCGGCTCAATGGCGAGCTCCTGCCGGCTGAGGCCTTTCAGCTAAGCGCCGACCAGCTGCTGATCGCCCAGCCTCCAGCTGGGGCCTTTCAGTTGCAGAGCCGGGTGCGGCTCCACCCGGAAGCCAACAGCACCCTTGAAGGGCTTTATGCCAGTGGCGGGCTGTTCACGACCCAGTGCGAAGCCGAGGGTTTTCGGCGCATCACATTTCACCCCGACCGCCCCGATCTGCTCAGTCGCTTTCAAGTACGAATCGAAGCCGATCGGGCCAGTTGTCCGGTGCTGCTCTCCAACGGCAACTGCATCGAAACCGGAGACCTCGACGCCGGGCGTCACTTCGCTGTCTGGGACGACCCCTTCCCCAAACCCTCCTATTTATTTGCCCTGGTGGCGGGCGAGCTTGAGGAGGTGAGAGACAGCTTCACCACAGCCAGCGGCCGCACTGTGGCCCTGCGCATCCACGTGGAACCTGGCGATGCGCCGTACACAACCCACGCCATGGCGTCTCTGAAACGCTCGATGGCCTGGGATGAGAAGCGCTACGGCCTTGAATATGACCTCGATGAGTTCAACATCGTGGCGGTGCGCCATTTCAACATGGGCGCGATGGAGAATAAGAGCCTCAATATCTTTAATTCAAAGCTTGTGCTCGCCGACGCTGAGACCGCCACCGATGGCGAGCTTGAGCGAATCGAGAGCGTGATTGCCCATGAATATTTCCATAACTGGACAGGTAATCGCATCACCTGCCGCGACTGGTTTCAGCTCTCGCTTAAAGAAGGTCTAACCGTGTTTCGTGACCAGAGCTTCACGGAGGATATGCACGGTGCAGCGTTGAATCGCATTGAAAATGTTTCGATGCTGCGCAATAGCCAGTTTCGCGAAGATGCCGGCCCCACGGCTCATCCCGTTCAGCCTGATGCCTATCAGGCGATCGACAACTTTTACACCACCACTATCTATGAAAAGGGATCGGAGGTGATCCGTTGTCTCCACACCTTGCTTGGCGAGGAGGTCTTCATGCGGGGTATGGCTCTTTATGTGAGCCGCCACGACGGCACCGCTGCCACCTGCGAAGACTTCGTGCAAGCGATGCAGGATGCGGCGCCCGTGCCGCCTCCCTTTGATTTCGCCCAATTTCGCCGCTGGTATCACCAATCCGGCACGCCGCGGCTGCATATTCAGCGCCACTGGGATGGTGAAACGGGCGTGCTGGAGCTGCAGGTGCAGCAATACACCCCAGCGACACCAGGCCAATCTGACAAGCAACCTCTGGTGATTCCCCTGGCCCTGGGGCTGCTGGGACAGGGCGGCGAATCCCTACCCGTGCGGTTTGAGGGGGAATCAGATCCAGCTCGGCCCTCTGGCGATGACACCCGCCTGCTAGTGATCGACCAGGCCCAGCAGAACCTGCGCTTGGTAGGACTCCCCCGCCAGGGCCATCCACCGGCCCTTTCTCTGCTGCGCCATTTCTCAGCACCGGTGATTTTGGAAATGGGCCGGCCCACCGCTGAGCTGGTGCATCTTCTGGCTGCCGATAGCGATCCCTTTGCTCGCTGGGATGCGGGCCAGGTACTGCTGCGTCAAGCCGTGCTGGCCCGCGCCGCAGGCAGCGCCGATGGCCTGCTGGAAGAGGAGCTTATTGATGCTTTTGGCCGGATCCTGGCCGATCCCTCCCTATCCGAGGCCAGTCGCAGCGTGTTGCTGGCCCTGCCAGGTTTGCCCGAGCTCGAAGATGCCGCCGTTGCCGGTGGCGCTGAGCCCGATCCGCCGGCCCTGTTTGGGGCGCTGCTTGCCTTGCAGAAGCTTTTTGGTGCGGCCCTAGCCGTTCCCCTGGCCGCTGCCCTGCAGCGCTGCACGCCTCAGTGGAGCTTGGCCTGGCCCGCTGGCAATGGCGATCGCCTGCTCACGGGCACCGTGTGGAGCTGGCGGGTGGCTGCTGGTGATTCGGAGCTTGCGGCGGCCGCGGCGGCGGCGGTGAATGGCCCGTCTATGACCCTGGCCCGGGCGGGACTTCGCGCCTTGCAATGCCATCTGATCCCAGAGCGCCAGTTGGCGGTGGAGGATTTTTATCAGCGCTGGCAGCACAAGCCGGTAATCCTTGATGCTTGGTTTGGCTTGGAGGCTGCTGCGCCCTTTGCCGATGGCCTGGAACGGGTAGCTCGCCTGCTGGAGCATCCCCGCTTTGATCCTGCAGCGCCCAATTCCGTGCGGGCCGTGCTTGGGGGGCTCGCCGGTAATGCGGTGGTGTTTCATGCCGCCGATGGCTCCGGCTACCACTTCATGGCAGCTCGCATAGCTGATTTAGATAAGCGCAACCCGATCACGGCCTCGCGTTTGGCCAAGGTGTTTAGCCGTTGGCAGAGCTATGGAGCGGCACGTTCAGCCGCGATGCATGCAGCCCTCGAGCAGCTGGCGGCAGCATCACTTTCGCCCAATACCGGCGAGGTGGTTAGTCAGTGCCTGGGCGCTGATTAATCAGCGCCGGTAGCGCTGGTGTAGCTGTCGAAAGGCGGCCTGGCGGTACGCAGCCCCCTCAGGCCCCGCGTGCAAACCCCAAAGTCCCTCCCAATAGAAATAGATCACGCCATGGCCACGCTGCAGAGATAGCTGGGCTTTCTGGGCCAGGGTCGCCATGGTTGGAGTGCGGCCACCGAAACCCGCCAGAATGCCAATCTCTACCGGCATGCCCCAGCTGCGCGCCTTTACCAGGGCCGGTTGGTTGAGGTCATTTTCGAAGCCTTTTAGCGAGTGGGCATAGTTCTGCACTACGAGCTCGTCGATCAGCTTGCCCAAGGACCAAAGCTCCCAGTCCTGCAGCCAGTTGTTGTAGGCAAAGCGGAAGGGACCTGGCGAGAGGCTGATCAACTTGCCAGAGGGCTTGAGCTGAGCTCGAAGCTCCCGTAGCAGGGCGGTGAGCTGCTGCCGCCGCCAGCCCATCCAGGCCCGATCCGTATGGTCGTTTGGCGGCTCCCGACCAGTGGCGGCTCGGAATAATTTGCGACTGCTGGGGTCGTAGCCCAGCTCCACTGGCCAGGCAAAATGGTCGTCTAGCTGAATGCCATCGACGCTGCAACGCTGGACAATTTCGCCAATCAGGCCAAGAAAGCGCTGCCGCACTCCCGTATGGGCAGGGTTGAGCCACACCATTGGCTTGCCGTGCATGAGCATCTCACTGCTGCCATCACGGCGCTGCAACACCCATTCGGGGTTTTGGCGCACTACGGCAGCGTCAGCCGGCTCCATTAGGCCATACTCAAACCAGGGAATCACCTGCAGACCGCGGCGATGGGCGGCCTTGGTGAAGCGACAGATCGGATCGAGGTTGGGGTTTGCCTTCTCAAGGGCCGGCTCCATTGGCGCATGGCGGGAGCGATGGAAGGTGTTGCCACGGCTCCACACATTTGGGTAGAGGGTGTTGAAGCCCGCTTCTGCCAGCTCCTGCACCGCTCGATCGATCCGGGCGGGGTCGTAGTAGAGCGGGCTGGGGCTATTGGTAAGCCACACCCCTACGCGTCGGGGCGGAGTGGCGGCTGCAGAAGGCAGGCTGAGCAAAAAGCATGCTGCAGCTAGCAAAACAGCTTCTAAGCGGGCAAAACGACGCAACTTCAGCGGAATTGTCTTCAGCGGAACATTGAGCTCACCGAGCTCTCCTCGTGGATGCGCCAGATCGCTTCGCCGAGAATTTTTGCCACTGAGAGCACCTGCAGCTGGGGGAAGCGGTCGTCCTCCCGGCGGGGAATGCTGTTGGTGACAACCACCTCCTCGAATAACCCAGGCTCCGACATCCGTTCGATTGCCGGTGGGGAAAACACTGCATGGCTAGCGCAGGCCAACACACGGTCTGCCCCCCGCTGCCGCAGCAGCCGGGCGCCAGCACAGATCGTGCCGCCGGTGTCGATCATGTCGTCGATCAAAATTGCCGTTTTGCCAACCACATCGCCAATCACAGTGAGGCTTTCGGCCACATTGTGACCGGAGCGACGCTTGTCGATGATCGCTAGGGGTGCGTCATTCATTTGCTTGGCAAAGGCCCGGGCCCGCGCTACCCCGCCCACGTCCGGTGACACCACCACCACTTCGCCAAGATCGCGGGTGCGCAAATAATCGACCAGCACCGGCGAGCCATAGATGTGGTCGCAGGGTATGTCGAAGTAGCCCTGGATCTGGGCGGAGTGGAGGTCCATGGCCAGCACCCGATCCACCCCAGATTTAGCCAGCAGGTTGGCGACCAGCTTGGCGGTGATCGATTCGCGTCCAGCTGTCTTGCGGTCGGCGCGGGCGTACCCGTAGTAGGGAACGACTGCGGTGATCTGCCGAGCCGAAGCTCTCTTGCAGGCATCCACCATGATCAGCAGCTCCATCAGGTGATCGTTCACCGGGGCGCAGGTGGGCTGGATCAGGAAGACATCGCAGCCGCGGATCGACTCCTGAATTTGGATGTAGAGCTCGCCGTCAGCGAAGCGTTTGATAACCCGCGGCCCACCTGAAACAGACAGATAGCTGCCAATTTCCTCAGCCAGGGCTTGGTTGGAGTTGCCACTGAAAAGACGAAGCCGCCGGGTGTCGTGATTCGACTGGATCTCGCTGCCTTGGGGTGCCACGCAATCAGCGGTCAGAAAACTGGTCACGGCGGGCGCCAACGCGATGGCTCAAAGCCGATGTTAGAAGCGAGCCCGCCCACCTAGTGCAAAAATCCATGACACTTTTTATGCCTGGTCGGCAACGTCCTTTGGTGCTAGTTGGAGCTGGAGCAGAGGCTGCGGTGGCGGCGCTGCAAGCAGAAGCCGGGCCAACGCTGGCCTTGGCCCTTGGTCTGGTTTTGTGCAAGCCACTCGCAATTGAGCAACCACCCCAATCTCTGGCATCCCTGGCTGAGCAGGGGCCAGGCCTGGTGCCCTTACCGCTAGACCCCGGCTTTGTGTTGCAGGGATTCGGCCACTGGGCCGAGGCTCTTGGGGCCTGGCGCCAGCCCGTGTTGCTGCTGCTGGCGGCCGAGCAGCTGCAAACGGGTTTACCTGCTGCGATGGCTGCCCTACTGGCCCAGTGGCAGGTTCCCTTGGCCGGGCTGGTACAGGCAGGTGGCCCCTGGCAACCAGACCTGCGCCGCGGCGATGGCCTGCCCTGGTTGGGCACCCTCGAGGAGCCTTTCGAGCTGGCAACTGCTTTGGCCTTGCGTTGGGAGCAGTTACTGGCCCGTTGAGGTTGCCGGTGCCGGCCAGAGGGGCTCAGGGGCGCTGTTGCTTATCTCGCGTAAGCCGGAAGTGGCCGGCTTCAGGGGCATGCTGGTGAATTGCACGCTTTCGGCTTGATCAAGCCCCGCTGCCAGCAAGCTCAGGGTTTCCGGCTGGCTCAGGTTGGTAACAACTCCTTCGTTGTTGAGTGATTGGAGCAGCTTGGCAAGCTCACCCAGCCGTTCTGGCAGGGCCAGCTCCCGCAGCAGGCTGCCCACTACCAGTTGCTGGTGGTCTTGGCGACTCTCCTCGGGACGGTTTGGGTCTCGGTAGCGCACTAGTTGTTCGATCTGGTTGCCTTTTAGCCGTTGCAGCCCGCCCTGAAGGTTGATGCTGAACCGCTGGCTTTTGTCTTCGTAGCGAAGAGCCTGGGTTGGATTAACGGCGATGCTGCCCAAGCCATCCACCAGGTTGCGCAGGCTGGAGCGGCCCAGTACCAAAAAGCGCTCTGGCTGGCCCGATTCGAGGCGCACCAGGTTGCGCGCCGCGTCGGCGGTGAGGGCTACGCCACCAACTCGATAGAGGCTGCCGAGTCCTTGGGGGCGCTTCTGGCCCGGTAGTTGCACGGCCAGGTTGGGCGGCAGGCTGAGCACCTGTAGGGGCCCCTGGGGATTAACTCGCACCAGAAGCAGTGCATCGGCGTTGGCTGCCCCAGGTGGAGCGGCCTTGTTAAGCGGATCACCTGGCCGCTCGCTGTCCAGGCCGATCACCAGCAGGGTGATGCTGCGGCTGGGGCGTTTGGCTAGGTCAGCTGGCGTTAGCTGCTGCAGTGGTTGGTTGCCCTGGTCTCTAGAAGGCCAAAAAAAACCTATCGATATTGCGCCCATGACCATGCCCACAGCTGCCGCACTTAGCCGCAAAAGGGCGGGTCCCCGGCGTAGTTGTGTTGGATCGGAACGTCGGGCCATGGTGGCTTATCAGCAGGCCACTTTGGACCCAAACCTCTCCTCCCTGAACCAGATAGGTTGTGATGGTGCAGATGCGATAGGGAAATCCGCTGATGGCTGCAAGTGCTCCCCATGAGCGCGCCCGGCCCTTGGCTAAGGGCAGCGTCTACCCCGCTAAGGATCTATGCAGCCAGTGCGGTTTGTGTGACAGCCGCTGGGTTGCTTACGTAAAAAACAGCTGCGCCTTTCTCGAGCAGCGTTTTGAGGCGATGGAGGCAGCGGCCCATGGCCGCAGCCGCGACCTCGACAACGAGGAGGAGCTTTATTTCGGGGTGCAGCAGCGCATGCTCACCGCCCGCTTGCAGCAGCCGATTGCAGGTGCCCAATGGACGGGGATTGTCAGCCGTATCGGTGTGCGGGCTCTGGAAACTGGCCTAGTCGACGCTGTGCTGTGCGTCGGCCAAAGCGAGCACGATCGCTTCACGCCAGTGCCCCGTCTGGCCCGTACCCCGGAGGAAGTGCTCAGCGCCCGTGTGAACAAGCCCACCTTGTCCCCAAATCTTGAGGTGCTGGAGCAGCTGCCCGGCAGCGGCATCCGCAAGCTGCTGGCGATCGGCGTGGGCTGCCAGATCCAAGCTTTGCGGGCTGTGCAACCCACCCTGCCCCTCGATGAGCTCTATGTGCTGGGCCTGCCCTGTGTGGACAACGTCAGCCGAGCGGGCCTGCAGACCTTTCTCGACAGCACCGTGAGCTCGCCGGAAACGGTGGTGCACTACGAGTTCATGCAGGACTTCCGCATCCACTTCCGCCACAGCGACGGCCGCGAAGAAACTGTGCCTTTCTTTGGGCTGGATACACCCAAGCTCAAGGATGTATTTGCTCCTAGTTGTTTGAGCTGTTTCGACTACACCAACGCCGGCGCGGATCTGGTGGTGGG
This sequence comes from Cyanobacteriota bacterium, assembly GCA_027620015.1. GTDB lineage: Bacteria > Cyanobacteriota > Cyanobacteriia > PCC-6307 > Cyanobiaceae > Cyanobium_A. The sequence continues at coordinate 15,031 of JAQCGH010000036.1, forward strand.
CTACATGGGCGCGACTTTTGGCCGCCAATGGCTCACGGTGCGCAACCCCAGGGGCCAGCTGCTGCTTGATTTGGTGGAGGATGAGCTCGACGTGGCACCAGTCACCTCAAGTGGTGAGCGTTTTGCGGCGGTGCAGCAGGGCATCGAGGCTTACGACAAGGCCCTGAAGCTGCCGATCTGGCTGGCCAACCTGATTGGTTTGGTAGTGCAGCGGCTCGGGCCGAAGGGCCTGGAATACGGCCGCTTTTCGATCGACTCCCACTTCACCCGAAACGCCCTCTGGTTACGGCGTAACCATCCGGAAAAGCTCGAATCTCACATCCCAGCATTTGCTAAGGCCATCATCAGTAGATATCGGCTACCGGCCTCGTGAATAAGGCCCACCGCCATGCTGGGGTTCTGCTGCACCCAACTGCCCTGCCCGGTAAGGGTGGTTGCGGCAGCTTCGGCCAAGCTGCCCTCGATTGGCTTGATCTACTCGGTCGCCATCGCGTTGGCGTTTGGCAACTGCTGCCCCTGGCGCCCCCCGATGGCACCGGTTCGCCTTACAGCTCCCCTAGCGGCTCGGCCCTAAACCCCTGGTTGCTCGATGGCGACCGTCTGCGGCAGGAGGGCTTCCTACAGGCGGATGACCTTGAGGCCCTGCCCGGAGAAGTTGGGGCTGAAGGCCCCATGGATTTATCGGTGGTTGCTGAGCGCAGCATGGCGCTGGGGGAGGCGCTGGCCCATCGCTGGGCTGCCCAGCCCCCAAAACAGCAGCAGGCATTTGCCCGCTGGCAGCGAAGGCAACGGCACTGGTTACCAGACCACGCCATGTTCATGGTGATCCGCCGGCTCCAGGGCGGGAAGCCCTGGTGGCAGTGGCCTGCGCCCTTGGCCCAGCGTCAGCGCCGAGCACTAGCGCGAATTGCCGCCGAGCGAGCCGATTGGTTGTTGCAGGAGCAGCTGCTGCAATGGCAACTGCAGCGCCAGTGGCAGCAGCTACGTCGTCAGGCAAGGCAGGCCGGCGTGCAATTGCTGGGAGATTTGCCGTTTTATGTGGCCCATGACAGCGCCGACGTCTGGGCTCATCGCTCCTTGTTTTCCTTGCGCTCGGATGGCTCGCTCACGGCCCAGAGCGGCGTGCCACCCGACTACTTCTCGGCAACCGGCCAGCTCTGGGGAACTCCTGTGTATCGCTGGTCGAGGCACCTGGTTAGCGGTTTCAGCTGGTGGCTAGCTCGTCTGCAGCGCCAGTTTGAATTATTTGACCAGTTGCGGCTCGATCACTTCCGAGCTCTGCAGGCCTTCTGGAGCGTGCCAGGTGATGCACTCACCGCCGAAAATGGAAGCTGGCGCTGGTTTCCGGGCTGGTCGCTGCTTGCCTTGCTCTGGCTGCGCCGTGGCAGGCACCTGCCTCTGATCGCTGAGGACCTAGGCGTGATCACCCCAGAGGTGGAAGCCCTGCGAGATGGTTTCAACCTGCCGGGCATGAAGATCCTCCAATTTGCCTTTGATGGAGACTCCACCAACCCCTATTTACCCGCCAACATCCGCGGCCGCCGCTGGGTGGTTTATACCGGCACCCACGACAACGCCACCAGCGTTGGCTGGTGGCAGAGTCTTGGTGACGATGCTCGTCATCGGGTAGCCGAGGCTGTTGGCGCGCCAATCACAGCGCCGGCCTGGCAGCTGCTGGAGCTGGCTCTGGCTAGCTCCGCCGACCTGGCAGTGGTGCCTCTGCAGGATCTGCTGGAACTCGATGACCGGGCACGATTTAATACCCCAGGCACAAGCTCGGGTAACTGGTCTTGGCGCCTGCAACAGCCTGTAGCCAGCTTGGATGGAGCCCTGCAGGGCTATGGCGATATGGCGGCGCGCTACGGCCGAGGTGCCGCTGCTGGTGAGCTGAACTGATCCTGCTGGTCGAGTTGCAGCTCTAGCAGTCCGTCCACTGCTGCTTGGCTTAGACTTGCCCGCTTCAGTTGCGCTATCCCCTGCCCCCTGGCGGCTAGCTCCAAGGGGCGCAGATCGGGGTAAAGCTTCAGCAGGGCTTGCTCAGGCCGCGGCGGTTTGGCCTGCTCTCTTGCAGGCAGCGGCGAAATCGGCCGTATCGCTAGGAGCCCTCGGGCTGCTAATTGCTGCTGTTGCATGTTCATCGCATAGATCAATCCCAGGGTCAGCAGGCCGTAGAGCAGGGTGCCCTGCCAGGTGGTGAATACATCGATTGAACCTGGCGTGAAACGACGCAGCAGGGGTTCCGCCCTTTGGCCGTGGCGTAGCTGCCTGCCGCTTGGCAGCACCGTTGCCAGACATCCCGTTGGCAGCTCTAGGTGCCGCTCGATCAGCGGCACCATCGTGCGCAGGTATGTAGCTTCAGGTAGGCGATCGCGCCAGCCTCGCTCTAGTGCTTCCAGCACTGCAGCACTGATTCGTGTTTCGAGGGCGAGGTCGCGCAGGCTTAGTCCCCGTTCCTCGCGCCGCAGCCGTAGTTGCTGGCCTGCTGCTAGCAACGGATCAGCCGGAGCCTCGGCAGGCCCACTTGGCGCAGCTTTTGTACCACGGCGCCACCAGGTGCCGAGGCGGCCGCGCGGGCGCTTGGGTGGCAGTGGGGTGGACGGGCTCAGGATTGGTGCGTGGGATCAAGCAATCGCCATTCTTGGCGATCAAGGCGCCGCCAGCGACCTTCAGGTAATGCGCCCAGCTGCAGAGGGCCGATTGCCAGCCGCTGCAGATCGAGCACGGGGTGGCCAAGGGCCTCTGCGGTGCGCCGGATCTGACGATTGCGTCCCTCCCCCATCCGCAGTTCGATTTCGGTTGCTTGGGGGCGTCTTTGGATCACCACCAGCCCCACCGGTTGGCTGGGCTGGCCATCAAGGGGCTCTCCAGCGGCCCAGCGCTCCAGCACCGAGTCCAGCGGTTGGCCCTTTACCCACACCCGATAGATCTTGCGGTGGCCGTAGCGAGGATGGGTGAGCCTGAGGGTTATCTCACCCTGGTTGCTGAGCAGTAGGGCCCCACGGCTATTGGCATCGAGTCGGCCTACTGGGTGGAGTCCGCTGCCGTGGCGCAGTTCGGGTGGCAGCAGGTCCAGCACGGTGGACCGCCCCTCGGGATCGTGGCAGCTGCAAACCACACCGACCGGTTTGTTGAGCAACAGCAGTAGGGGCTGCGGGCGGGCTGCTAGGCGCTCTCCCCGCACGGTGATGTGATCGCGGGCTGGGTCGGCCCGATCGCCCAGCTGGGCTACGGCACCATTCACTTGCACCAGCCCTTGAACCAGCAGCTGTTCTGCCTGGCGCCGGGAGCAGAGCCCGGCGTTGGCTATCAGTTTTTGCAGCCGCTCGGAGGCCATGCCATCCATGTTCGCCCTTGAAAGAATGGTAGTTTTGCGAAACAAAAGCGGTTCGTAACTCGGTTGGCTATGTCAGCCTCACTAGCTATCGGCTCGCCCCCTAGTTCCAGAGCTGTCTCGGCCCCATCAGGCGGCGACCTAGTGCGTAGCTACCTGCGGGATATCGGCCGAGTGCCGCTTCTTTCCCATGAGCAGGAGATC
>JAQCGH010000077.1 GCA_027620015.1 Cyanobacteriota bacterium
AAAACAAGCGCGCGGATCAATTGGCGCACCCTGTCGGGCCGGAAGTTGAAGCACACCAGACCGTCTCCGCCCTTAATTAACCCCTCAGCTAACCGCAACGGCTTGAGGAATTCGTCGCCGATTTCTTGGGCGTAGGAAGCGTGGATTGCGTTGACAGGGCTGAGCTCTGATATGTCGCTGGGTTCGGTTAAAAGTCGATAGGCCTTTTCGGTGCGGTCCCAGCGGTTATCGCGATCCATGGCCCAGTAGCGGCCGCAGAGGGTGGCGATACGGCCCACGCCCGCTCGGCTGATCTGCTCTTGAACCTGGGTGACGAATCGGGGGGCACTGCTCGGGTCCGTGTCTCGGCCATCGGTGATCACATGGATGCAGACATCCTTGAGACCGCGGCTTGCGGCCCATTGCAACAAGCCCCCTAAGTGGGTGATGTGACTATGAACGCCTCCATCGGAGCAAAGGCCGATCAGGTGTAGGCATCCACCCTTAAGAAGCAGGTCGTCAGCTAAAACATTGAGCGCAGGATTGGTTGCCAGGCTGCCGTCCTTTACTGCTTGGCTGATACGCACAAGCTCCTGACGGATGATTCGACCGGAGCCGATGGTGAGGTGACCCACCTCAGAATTGCCCATCTGGTGGTCTGGTAATCCGACAGCGGCGCCGCTGGCCTCAATCAAGGTGTGGGGATAGGCGTGCCAGAGGGCATCCATTACCGGCGTATTGGCAGCACGAATGGCGTTGTGATCGGCTTCGTGGCTGTAGCCCCAGCCATCTAGAATGGCTAGTACAACAGGCGCTATAGATTCTAAAGCCCGTGTCGCCGATGCCGGGTCTGGCGCCAAGGTGGATTGCTTCTGGGAGGGAATAATCGTCACCCGTCTTGCTTAGCGACGTTGAATCAACGCCTTCAAATCCAACCTACAGTGCAAATGTGCTGCGATCCCAGCTGCTTCTATCGGGGTCAGCCTTTGGTCACACAGCGAACCAGCCCTAGCCGGCTTGCCGGATTTTCTTATGCATCGGCTCGAACTGCTCTCGGCGCTGGATTTGGGCCGCACCCTTGACCGGCTCGCGTCCCAGGTATTGGAAGGCGTTGCTGAAAGCCGCTCCTTGGTTCTTCTCGGCATACCTACCCGTGGAGTGGCGTTGGCTGAAGTACTGGCCTCTCGTTTAGCAGCTTTAACCGGCCATCCGATCGATCAAGGCAGTGTCGATCCAACCTTTCATCGAGATGACCTTGAGCGAGTTGGTACCCGTCTGCGCCAGCCCACCGAGTTGCCTGTGGCGTTGGATGGGCGACAGGTGGTGTTGGTGGATGATGTGATCTTCACGGGGCGCACTGTGCGGGCGGCCTTAGAAGCCCTGCAAGCTTGGGGCCGGCCAAAGCGGGTGAGCCTGCTGGCCATGGTGGATCGCGGTCACAGGGAGCTGCCGATCCAGCCTGATTTCTGTGGAAAGGTGGTGCCCACCAGCCGCCAAGAATCAGTTCAACTTTGCCTGCAAGAGATCGATGGAGAGGAGGGTGTGTTCCTGCTGCGGCCAGAGCACTAGCCAGATTCAGACAAGCGATTATGCGGGAGTTAGCTCATCTGAGCGGAAATGGGCCCGAAATTTGCCGAAGGCAACCACCACAGGCAAGGTTGGGCTGATTACCCGACCCTTCCACTCGTTAAGCACAGTGACTACCTCACCCTCTTGCCCTTTTAGATCGAAGGCGACCCCGCGGTGCTGGGGATGGTGGAAGACAACCACGCTTTGGGAGACGTGAACCTGATCACCTGCCTGCATGGCTCCAGAGCTTCATCACACAGATAATCTTGTCACGCGCCAATCACCGTCTGCCGGATCGGCGTTGACAGGCCGTCTCCGGCCCAGCTTCCACCACTTGTCCGCCTAATGCACGACAGGACTCCTGGAAAGCGGACCACTCATTCAAACCCTGGGAAATCCGCTGACGCACTTGAGCATCGAGTTGGGCAAAGGGCACGGTGTGGGGCAGCTGGCCATGGGCGTCGTGTTCGCGCTCCTGCGCTGATAAGCCCTCGATGCCCTCCTGCACCTTGGCTTGTAGGCCTCGGCTATGGGTTTTCCACCAGGGATGGTCGATGCGGGTGAGGGCCTCGAGTGCCTCCCACCAGCGCTTTTGCTCTGTGAGCCCCTTGGCCCGTTCCAGCTGCAACCGGTTGCGAGTCCAGTTTTCACTGAATTTGTCGCCGAGACTGTCGCCGTCGGCCCGGTGGTCTTCACCCATCGCAGCAAGGATCTTCAGGGCTGTAGCCAGGTCGCCCTCTTGGAAGCGGGTCATGGCGCGCTGCTGCAAGTTTTGCTGCCAGATCAGCAGCCTTTCACGGTCTACTTCGCTGCCTGCAAGGGAGTTCACCAGTTGCAATTGCAATTGCAGAGCCTCGCCCCAGCTCTCCTCTCGCCAGAGCTGGACCGCCTTGCGGCGCCGGCAGCTGCCCTGTTCGGCAGGGGCCTGTCCCCCTAGCCAGCGAAGGGCTTCTAGCTGTTCGCTGTAGCGCAGGCAGGCTTCTAAATTACCGCTCCTAGCCGCCTGCTCCAACCTTTTCGGTAGCTGCTGCTCCCACAAATAGGTCGCTCCAATGCCGCAGGAGACAAGGCCCAGGGTGAGACCCAGCCAGAAACGGGGCAGCCTGTGGCGGCGCAGGGCCAATGCAAATACAAAATACGAGACCTAGTTTCATGGACGCTGCGGCCGAGATGCCATCAGCCGAGGGCAGCGCTTGCAGCGTCCACTTGGATTTGCCGCCGTCGATTCTCAGCGCACCGGGCCAAGTAGTTGGGCAGCACTGCGGCGACCACTGCGTAGATCCGTGACCTCCAGCACCAGCTGGCCCTGGCCGTTAACGGAAAACGACAACCGTAAACAGTCCTCGCCAGGCTGCCCAGGCACCTCAAGGGCAAGATCTGCGGGTTGCTCGCTCCAGGGCACCACGCGGGCTTGGCCCGCTGGTCGCGGCCGCAGCACC
>JAQCGH010000037.1 GCA_027620015.1 Cyanobacteriota bacterium
CAGCCTTGATGCGATCCGCAGACTGATCACCGAGCTAGAGGCAAAAGGCGCGGCCTACAGCGCCGATGGTGATGTCTATTTCGCTGTGATGAAACATGCCGGCTATGGCAAGCTCTCAGGCCGCGACCTCGCTGAGCAGCAAGACAATGCGGCCGGCCGGGTGGCGACTGCAGAGGAAGCCCGCAAGCAGCATCCATTCGACTTCGCCCTCTGGAAGGGCAGTAAACCGGGCGAACCGAGCTGGGAATCCCCCTGGGGCCCAGGCCGGCCCGGATGGCATATCGAGTGCTCAGCGATGGTGCGAGAGGAGCTGGGCGACACGATCGACATCCACCTCGGTGGCGCCGACCTGATCTTTCCCCACCACGAAAACGAAATTGCCCAGTCGGAGGCGGCCAGCGGTCAGGAACTTGCCCGCTACTGGTTGCACAACGGCATGGTCAACGTGGGCGGGCAGAAGATGTCGAAATCTCTAGGCAACTTCACCACCATCCGCGCACTGCTGAATTCGGGGATCTCACCGATGACATTGCGCCTGTTCACCCTGCAGGCTCACTACCGCAAACCACTCGACTTCACCAACGAAGCCCTAGAGGCCGCAGCTAGCGGTTGGAAGGGCCTCAACGCCGCCCTCGCGCTAGCTGCCTCTAGTGAAACGGCCGATCTCCCCGCCGACCTAAGCGCGGCCCGGTCCCGGTTCGTAGCCGCCATGGACGATGACCTCAACACCTCCGCAGCCTTAGCGGTGCTGTTCGAGCTGGCCAGGCCGCTGCGGGGACTAGCCAACCGACTGGAGCGAGGAGATCAATCTGCCGCCACGGAAGCCTCCTCACCAGCGTTCCGCTCCCAGGCCGCCATGCTGCTGGAACTGGCCGCCGTGCTGGGGCTGAAGCCAGAGGAGCAGGCCGCGGCCAGCGGCCCGAACAACGCGACGATCGAGGTCCTGATCGAACAACGCCGTGCCGCCAAAACCGCTCGCGACTTCGCCGGCGCCGACCTGATCCGCGACCAACTCAAGGCCCAGGGCATCGAACTAATCGACAAACCCGGCGGCGTCACCGAGTGGTTGAGAGGTTGACTCGGTTCGCGGGGCTCTGCCGCCTGGGAGCATGGCATCGCAACCCTCAGACAAGCACATCCAAATGAGGCGTTATACGTGCCACAGCCCCTGCCTTGGCACCCTTTCAGAAGGATGCCCAAACTTCACACTTGCTGCTCAGAATTTGGTAGCCAATTAGTCCTCGCTGGGCTCAGGTGCCTGACGTCCTTGCATCATCAGTTCGATCTTGCGGATGCGTTGCACAGTGGTGGTCCACACCTCCTTCTGGAATCCAGGCTCACAGCCATCCACTAGGGCCTGCAGGTCCTCTTTTCGCTCGTAGGCATCCCAAAGCTGACGCTCCAGCTTGGCGCGGTCGATGAAGTTCCAGCGTTGCAGCCACTCGGGAAGCGCCGCCATGAGGAAAGGGTCTAACTCTGCTTAGTTAAAAGGATCAAGCTCAGCAACCAATGCCACCCCCAGGAGCACCAATGGGACAATGAATTTCCCTCCCTCGAGCCAGCTTGTGAAAGCCCTCTCCGTGCTCGGTTCCACCGGCTCGATCGGTACGCAAACGCTGGAGCTGGCAGAGGAGTTTCCAGATCGCTTCAGGGTTGTGGCACTCACCGCCGGCAACAACCTGGATCTGCTTGTGCACCAGATTCAGCACCATGCACCGGAGGTGGTGGCTCTAGCTAATGCCGAGCGCGTCAGCGAGCTGCGCGAGCGCCTGCATGCTCTTGAACCCAGCGACCGCCCGGCGCGCCTACCCGAGCTGCTGGGCGGCCCCGAGGGGCTTCAGGCCGCCGCCGCTTGGTCCACCGCTGATCTAGTAGTGACTGGGATCGTGGGCTGCGCTGGCCTGCTACCCACCTTGGCCGCCATCCGCGCTGGCAAGGATCTGGCGCTCGCCAACAAAGAAACCCTCATCGCCGCGGGGCCCGTGGTTCTGCCGGAGCTCGAGAAGAGCGGCTCGCGCCTGCTACCTGCCGATTCCGAGCACTCCGCAATCTTCCAGTGCTTGCAGGGCACCCCCTACGCAGAGACGGCGCGCCTTTCCACCGGTAGCCCCACCCCCGGATTGCGCCGCATCCAGCTCACCGCCAGTGGTGGAGCATTCCGCGACTGGGAAGCCATCGATCTGGCTAAAGCCACCGTGGCCGATGCCACCAGCCATCCCAACTGGAGCATGGGCCGCAAAATCACCGTGGACTCGGCCTCTTTGATGAACAAGGGCCTGGAGGTGATCGAGGCTCACTATCTGTTTGGCCTCGACTACGACCACATCGAGATCGTGATCCACCCCCAATCGATCATCCATTCGATGGTGGAGCTGGCCGATTCCTCGGTGCTGGCCCAGCTCGGGTGGCCCGATATGAAACTACCGATTCTTTATTGCCTCAGCTGGCCCGAGCGCCTAAGCACCCCCTGGCGCCGGCTCGATCTCACCAAGGTGGGCCAGCTCAGCTTCCGCGCCCCCGACCCGGCCAAATATCCCTGCATGCAGCTGGCCTACGCGGCCGGCCGTGCCGGCGGCACGATGCCGGCAGTGATGAACGCAGCAAACGAGCAGGCCGTGGCCCTCTTCCTCGAGGAAAGGATCCACTTCCTCGATATCCCGACATTGATCGACGGTGTATGCAATCGCCACCAAGTTGATTTAATGGCCAATCCCTCCCTAGACGACGTGCTGGCCGTTGACGCTTGGGCCCGTCAGGCAGTGCATGAGGCTGCAGCCCAGCTCAAGGCGAAAGCGCCAACTGCGCTACCGGCATGAGCACCCTGCCCGTGAGCACTATTGGCCACCACTTACTGCTCTGCGCCACTCCCAGCAAGGCGCTCTGCTGCCCCGATCCCTCCGTAGGCGCCGCCAGCTGGGAAGCGCTCAAGCGCCTAGTGCGCGAACTGGGCCTCGAGGATCCGGCCCGGCCCGAGGGAATCGTGCTGCGCACCAAGGCCGATTGCCTGCGCCTCTGCGGCGGTGGCCCGATCCTGCTGATCTGGCCCGAAGGAATCGTTTATGGCGGCGTTAGCCCAGAGCGAATCGAGCCAATCCTGCGGGAGCACGTGATTGGCGGCCAGCCGATTGATCAGTGGATCCTCAAGCGCATGACCTTCAACGCTGCCGCTTGAGCCAGCTCGCCACCAGCTGATCACCCCAGCAACTAAGTGGGTCATCACCCACCCCATGGAAACCGTTGTGGCCGCCATGGGCCGTGAGCACCACCTCAAGACCGACTAGGGACTGCTGCGCCAAGTGATGGGCTCCACTGGCCGGGACCCAAGGGTCGTCGAGGGCATGCAGCAGCAGGCTCGGGGGCAAATCAGCCGAGCCTGAAAGCAGACGCGGCAGAGGCGACGCCTTCCGGTAGTAATCGTCCACCGAGTCGTAGCCCCAGCGAGGGGCGGTGATAGCTGCATCGAAGTCGCGAATCGTGCGGGGCCGCTGTGGCCCCTGCAGCGCCAGGCGCTCGGCGGCGCTCACCCCAAATGGATCGGCCAGGGTCTGGGCGCAGAGCCGGCGCAGCAGCCAGCGCTGATACACCCGGTTGCGGGGCAGTTCGATCTGCTGCGAGCAAAGGGCGAGATCAAGCGGACTACTAGTGCACACCACACCATCCAGCACCCCTGAAGTGGCCAGGCAGGCATTGAGCAGCATCGTGCCGCCCAACGAGATCCCAACGCCAAATAGGGGCAAGCCACCAGCCCGCTGTCTGGCCAGCTCCAGCACGGGCAGCAGGTCGCGATCGCAGCGGGCTGCATAGGTGCCGGGCGCCAGGGGCCTGCCAGGTCCGGCGCCCCGCAGATTAAGTCGCCACACCGCGAAGCCCGCGGCTTGGAGGCTAAGGCCCATGCGCCGCAACCCTTCCCGCTCGCTCGATCCACCTAGACCATGCAACAAAAGCACAATTGCTCTTGTTGCCCCAGCAACTGGCGGATCAACCAGCGCCAGTAGGGCTCCATCACCACCTACCGCAATGGCAAGCTTTTCACCACGATCTAAGGGCAGCTTTGGCGGCCTCAGGGTGTCGCGCAGAGTTTGGAGATCTGGGCCGATCCAGGGCCAGCGCTGCTTAAAAACCGGGGAGGTCGGGGATGGCTGCTTCAGGCGGCCACCTTCTTACCCACCCCCATGCTTCGCAGCTCGCTGAGCAGGCCATTAAGCACGGCCTTGGCATCACCAAACACCATTGCGGTTTGGGGCAGCTCAAAGAGGGCGTTTTTAATGCCCGCATAGCCGGCACCAAGACTTCGCTTAACCACAAACACCTGGCGAGCTTGATCCACTTCAAGCACGGGCATGCCGTATAGCGGGCTGGTGGAATCGGTCTTGGCGTCTGGATTCACCACGTCGTTGGCACCCAGCACAATCACCACATCGGTGCGGGGAAATTCAGGGTTGACCGTGTCCATCTCCAGCAATTGCTCGTAGGGCACATCTGCCTCTGCAAGAAGCACATTCATGTGACCAGGCATACGCCCAGCCACCGGGTGAATCGCATATGTCACCTCTACGCCATGGTTCTCCAGCAACTTGGAGAGTTCACGCAGGGCGTGCTGGGCCTGAGCCACTGCCAGGCCGTAGCCGGGCACAAATACAACTCGCTCAGCTGCCTCGAGAGCAATGGCGCATTCCTCAGCGCTGCAGCTGGTAATGCGGGTGTAGCCCGCCTCCTCGCCGCCACCACCCACCGGAGCCGACCCACCCAGAGCGCCTCCAAACAGCACGCTCACCAAGGAGCGGTTCATAGCGGTACACATCACCTGGGTGAGGATCAGGCCCGCCGCACCCACCATGGCGCCAGCAACTATGAGCATCTGACTTCCAACCACGAAACCTGCAGCAGCTGCAGCCACTCCGGAATAGGAGTTGAGCAGTGAGATCACCACAGGCATATCTGCCCCACCGATCGGCAGGGTGACGCCAATACCCAATAGCGAAGAAGCAACCACCAGCAGCCAAAGAGGGGCGCCCGCCATATCGCCAGGCAGGGCAATCGCACCGGCCAAGCAGGCCACCGCCAGAGAAATATTGACGGAGTGGCGCATGGTGCTCTGAGTCCAGCCGGGGGTATCGATCCAGCCCTGCAACTTGCCCATCGCCACGATCGAGCCGCTGAAGGTAATCGCGCCAACGAAGACCGAAATCACAATTGAGATCTGCTCCACCAGGCCGGAGGAGCCCCCGGGGTTAAACAAAGCCACACCAAGAGCCACCAGCAGGGAAGCCATACCTCCGCAGCCGTTGAACAGCGCCACGGTTTCAGGCATGGCAGTCATAGGCACTCGCTGAGCCGTAATCAGCCCGAGCAACCCGCCTAGGCCAGTGCCGATAGCTACCCAAAGCCAGGCTTGGGGTGATAGCGGTTGCTGAATCAGCAGGCCGAGCACGGCGAGTGCCATCGCCAGGGCTGCCAGACCATTGGCTGAGCGAGCGGTGCTCACCTTTGAGAGGCCTTTGATACCTAGTGCCAGCAAAAGCACGGCGCCCAGGTCGATCAGAGCGGGCAAAAGGTCAAGTCCAGCCATCAGCGGTTAGCTCCGGTGCGGGGTGATTTGCGCGAAAACATGGCAAGCATGCGGTCGGTGACCAGGAAGCCGCCAACAACGTTGAATAGGGCAAAGCCCAGTGATAGCGAGCCGAGCACCAGCAGGGGCAGCTGGTCATTGGCTTGGGCGATCAGGGTGAGCGAAGCCAGCACAGTGATGCCACTTATCGCATTGGCACCACTCATCAGCGGTGTGTGCAGCGTGGGGGGCACCTTGCCGATCAGTTCGAGTCCCAGAAGGCTGCCCAACAGGAGCACCCAGAGGGCTTGGGTAAAGGCACTCATCAGTTTGCTCCAGAAACGAGATCGGGGAAACGGCAGGCGCCGTCGTAGGTGAACAGGCAGCCGGCCACGATCGGGTCCTCCTGGTCGAGCTGGAAGCCGCCTTCGCCCAGCACGTGCTCCACCAAGGCCGCCAAGTTGCGGGCGTAGAGCGCGCTGGCATGGTTGGCAACAGAGCTAGGCAGGCCATCGCCACCAATCAGCCGCACCCCGTGGCGCTCCACGGTTTGGCCGCAGACCGTACCTGCACAGTTGCCTCCCTGGGCCACAGCTAAATCCACAACTACTGAGCCGGGCCTCATACCCGCCAGCATTTCGTCGGAAATGAGCAAAGGTGCTTTACGGCCCGGCACTTGAGCGGTGCAGATCACGATGTCGGCCAGGGCCAGCTGATCGGCCAGCTGCTGGCGCTGGGCAGCCAAGAATTCTTCGCTAGCAGCCTTGGCGTAGCCGCCTGCTTCAGCGGGGCGCTCCTCCTGCTCTGGTGGGGAAAGGAATCTGCCGCCAAGCGATTCGACCTGCTCCTTAGCCGCAGGACGCACATCACTCACGTAAACAACCGCACCAAGACGCCGGGCCGTAGCCAAAGCCTGCAGCCCCGCCACCCCAGCGCCCAAGATCAAGGCCCTAGCCGGCTGAATCGTGCCCGCCGCTGTCATCAACATCGGCACGTAGCGATCTAGAGCCGCAGACGCCAGCAGCACCGCCTTGTATCCGGCGATGTTGGCCTGGGACGAAAGCACATCCATGGACTGTGCCCGGCTGATCCGTGGCAGCAGCTCCAAGGCCAAGGCCGAAACCCGCCGGGTCTGAAGCTGCTCCACTAAGGCGGTGGCGCCATAGGGGGAGAGCAAACCAGCTAGCAGGGTGCCGGGCTGCAGCTGATCCAACACCTCGGCAGCTGGTGGATTGACGCAAAGCACCGCATCCATTTTAGCCCCGAGCTCGGGTCCTGAAGCAACTAGGAGGGCTCCAGCCGCTTCGTATTCAACATCGGCGTAGCCGGCAGCCAAACCAGCGCTTTGCTCAACTTGCAGAGTCAGCCCTCGAGCCAGCAGTCGGCGAACGGTTTCAGGCGTTGCTGCAACTCGGCATTCGCCCGGGATGCGTTCCCTCAAAATCAATAAATCAGCCAAGAGGGCCCTGGACTACATGTATCCATTAAAGAGGTGTGTCCCCTCGCCTGAGCAACACAACTGCTGCAAATGTGCGCAGTTGCCCATCCAAACTAGGTGTTGCTCAAAACAGTGGAAGTAGCTCCTGTTCCACGCAGCTGGCCTGCGGCAGGGCACCCTGGCGACGCAGCTGTCGCGCCCTCAAGATCATCGGATCGATGTCGCATTCAAGGGCCCAGCAGCGGTTCAGGTGCCAACGCTGCAGTGCGGGCGCCCAGGCCCAAGCATCCGGATCCGGGCAGTATTTCGCCATAGGGAAAAGCAGATGCCCGGTGGTTGAACTGAAGCTAGGCAGGCTTGGCCATAAGCCCATAGGCCAGAACACCCATTTGCCGAGGGCCTACTAGCCAGGTAGTCCCTGCCCAAAATGGCGTGATGGGATTTCCTTCCTTCGACCTGGGCATTCCGCCGCCCACAGCAACCACCGTGCGGCCCAGGCAGTGGCAGAGCCGCCTGATCCAGTTGCTGCGAGCACGGCTGCTCAACCACCAGCCAGGCGGCCATGACGTGCTGATCCATGCAGGGCCGGGTGCGGGCAAAACCCTGGGGGCCCTGCTCAGCTTCCTAAGCCTGCAGAGGGAGGGAAGGCTCGATCGTTTTGTGATCTTCTGCCACCGGAGTTCAATCGCCCGTCAGTGGCTGGGAGCTGCGGAGCGTCTCAACCTGCGCTTGATGGAGTGGAATCCGGAGCAGGGTTTATCAGCTCTTGAAGCAAATTCAAACTGGGATGGCTTGCTGCTCAGCTATCAGTGCACGGCCCGGCACCGCCTTGCGCTCGCGGCAGTCCTACCCCGCATAACCCTTGAAAGCTGGCTGGCCATTGCCGATGAAGTGCACCATTTGGGCCTGGATCCGGATGAACCGGAGGCTGCGGCCTGGGGCTTCGCCTTCAGCCAGCTCACTGCTACAGCCCAGCTACGGCTTGGCCTCACAGGCACACCCTTCCGCGCCGACAACCTGGCCTTCTGCGCCGCACGACGGGTAAAAGTGCGAGAGGGAGGCGAGGTGATCGAACGCATCGCCCCCGATCTGAGCGTGGAGCCCCGCCAGCTGATCTTGGCCGGAGATGTTCGCCCCCTGGAATTTCGATTTCAGGATGGCTGGGTCGAGCACGGCAGACCCCAGGCCTCCGCCGACACCGAAACCTCACCCCTTTCAGCTGAAGTGCGGGAAAGCTGGCGAGCTCGCAACCTGCGCCGGGCAATCCAACTGGGAGATACCAGCAGCATCGCTCTGCGGCTACTGCTTAAGGCCCGTCAACGGCTGGAGCGAGTGCGGACCAGCCATCCCGAGGCCGGCGGGTTGGTGATTGCGCGCGATATCGCCCATGCCAGGCGCATCGCCGGGCTGCTGGAAGAGGAGGGCGATCGGGTTCATCTTGTCCATTCGCAGGACCCTGAGGCCAGTGCCCGACTAGCCGCCTTCCAGTCCGGCGAGGCGGACTGGCTTGTGAGCATTGATATGTGCGCCGAGGGGTTTGACGCCCCAAGACTGCGGGTAGTTGCTTACCTCACCACGGTGGTAACTCGCAGCCGCTTCGTACAGGCCATCACCAGGGCAGTGCGCATGGATGGCCAACGCGCTGCCATAGAAACCGTGCCACGGCATCCGTCTTATGTGTTTGCCCCAGCCGACCCGTTGCTGATGAGCTACGCGCGCAGCTGGTCCATCACCGAGCCCTACCTGATCAAGCCGAAGCAAGTAGCTCCAGAGGCTGATGCACATGGCAGTGCACAGGGAGGTTCCTTACCGCTGCAAGCAGTCGAAGCAAGGATCGGGGCGGTAATCAGCATGGGAGGGCCAGAGCTACCTATTTTTTTGCAGAAAATGTCCTGAAACCTGTTTTGGGGATACAAGATTCAAGAGCAAATTTGAGACGTTGTGTCAACCAATACCTTCCCTGGGACCTTGGCCTATCAGCGTGGTTAGGTCCAAGGCAGAGGGGAGCATGGATGCCGCAGTGAATCGCCGCCTAACCGTTGCTGTCGGCTGGGCTTTGGCCCGCCGGGCCACCCTCGACGCCCTCGAGAATTTCGAAGAAAGCTTTGCGATCACTGAAGAATTCCGAGAATGGCTGCTCTGCTTGGAAGAGCACCCAGAACTCCTCGCAGCAAGCGTGTTGATGGTGCCAAACAACCTCGGCCAGGGCATCCGGCCCGCCAGCGACGGCATCCTGTAAATCTGAGTGGATTTGAGACGCAAATCCGCCCTAATTTGCGCTCATGGCTAAAGCAAATCTAAAGACTTTTGCGATCGACCTCTGGGATGCCCCAGCAACAAAGCGCCCTGATCTCCTAGGTTCAAGTCATAGTCAATCCGCTTAAGCAATGACGGTTTCGGGGCTTTCAGTTGAAAACCTGGTGATCGTGGGTTCAGGACCCGCTGGTTACACAGCCGCCATTTACGCAGCCCGAGCCAATCTCAGCCCCCTGCTGATTACGGGCTTCCAGGATGGTGGAATCCCTGGCGGTCAGCTGATGACCACCACCCATGTTGAGAACTTCCCCGGTTTTCCAGACGGGATCTTGGGGCCAGAGCTGATGGACAAAATGAAGGCTCAGGCAGTGCGATGGGGCACTCGCCTGATCGAGGCCGATGCCAGCGCGATCGACCTATCCCAGCGGCCCTATCGAATCACTGCAGAAGGCCAAACCATCGAAACCCAGGCCGTGATCCTGGCTACCGGCGCCAGTGCCAACCGGCTCGGTCTGCCGAGTGAGGAACGCTTTTGGAGCCAGGGCATCAGCGCTTGTGCCATATGTGACGGCGCCACTCCACAGTTTCGTCAAGCCGAACTAGCCGTGGTGGGTGGGGGCGATTCCGCCTGCGAAGAGGCTGTTTATCTCACCAAATACGGCAGCCAGGTGCACCTGATCGTTCGCGGCGACAAGCTGCGGGCCAGTGGCGCCATGGCTGATCGGGTGCTCGCCAACCCTGCCATCACCGTGCATTGGAACCGCCAAGTGGCTGACGCCAGCGGCAGCACCTGGCTCGAAGCAATCACCCTCAGGGATCCAAGCAGCGGCGTCAGCGAGGAGCTGCCGGTTAAGGGTCTCTTCTACGCCATAGGCCACACCCCCAACACCCGCCTGCTGCGGGGCCAATTGGAGGTGGATAGCCACGGGTATCTGGCTACTCAAGCTGGCCGCCCCGAAACCAGCGCCGCTGGGGTCTATGCCGCTGGCGACGTGGCCGACGCGGAGTGGCGCCAGGGCGTCACCGCAGCTGGCAGTGGTTGCCAGGCAGCCCTGGCCGCTGAGCGTTGGCTCACCCATCACAACCTGGCCGTCACGGTGAGACACGAACCCGTTAATCCGGCCACCGTCGGCGAACCGATGCGAACTGCCGTCAGCGACGCAGATAACTATGAAGCTGAAGCCCTTTGGCAAAAAGGAGGATTTGCCCTGCGCAAGCTTTATCACGACAGCAGCAAGCCCCTGCTGGTTGTCTACACCTCACCTACCTGCGGTCCCTGCCACGTGCTTAAGCCTCAGCTCAAGCGCGTGCTCAACGAGCTTGGCGGCGCTGCCCAAGGCGTGGAAATCGACATCGAGGCCGAGCAAGAGATTGCCAGTCAAGCCGGTGTCACCGGCACCCCGACGGTGCAGCTTTTCCTCAATAAGGAGCTCAAGCAGTCCTTCAGGGGAGTGAAGCAGCGCAGTGAGTTCAAAGCCGCGATTGAAGCCCTGCTATGCGTTGCGGTCTGAGGCTTGCGCTCAGCGACGCCTTGGCCCACCAGGGCGGTTGCCACCGGGACGAGGTCCGGCAGCCGCATTGCGTTCCCTGTATGTGATGCGTCCGCGGGTGAGGTCGTAGGGGCTGATCTCAACCAGCACCTTGTCGCCCGCCAGGAGCTTGATCCTGAATTTGGTGAGTTTGCCTGCCGCGCGGCAAAGACATTGGTGACCAGCCGGCTGTTCCAGGGTCACTAGGTAAAACCCGTTTCCCTGTTCTTTTTCAATCACACCGGAGGTCTCGATCATGCGGGGGCGCTGTCTGGAGGTTCAATCGTTGGAAATAGCTTAATTGCCGCCCGACAGGCGATAGGGTCTGGCATAGCTATGCCGTTTTGGCTTCACCATGGCTTTGCCGCCGCTTTCGTTGGATTTGGGGCTGCTGCTGATTTCGATTGGCGTGGTGAACCTCTGGAAAGCCCGTCAAGCCAGCTGAACCGAGGCCGCTGACCACTCTTCTATTCCATAAGCCCTACGGGTTTTTAAGCCAGTTCACGCCAGAAGCCGGCAGTGAATGGGGTTGCTTGGCGGAGTTCATCCCAATTCCAAAGGTTTACGCCGCCGGCAGGCTCGATGCCGATAGCGAGGGATTGCTATTACTTACCAGCAATGGCCTCCTGCAGCAGCGTCTCACTGACCCCCGCTTTGGCCACTGGCGCCGCTATTGGGTGCAGGTTGAAGGAGACGCAGCTGCTCACCCTGAGGCTTTGGCACGGCTGCGCAGCGGACTCTTAATTCAGGGACTGCTCACTCTGCCGGCTAGAGCCCAGCCGATCTGCGATCCAGGCCTGCCAGTACGCGACCCACCGATCCGTCAGAGGGCCGCCATTCCCACGAGCTGGCTGCAACTGGAGCTGCAGGAGGGCCGAAACCGTCAGGTGCGTCGCATGACGGCTGCCGTAAATCTGCCCACCTTGAGACTGCTGCGGGTCGCCATCGACCTTATGGATGGAGCCGCCCCGCTAGAGCTAAATGGCCTGGCACCGGGATATTGGCGCGAAGTCAACGACACTGAAAAAGAGCGGCTCGAGCAACTGATTAAGCCATCGCGCGCCATAAGAAAAACCTCGCCAGGACAAGTTTCTCCTGGGCGAGGCGGCCGTGACGGCGGAGGAAAGTCAGGGAGAGGAGCTGGGGGCGGATAAGGCGGCTTAGCCGAGCACTTCCTTGAGCTCGCGCACAGCCTGTAGCTGCCCGTAGTAGTAGTTAGCACGAGCTCGCCGGTCAGCATCCTCGAGGCCATCGAAAGCATCGAAACCCACGGTTTGCCATAGCTCGTGGCCGCAGGCACGATTGAGCTCTTCGACGGCCTCAGCCTCAAGGTTGGCGAAACGGCGCTGCAAATTTTTGATCTGAGCAATCGACATTCACTCTGCCAAGCAACGTATTAATAGTACATGCGAACTGTTGCCTAAGTCGTGGGTGCCCTAATTTAAAAGGGAAGCTTCTTCTTGGCTTCCTTATCGAGATCAGACTCCATCTCGCGCAGACGCCGCAGGATCGTGTCGTAGTACTCCTTGAGATAGCTCTCCAGGCCAGTGGTTTCAGCCGGATCAAGCCCAAAGGCCGCGTAGCTTGCCTCCATTGGTGCATCAAGAGCTGTGCCGCCACCAGTGACTGCCTCGAATGCCAGCCGCTCGGCCACGTTGAGGCTGGCCTCAAAAAAGCCGGTCACAGACCGCATTAAACCAAGCAATGCAGGCGGCACACGAAAAGTTCGAGCCTCCTTACCCGTGCATCGCTCGCACAGCTGAGTGATTTCACTTGTCGTCCAGGCCCTAGGACCCACCACCGGAAAAGCTTGGCGAATCGTTTCATCACGTTCCAAAGCCGCTACAGCAAAGCGGGCCATGTCCTGGGTATTCATATAGGCGATTGGGGTAGGGGAACCGCTCACCCAAACCGTTTGCCGTTCCAACACGGGAATCGCAAACTGACTGATGACCCCCTGCATGAAAGCAACACCGCGCAGGATTGTGTAATCAAAATCAGAAGCCATTAGCCAGTCTTCGGCGCAGGCCTTGATGTCCATCAAGGGCACATCACGGTGCTGGTGTGCATCTAGCAGCGAGACAAACACAAGGCGCTTCAGCGATGCGGCTTGGCAGGCAGCAAACAAATTCTGTTTACCTTTCCAATCGATGTCGTAGGCGCTGGCAGAATCCGTAGCGCGGGCAGTGGCCGCGTCTATAACCGCGTCTTGACCTTCCAGTGCATAGGCAAGGCTTTCAGGCTCCAGCAAGTCGCCACGGGTAAGCTCACAGCCCCATTCCTGCAAAAAACCAGCTTTGCGAGGCGAACGCACTACGCAACGCACCTGATGGCCTGCATCTAGGGCACGACGTGCAACTTGTCGGCCAAGCGTGCCCGTTCCGCCAACCACCAAAAACTGCATTGGCAACCTTCAAGCGGGCCTGAGCCTAGGTGTCCGACGGGTCAAGCCGGGGGCAGGGGTGGATTCAACTGTCCTATGAGGCTCAGTCGTTGTCAGCCAGCTTCAACAGCAGAGCACCGCCGGCTAGGCCGACAGGAATCAGTATCCAAAATAAAGCCGCAGTACCGAAAATTTCAGCAGCCATGGCGAAGTGAGTGAAGTACCTCTTATTTAGCAGCGCCAGTGGCCATTTCGACCAACTCAGAGGCGGTCTGCAGGATGGCGCTCCAGCTTGCATCGCTGCGCAGCTGACCGGGCATCACCCCACTGACGTGGGCCGACCAGCCCTTCTCCCGTAGGGCCGCCACCAGGCCGAGTAGCGGTGGCGTCCCCCCTCTCAGGTGGCGCGCGATTTCCGCCATGGGCCAGCAACGGGCCGGCAGTGCCTTATCAGAAAGCAGACGGGCGAGCAGTCGGGCCCCATCTGCACAAAGGCTTACCCCTGGATCAACCTCAGCGAGCGTCTGCATTTCAGCCAGCAGTTCGGGCTGCTGGAGCGGGCCGATCCAGAGAGGACCGCTGATCGCCAGCGGCGCAATCTCGCCAGCAGGGCAATGGCAGGGTTGCCACTGACGCAAGCGAATCAGTGGCTGCACCTGCTGATCGCCACAGCCATGGCAGTGAGCCAGCATTCCTAATTGATTCTCCTCTCCTGGCTCGCTGCGGCGGCGCAGGCGCACCGCGCTGCGAAAGGTACGCCCTTCACTAAAGCTAAATAGGGGCTCGATACCCCGGCCCAAAGCCCAGGCCGCTCGAGCCACGCTGCCAAGTTGCAGGCGCAGGGCCAGCTCCCAGCTGGCGGGATGGGCCCTAGCCGCCGCCCCCAACATCCGAATCGCAGCTGGGCGGTCGTGGCCGGTAGGGGAGCGCCCATCAGTGCTAGCTAGGTAAAGCACACCACCGAAAGACACCGCCTCCAGCGCTAGGGGCAGAAGGGCCGTGGGGCAGCCAAAGCCATCCAGATCTAGGAACTCAAAACGCTCCTGGCGCTGCAGGCAATCCGCCAGCAGATGCTGGGCAGTGAGAGCACTGCATCGCAGGCTGCACAGGCATGCCAGGTTTTCTTGCAGCAAAGGGAGGCGAGCAGGATCAGCATCGTTAGCCCACACCGCATCAGCCCCGGCCTCCAGGCCATAGCGCAAGGCCCGGATGCCGCAGCCGGCCATGGCATCGAGCACCCGCAAAGGGCCACGGGCTGCCAGCGTGCGGGCGAGCAGCACCCCCAGGTCCCGAGAAGGTCGCGACTCCGGCTTAAAAAAACCGCTGCCGGGCAACAGGCGAGCCAATCCTTCGCAATAGTAAGAGTCGGTGTGCTGGCTCAGGAGATCAACCGTGGCTGCAACAGGCCAGCCTGCACCTTCACCTGCGGCGAGCTGCAGCACAGGGGCTGAGTGGGGCTTACATGCCAATTGGCTCTGGCGAGGTCAGCGCTGCCACTGGAGAGTGCTGGGCGAAGCAAGTGCCCCGGCCCTGGTGCTTGTGCATGGCTTCGCCGCCGGCAGCGGCCACTGGCGCCGCAACGCTGCGGTGCTGGCTGCGGCCGGCTGGCGGGTTTACGGCATTGATCTAATTGGCTTCGGCGCCTCAAGCCAGCCGTCCTTACGACTCGACAACCGCCTCTGGGCCCGTCAGCTGCAGGCCTTCCTCGAGGAGGTGGTGCAAGCTCCAGCCGTGCTGGTAGGCCATTCCCTCGGCGGCCTGGTGGCCCTCAGCTGCGCCGTGTTTTTTCCTCAGCTGGTGCGAGGCGTCGTGGCAGCTCCCCTACCCGACCCAACCCTGCTGCTGGCCAGCAGCACCAGCCCGCCTCGCCGGCGGCCCTGGCAACGCCGGTTGCAGCGGTGGCTTGTAACCCTGCTCTGCCGGCTGCTGCCCCTTGAGTTACTAGTGCCCTTGATTGCCCACTCGCCACTGCTGGATTTAGGCATCCAGTCGGCCTATACCGAAGCGGTGATCGGCGACAGGGAACTGCACCGGCTGATTGCCAGACCAGCACGGCGGGCTGGCGCGGTTCGGGCCCTGCGGGCGATGAGCATCGCCATGGCCCTGCGTCCCCACGGAGCCACCGCGCCAGCCCTGCTGCGAAGGCTTGGGCTCCCCCTGCTGTTGATCTGGGGGCAGCGCGACAGGCTTGTACCCGTTCAGGTGGCCCAGCAGTTGCGGCGGTTGCGGCCCGAGCTGCACCTAACGGTGCTGCCTGGTAGTGGTCACTGTCCCCATGACGAACATGCCGATGGCTTCAATACAGCCCTACTTCAATGGCTTGGCCAATTGCCAGCTGCCCAGACCCATTCCAAGCCAGGGCGGTAACTTGTCATGAAGCCACCGCCGCAGGTCCCTCAGGAGATGAAACACACCCTTTCGGTGTTGGTGGAAGACGAATCAGGTGCCCTCAGCCGAATCTCCGGCCTATTCGCCCGCCGCGGATTCAACATTGAGAGCTTGGCGGTTGGGCCTACCGAAAAGGATGGCATTTCTCGGCTCACCATGGTGGTCGCAGGCGACGACCACACACTCGAACAGATGACAAAGCAACTCGACAAGCTGGTCAACGTGCTCGGGGTGATTGATCTATCCCACATACCTACCGTGGAGCGGGAACTGATGCTGCTGAAGGTGTCTGCTCCTGCTCAAACTCGCAGCGCCATCCTGGATCTGGTGCAGGTGTTTCGCGCCAATGTGGTGGACGTATCTGATGACGCCCTAACGCTTGAGGTGGTGGGCGATCCGGGCAAACTCGTTGCCCTTGAACAAGTGATGGAGGGCTACGGCATCATTGAAATTGCGCGAACCGGAAAGGTCGCTTTAGAGCGGGCTTCGGGCGTCAACACCGCCTTCCTGAAGGTCACCGCATCCAGCAAGCGGGTACCCGCCTAGGGCTTGCCCTGCACCAAAGTCCCGCCGGACACCACTGTGACCTTGACGATCTTGTCGCCCTGGCGGATCTGGTCGACCACCTCCATGCCCTTGCTCACCCTGCCAAAAACGGCATAGCGGCCATCCAGTTCAGGCAGGGCCTGCAGGGCTACGTAGAACTGAGCGCTTGCGGAGTTGGGATCGGCGGAACGGGCCATTGCAACTGCTCCGCGTTGGTGGGCTAAGGCCAGTTGACGAGTCACGCCTGAGGCTGTCACAGGCTCGCCATAGCGAGGCTCTGTTTCATCGCTGCGCTTGATCTCAAGGGGAATCAGACGAGGTACCCCGGTGACTGGATCTACAAAACTTCCCAGGCCGTGCTGGCTGGCTGGCACCTTTGGATCAGCGCTGGTGGGGTCGCCGCCCTGCACCACAAAAGGCACGGGCTCGCGAACAACTCGATGAAAAACGGTGCCGTTGTAGACGCCACGCGTAACGAGATCAACGAAATTGCCCGCCGTCAGTGGCGCAGCAGCACCATCAAGCTGCAGCTGCACCTCACCCTTGGTGGTCTGCAGAGAGACGGTGGCCGCACCGCTGAGGCAGGGAGTGCTGGCTGTGCTGCAACCGATAGGGCTGCTGCCACCATCGGCAGCACAGGCAACCAGAGATAGGGGCGCCAGCAGCAACAAACCGCCCAGAAGCCACCTACTCCACCAGTTGCTAGTCATCAAATCCCCTCCAGGGGCACCCCCAAAAAGCGGGCAAGCTGGGCGCCAGACAACTCGAGATCGGCCAAGGGCATGGGCTCGCCAACTCTGGTCAAAGGCATATCCCGCCTGCCTTGCACCTTGAGGGCCAGGCGACGCCGTGGATTAAGGCCATCACGCACCTCTACCTTTACAGCCTGAATCTCCCGCAATGGGATATCCACTGTGATCGCCTGGCGAAAGCCGCGGCGACTAATTGTGGCGGTACCTGCAACGCGATCAAAGCGATTGCTGCCAGCGCCTACGTCGATGCCGATCACAATCCAGAGATAGGCACAGAGGGCCATGGCGGCCAACCCGTAGAGGCCCATCACTAACCCCTGGGGCAGCCAAGCCAACTCGGCGGGGTGGCCGATCGGCAGAAGGTCTGCGCCGAGATAGCTGGAAACGCTGGTGAGTAGGAAGCCGATCCCGCCTGTGGTCACCACCAGGGCAACCAGCACATTGGAAAGGCGCCTTGAGCCCAGCACTGGCAGCTCAAGCAAGGGGGCAGGAGCCTGGGGGGAGGCCATGACCTGGAGCAAGGAATAGATCCATCCTGACCGGTCGTTGGGGGAGCTGGGCGGATCGAGACCAAGGAGTGCAAAGTGAGGCGTGTCGGCCCGTTTCAAGCGGTCCCGCGATCCGCGTCAGCATTGTTAATATCGTTTGGTAATCCCACTGCCTACGCGGGTTTCCCGCACCGTTTCATCATCATGACGATCGCTTTAGGGCGTGCGCCAGCAGCTCGGGGATGGTTCGACATCCTTGACGACTGGCTCA
>JAQCGH010000005.1 GCA_027620015.1 Cyanobacteriota bacterium
AATCCCAAAAGCTCCCTATCAATAGGGAGCTTTTTTATTTGCTATACCGTTTTGCTTATTAAGACACTTTTATTGCCAATTCACTTCAATTGATCTGTGTGTCTTTGCCGGGACGCTAGTTTATGGCATCGTTTATTTCCAGTCCATGGTCAATCAAGGTTTGACTGATACTTGCAATGCCTTTGGCTTGTCCGCAATTGGAATAATGACTGTTGCCAAGGAATGGACGCTATTTTTAAGTAAATATATTGGGATAGCCTTCCTGATTTTTTGCCACAAAAGAGCCAGACATTGTTAATTGATCTGCAGGAATTGCCTAAGTTCCGCTTGCTGGAACTGGCCTAGGCGGTTAAACAAACACTAATCAAAATGAACTGAAGATATTCAGTAGTGCTGCGCAGTCGTTCTTGATTTAGTTTCTTAAGCCGGTGATCGGATTTGAACCGACGACCTACTGATTACGAATCAGTTGCTCTACCCCTGAGCTACACCGGCAGCTTAATGAAATTAGCATTCAAGGGTTCGCCTCGATACGGTTACTAAATGATGAAATCCAAGCCGGATTTAATTGATCCTGCCTTGAAGGCGAAGTTGCTCCAAGAAGCTCGTACTCCCTGGCGTGGAATGCGCCGCGGTCTCTGGGTGGCACTGGCTGCTTCTGGTGCTGTGGGGTTAGCCACGATGGCAATGCGATTAGCAAGCGGTGCTGAAGTTGCTTCAACCGACCTGCTGATCCAGGTCGGTGCTCTCAGCTTGTTCGGCACTCTCTTCTGGTTGGATCGCAACCGTCTTGGCGGCTGAGGAGGACTCAGGTTCTTCGAAAGCCTCTGCTGCTTGATCCTCGGGAGCTGCAGGCGGGTTTATTTCCGGTTTGGCTAAAGCGGGTTGCCTGGCAAAGGGCTCAGTGGTCTCCAGAGGGTTCAGTAGCAGTAGTGGCAGTCCAAGAGAAAGTCGCTGGCTTACCAGCTGCTGCAGGCTCAGTGGTGAATGCTCAGTGAACGTGGCGGGGTTACGACCTAACAGGACGCTTGCCTGGATTAGTTGTTGCCATTGCCAGGTGATCACCGCTAGCAGCGGGCAGGCCACTAGAAGACTGACAAAGCGGGGGCTTGCGGCAAGGGGGGAGAGCGGCGTAGCCAGGGCGGCGTGCTGGTCTATCCACCAAAAAAGGGGTAAGAGAGCTGCAGCACCCGCTGCCATCAGGAGCTTGAGCAAGAGGCTGCTCTGCAGTGCCGCCAAGCTGAGCTGGGCCTCGCTCCTGGCTTTGATCGGTACTTGAATTACCAGTAGAGAGCAAATGTCAGCCGGGCGCTGCCAGAGCAGGATTGCTGGCCCTAAGGCACCGATTGACCAGGTCAGCAACCGCTCTAGCCCAGGTAGGGGGCCGGGATCAGCCCCGGCAAGCACAAGTACCAAACCCAAAAGCTCCAGCGGCATGGCTCCAAGGGCCATCAGCTGGAGCCAGAGCAGGGGCTCGCGGCGGGGATTCACGTAGGTCAGATGGTGAGGGTTCGGCGCTGGGTGGCCATTTTGAACGCCTCAACCCGATCTCTTTCCTGCCAGCCGTTGTAACGGTCGGTGCCGATGCCGCACTCGAAGCCGGTGGCAACTTCCTTAATGTCGTCCTTGTTGCGACGTAGGGAGTCGAGGTCCCCTTCAAACACCTTCTCCTTGCCGCGCCACACCCGCACTTTGCAGTTGCGTTGCAGCTTGCCGCTGGTCACATAACAGCCAGCAACTGCACTGCGGCCAATGGTGAATACGGCGCGTACCTCGGCTTCGCCCAGGGACTCTTCCACCAACTCCGGCTCCAGCAAGCCTTCCATGGCCATCTGGATGTCTTCCAGAAGCTTGTAGATGACGTCGTAGTCGCGCACGTCGACGCCGGTGGCATCGGCAGCGCGTTTAGCGCCAGGGGCCATTGAGGTGTTGAAGCCAACGATCACGGCGCCGGATGCGGCAGCTAGATCGACGTCTGTTTCAGTGATCTCGCCCGGCGCGGAGAGCAGTACTCGCACCTGCACCTCGCCCTGAGGGAGCTGCTCGAGAGAACCGAGAATCGCCTCCACGGAGCCTTGGACGTCTGCTTTAAGGATCAAGTTGAGCTCCTTGAGCTCTCCTTCGCTTGCCTGGCCCGACATCGAGGCTAGGGAAACCCGACGCGAAGCCATCTGCTGGGCAAGGCGGGTGGCCCGTGCCTCGTTGGCCCGGTCACCAACCACTGAGCGGGCGGTCTTCTCATCTGGGTAGACCTCAAATTCGTCGCCTGCGGTTGGCACTTCGCTGAAGCCGAGGGCTTCCACGGCATAGGAGGGGCCTGCCTCCTTCACTCGCTTGCCGCTGTCATCCACCATGGCGCGCACTTTGCCCAGCACCGGGCCGGCTGCGAGCACGTCACCAGCTTTGAGGGTGCCGTTCTGAATCAGCAGGGTGGCAACAGGTCCTTTGGCCTTGTCGAGGTGAGCCTCGATCACGGTGCCTCGAGCCATACGGTCTGGGTTGGCCTGGAGATCCTCGACTTCGGTAACTAGCAGGATCATTTCCAGCAATTTGTCGACGTTCTCACCTTTGAGGGCGCTTACAGGCACCATCACCGTGTCTCCACCCCAGTCTTCAGCGACTAGTTCGAGACCGGAGAGCTCCTGCTTGACCCGGTCGGGCGAGGCGCCTTCTTTGTCGATCTTGTTGATCGCCACCACAATCGGCACCTTGGCGGCCCTGGCATGGCTGATCGCCTCGAGGGTTTGGGGCCGTACGCCGTCATCGGCTGCCACCACCAGCACAGCCACGTCTGTGACCTTGGTGCCTCGGGCCCGCATGGCGGTGAAAGCTTCGTGGCCTGGGGTGTCGAGGAAGGTGATCTTGCGCTGCTCGCCTGCGTGAGGGATCTCCACTTGATAGGCGCCGATGTGCTGGGTGATGCCGCCGGCTTCGCCTGCTGCCACACGGGTTTTGCGGATTGCGTCGAGCAGGCTGGTTTTGCCGTGGTCGACATGTCCCATCACCGTCACCACGGGTGGGCGACGGATCAGGAAAGCGCGATCGCTTTCCTCGATCATCTCGACTGTCTTGGCTGCGGCTGCTTCTACGTCGTCTTCGAGCACCGGGACGCCGAATTCCTCGGCCACTGCTTCGATTGTGGACAGATCAAGGCTTTGGGTCACCGTGGCGATCACACCCTTGAAAAAGAGGCTCTTGATGATCTCGGAGCTTTCCACGCCTAGCTTCTCCGCCAGCTCCTGCACGGAGAGGTTGCCCTCCGGCACGATCAGCATTTCGGGCCGAACAGCCTTGGCTTCGCGGGTAGTGCGCAATTCCATGGCGCGGCGGCGCTGCCGCTGGCGGGTGGTTTCTTTTTTGCGCTTGCGCATCGCCGCCATGGGTTTGGCGGCTGGGGTGGATGCGGTGCGGGGCTTGGCCGGACGAGCCAGGCTGGCCTGCAACACATAAGCCTCTTGCTCGCCTGCGTAGCCACCGGTTTCAGCGGTGAGTGCATCATCGTTTTCGCCGATGATGTGGACCTTGGTGCGCTGCTTTTGCGGCGTACGGCTACGTAACGCCTCCAGCTTGGCGCTGTCGTCCCAGTCAGGTCGGCGGGGGCGTCCTGCCGCACCAGCTGGTGTTGGAGCCCGGAAGCCAGGCCTTCTTGGGGCTGCTGGCGGGGTTGCAGTGGGTCGGACGAGATCCGAGGTGCCGCCAGGGCTGCTGGGTGAGCCTGCTGCGGCTTCACTACGGTCGCCGGGTCGCCGGGGCGGCGGGGCTGTGGGGCGGCCGGATGGACTCTGGAGCTGCATCAGCTCGCCCGGAGCCATTGGCTTGCGCATGCCGGCTGGCATGCCCAGACGTCCAGGTGCTGCCGGGCGACCAGGAGCTTCCAGGCCAGTAGGGGCTCCAGGGGCTGCGCTATCGCGGCGAATCGGCTTGCCTACAAGCTCCAAGGGGGTTGGGCCAGGACGGCCCCCAGCTCCAGGCTGGCCTGGACGGGTTGGAGCTGGGACTCCGGTGCGTTGAGGACTGGCCGGACGCTGACTTAATGGCGCCCTGCCTGAAGGGGGAGCCGGGCGGCTGCTCGTGGTACCTACAGGGGTGCTGATGGGCCTCCCGACCAGTTGGGGCTTGCCGGGAGACGGCCGTACAGGCAATTCCGGTTTGCGGCTTGCAGCTGGTGCTGGGGTGGCTGGGCGAGCTGGTTTGGATGCAATCAACACCGGCTTGCTAGGTGCAGCAGCGGCGGCGGGTCTGACTGGTGTCGGCGGCTTGCTCACCAAGGTCGGCTTACTGGAAGCCGTTGGCTTTGTCACCGGAGCCTGTTTGAAAGGCTCAGGCTGCTTGGAAACCAATTGAGGTTTGGCAACTACTTGAGGTTTTGAGGCCAGCGGCGGTTTGCTCGCCAAAGGCGGTTTGTTTGGCTGGGCTGGCTTAGCTGCAGGAGCTGCGGCGGCCCGGGCAGGCGGCATGGCTGGCTTGGCTGCCGCTGGGGCGACCGGCCGTGGGCTGGTGGCGGGCTTGGGAGTCGGGGGCAATGAGGCTGCAGCGGTCTCAGCCTTTTTGACAGCGAGGATCGCGTTCGGCGGAGCGGTAGCGGCCGGTGGCGCTGCCTTGCTGCCGTTAGAGCCGCCCTCGATCAAGGAGCGAATCCGTGTCGCTTCAGCGTCGCTGATAGAGCTGCTGTGGCTCTTTGCCGCAACCCCCAGCTTCTCGGCGGCATCGAGCACGTCCTTGTTCTCCAGGCCTAAGTCCCGGGACAGCTCATAAATTCTCACTTTGCCGCTGCTGGTCATTCAGGTCTCCATGGGTCGGGGCTCAAGGGCCGCCATGCGGGGCCGAGGGGCACACCAGGCCGCACATACGCTGCGGCCAATGTTCATCTTGCCTCAGAGGCGAGATTGGCGTCGGGGATCAGGCGCTTTTCAAGGGTTTCGACAATGGCATCTGCAACCTGGCAGCGCAGGGCCCGCTGCAGACGCTTTCGTCGTTTCGCCTCTTCCAGGCATACCTGGTTGGGGCAGAGATAGGCCGAACGGCCCATACCGTGATCCAAGCTGATTCCCCCTTCAGCCAGCCGAATTACCCGCCAAAGCTGCTGGCGATCCAGCAGTGCGCGGCAGGCAACACAGCGCCGAAGCACTGCACGGTCACTCACCGGGTCTCTTCCTCGTAGTAACCGGCTTCATCTTCTGGAAGGGGATAAAGCTCCCTTAGACGGGCGTCCTCCTCGGCCCGGGCGGCCTGTTCGATTTCTAGGCGGGCTTCGGCTTCGGCTTGAAGAGCCTCCTCCTCCTGCCGCTGGGCAATCAGCTCAGACACCACAGCATCTTCAGATGCCTGGTCGTATTCGCCGGCGTTCTTGATGTCGAGTTTCCAGCCGGTAAGGCGGGCGGCCAAACGCACGTTCTGACCTTCACGGCCAATGGCGAGGCTGAGCTGATCGGATGGAACCAGAACGTGGGCGTGCTGCCCTTCAGGGTCAACCAGGCGCACCATTTCAACCCTTGCTGGGCTGAGGGAATTGGCTATGTACTGGCCAGGGTCGGGCGACCAGCGAATTACATCGATCTTCTCGCCACGCAGCTCGTTGACCACTTGCTGGATTCGGGAGCCGCGGGCGCCGATGCAGGCTCCCACTGGATCAACTTCCCGCTCCACAGAGTCCACAGCCACTTTGGTACGCGGGCCTACTGAGCGGGAAGGTGGATTGGCTTCCCTGGCTACGGCAACAATCCGGACTGAACCTTCCTGGATCTCGGGAACTTCATTTTCGAACAAGTAGACCACCAGACCCGCGTTGGAGCGACTCACAAATAATTGGGGCCCGCGCCGCGCGACCTCGCTCACTTCCTTGAGAAAAACCTTGAAGGTGGCATTTGCTCTGTAGTTGTCGTTGGGCAGCTGGTCGCGGCGAGGTAACTCGGCTTCGACCTCGGGGCGGCCCAGACCTGAACTCACGGCCATGATCACGCTTTGGCGCTCGAAGCGGATCACCCGAGCGGTGAGCACTGGGTCTTCTAGGTCGGCGAATTCCTCCTGGATCATCCGGCGCTGCTGGTCACGCAGCTTCTGAGCCAGCACCTGCTTGGTGGTGGCGGCGGCCATGCGGCCGAAGTCGTCTTTCTCCGGGGTGACGTCCAACACAACTGTGTCGCCGATCTGGGCGTCATCGGCAACCTGCTGCACCTCTTCAAGAGCGATCTGGTGGTCTTCGCTCTCAACTTCCTCAACAATGATTTTTGAGGCCAGAACTCGGTAGCCCTCCTCCTCCAGGTCAAGGCCCACGTCAAAGTTGGAGAAGTAGTCCTCTTCGAAGGGGTCTTCGCTGATCCCGAGATAGAGGGTGCGGCGGTAGCGCTCGTAGCCCTTTAGCAGGGCTTCCCGCAGGGCGGCCTCCACCACGGTGGGCGCAAGTTTCTTCTCTTCGCTGATGTCCTCGATCAGGTTATTTAGACCGGGGAGCAGAACCAGGGCCATGGATCAGGGGTGAGAAATGGTCAGGGGAAAGTCAGTCGGACTCGGATGGAGTGACCAGGCTGACGCTGATCACGGAGTCTCTGGAGATGCGCTGGGTACGTCCGCGGATGTTGATCTGAACATCCGTCTCATCGCGCTCGAGGAGGAGCCCTTCGCGCCGCACTTCGAGCCCTTGGTGGTCACGGCAGACAACGACAACGGGGAATCCGCGAAATGAGCGGAAATCGCGATCGTCGCGCAGGTCATCGCTGACGCCAGGGCTACTGATCTCGAGCACATAAGCATCTCCAAGCAGCTCGGCTACTTCGATTGCCTCGGCCAGCGGTGCACTAAGAGAGGCGCACTCATCCAGGTTGATGTCACTGCCATCTGCTCGCTGCACCAGCACCTGCACCGTCATTGGGATGCGATGGGTGAAAACATGCACTCCCTTGAGCTCAAAGCCAGTAGCAACCGCAGCCGCTTGGGCTAGGCGCTCCAGGTCGGGCAGGAGAGGGTGGGGCAATTGGGCAGATCAGCTGGGGGCAGGCGGCCCGCCGGCTTGTGCAGTTTTAAAACTGCCCTACAAAACACAGCTGTTCAGCAAAGAAAGCTGAACCCCTAGCTAGCAGCTAGGGCGTGACTGAAGGGTATGCCCGCCGGGCAAGTCCTAACCTTAAGGGATTGCCGGCTCAAGAGCTAGTCGCCCCCGCCGGAGGTAGTTCGACGATCGGGGCTTCCGCGAAGTAGTCAGTTGGTTGGACGGTGCCCATTTGGCTAGCGTCTTGATTCAGGCACTGCGCTTGCTGTTCGCCGGTGCGTATGTATTGACATACCCGTGCCCAGAGCTTTGCCCTAGTTCCTGGGTCTCCCTGGCTGAAGTGAACTAAATCGTTGCCGCCAACCATGCCTTGTATTTCCACCTGGCAAAGGCTGCATTGCTGACGTGTGCCGGGGGGAATAGCTGCCATAGCCGAAATGAAATCAAATCCAACTTAAGCCTGTACAACAGCCCGCCGGCACTTATGCCTATTCCCTGGCGCCTTGATGGGCTCCCTAACCTCATAGGCATGTGTCAAAGAATGTCGATGAAGTGGGTGTTGGGGGCGAGCTTGTTCTTGGTCAGGCTGGTTTGGACGGTCGGACTAGGCCTAGTCGTGGGATTTGGATCTTTCAGCGCTGCTGCCCTAGCTCTCGAGCCTGCGGCAGATCTCGTCGCGCAGGCCATTCCTCACAGCTTTGTGGCCGAGGCAGCTCGGGCCGTGGCTCCAGCGGTGGTGCGGATCGACACCGAGCGCGAGGTGGCTCGCCAAGCCTTTGATCCCGCTCTGCTTGATCCTTTGTTGCGCGACCTGTTTGGCGACCCCTCCGGCAGCACGCGAGAGCGGGGTCAGGGCTCCGGTGTGGTGATCGACGCGGCCAAAGGGCTGGTCCTCACCAATGCCCATGTGGTCGATCAAGTCGACAGCGTGGAGGTGACCCTGGCTGACGGCCGCCAGTTGGATGGTGCTGTGGTGGGGGCCGATTCGGTGACTGATCTGGCCGTGGTCAAAATCTCAGGCCCACGGGATTTGCGCTCTGCCCGCCTGGGCGACTCTGAGGCCCTGGAGGTGGGCGATTGGGCCATAGCCATGGGTAGCCCTTATGGCTTGGAGCGCACCGTGACCCTGGGAATCGTTTCGAGCCTGCACCGCAATATCAATAGCTTGGGCTTCTCCGATAAGCGCCTTGATCTGATCCAAACCGACGCGGCCATCAATCCAGGTAATTCAGGTGGTCCGCTGATTAATGCCAGTGGAGAGGTGATCGGTATCAATACCCTGGTGCGCTCTGGACCAGGCGCAGGCCTGGGATTTGCGATCCCTATCAACTTGGCCCGAGGTGTGGCAAGTCAGCTCAGCAGTGGCGGCCAGGTGGTTCATCCCTATTTGGGTTTGCAGCTGGTGTCGCTCACTGCCCGCCGGGCCAGGGACAACAATCGTGATCCCGAGGCTCTTTTGCAGCTGCCAGAACGGGATGGGGCCCTAGTGCAACGGGTGCTTCCCGCTAGTCCGGCTGAAACGGCTGGCCTGCGCCGAGGTGACCTGGTGGTGGCTGTGGCTGATCAGCCCGTGCCGGATCCGGCCAGCCTGCTGGAGCGCGTTGAACGCAGCAGTGTTGGCGAGCCTCTGGCGCTCACGGTGGTTCGGGGTCAACGTGAACTCAGCCTGATGATCAAGCCGGCGGCCCTGCCCCACTCAGGTTGAGCGCTGCTACGGTCGCGGCCGATTCAGGAATATTTGATGTCGGATCTGCAGGACCGGATGAAGCAGGCTGTTGCTGCTGCGGCCACTGAGCAGATACAGAGCGGCATGGTTGTTGGCTTGGGTTCCGGCTCCACAGCAGCCCTAATGATTCAGGCCCTTGGAGCCAAGCTCAAGAGCGGGGAACTCACCGATGTGGTGGGCGTCACCACATCCTTCCAAGGAGAGGTGCTGGCAGCTGAGCTCGGCATCCCGCTGAAGAGCCTTAATGCAATTGAGCTCATCGATCTTGCGATCGATGGTGCGGACGAGGTGGATCCCGCTTTTCAATTGATCAAGGGCGGTGGTGCCTGTCACGTTCAGGAGAAATTGGTAGCAGTGCGGGCTGACCGCTTTGTGGTGGTTGTGGATTCCACAAAGCTCGTCGATATCTTGAATCTCAGCTTTCTGTTGCCCGTAGAGGTACTTCCTGGAGCCTGGCGTCAGGTGCAGGCCCAGCTAGCTGCCATGGGCGGCGATGCCCAGTTGCGCATGGCCATCAAGAAGGCTGGCCCGGTGGT
This sequence comes from Cyanobacteriota bacterium, assembly GCA_027620015.1. GTDB lineage: Bacteria > Cyanobacteriota > Cyanobacteriia > PCC-6307 > Cyanobiaceae > Cyanobium_A. The sequence continues at coordinate 9,248 of JAQCGH010000005.1, forward strand.
GACCGACCAGGGCAATCTCGTGCTGGATGCGAAATTCGCAGGCGGGATAAGTGATCCGGCTGGCCTGGAGGCAGCAATCAACAACTTGCCAGGTGTGCTGGAGAACGGCCTGTTTGTGAATGTCACTGACCAGGTGCTGGTAGGCGAGATCGTTGATGGGCAGCCCCGGGTGCGGGATCTGCTCAAGGCCTGAGCCGCTTCAATTCAGCCTGCGCCTCACTGACTCGGCGTGACTGTGCAGCCCCTCGCTTTCTGCCAGGGTGATCACCGCGGCCCCGGTTGCCTCGAGGGCTTTTCGGTTGAAGCAAATAAGGCTGGTGTGGCACATAAATGTCTCCACACTCAGGGCTCCGGCAAAGCGAGCCGTGCCGGCGGTAGGCAGGGTGTGATTGGGGCCCGCTAGGTAGTCGCCTACAGCCTCGGGGGTGTACTGACCCATAAAGATGGCACCGGCGTGCTGGATCTGTTCGGCCAGTTTTTCCGGGTGTTCCACCAACAACTCCAGGTGTTCAGGCGCGAAGCAGTCGCTGAGTTGGGCGGCCCGGCTAAGGCTCTCGCACAGCACAATCAGCCCCCAGTCATTGAGCGCGGTACGTGTGATTTCAGACCTGGGGTGGTTTTCAAGCTGTGCCTCCAGGGCTGCTGGCATGGCGGCGGCCAGCTCCGGGCTTGTGGTCAGCAAGATCGCGGCAGCCAGGGGGTCGTGCTCAGCCTGGGCCAGCAGGTCGGCTGCCACCTGGTCGGCCCGGGCGCTGTGGTCGGCGATCACGAGCACCTCACTCGGCCCTGCCAGCGAATCGATTGCCACGCGGCCGTAGACCGCTTTTTTAGCCAGGGTCACATAAAGGTTGCCGGGGCCGCTGATCACATCGACCCTGGGAATGGTGGCGGTACCGAAGGCCATGGCGCCGATCGCCTGGGCGCCGCCAACCCGATAAACCTCCTCGACGCCGGCCAGGTGGGCAGCTGCGAGCACGGTTTCATTGGGCTCACCGCCTGGGCCTGGCGGTGTCACCATTACGAGCTGCTGCACCCCGGCTACCCTGGCCGGCACAGCATTCATCAGCACAGTGCTGGGGTACGAAGCCCGCCCCCCAGGGATGTAAAGGCCGGCCCGCTGCACCGGCCGCCAGCGCCGGCCCAACAATTCGCCATGGGGACCCGTGACGGTCAGGTCGGCCGGCAGTTGATGCTGGTGGAAGTTGAGAATTCTCTGGTGTGCCAGGTGCAGGGCGTCGCGCAGGGGTGCCGATGTGGCTTGCCAGGCATTAGCTAATCGCTGTGGCGGAATCCGCAGTGGATCGGGGCGAACGCCATCGAAGCGTTCGGTGAGCTCCATAAGAGCGGCATCGCCCTCCGTTTGCACCCGGGAGAGGATCTCCTCGACCTGAACCATTTCTTCGCGCAGGCGCCCGCCACTGGTTCGCTCGGCGATGCTTGCCAGTCGATCAGAGGCAGCGTTTGAACCGTCATCGCGCAAGCAGCGGATCGATAGGGCAACAGGCGTTGCGACCACGGAACGGCTCAGGGGTAAGGCTTCATTAAGTTAGGCGTGCACAGCTCGTGCAACCGGTGGGGGGCTTCGGCGGTCCTGGCGTTAGGATCCATTTCTGTGATACAGCTTTCGTCCGCCTGTGGCCAATAACACTTCATCGAAGAAGCGCATCGAGGTTGCAGAGCGCAACCGTCTCCGCAACCGCACCTACAAGTCGGGACTGCGCACCTTGATGAAGCGCTGCTTCACCGCTTGCAATGCTTACTCCCAAACCCCTGGTGAAGACGCCAAGACGGCTGTTCAAACAACCATGAACGCCGCCTTCAGCAAGATCGATAAGGCTGTGAAGGTTGGTGTGTTGCACCGCAATACCGGAGCCAATCAGAAATCGCGCATTAGTGCGGCTGTAAAGCAGGTGATCGAGCCGGGCGCAGCCGTTCAAGCCTGAGCCAGATTCCCTTCGTGATTGCTTCGCCAGTAGCGACCGAATCGGGTTTGCCTGTTTTGGTTGACAGCCACTGCCACATCGTTTTCCGCAATTTCGATGATGACTTAGAGGCTGTGGCTCAACGCTGGCGCGATGCTGGTGTTCGTTCTCTTGTTCATGCATGTGTTGAGCCCGGGGAAATTCCAGCTATCCGCGCCCTGGCAGATCGTTTCGGCGAGTTGCGTTATTCCGTAGGGGTCCATCCCCTTGATTCCGAGCATTGGCAGCCCGACACGCCAGAGGTTTTACGTCAAGCCGCCCAGGCTGATCGGCGGGTGGTAGCGATCGGAGAACTCGGCCTTGATCTGTTTCGTGAGCAGAATCTGGATGCCCAGATGGCAATTCTCGAACCCCAGCTTGATCTGGCAGTGGAGCTAGACCTGCCAGTCATCGTGCATTGCCGCGACGCTGCCGAGCAGATGTTGGCTTTGCTGAGGCAGCGGAGCTCTTTAGGTGGCTGTCCTCGCGGGGTGATGCATTGCTGGGGGGGGACCCCTGCGGAGATGGCTAGTTTTTTAGAGCTTGGCTTCTTCATTAGCTTTAGCGGTACGGTGACTTTCCCCAAGGCGGAAACAACCCATGTCTGCGCACGACAGGTGCCTGCTGATCGCTATTTGGTAGAAACCGATTGCCCCTTTTTGGCGCCGGTCCCCCGTCGCGGCAAGCGCAACGAACCGGCATTTGTGGCAGCGGTCGCAGCCCGGGTTTCCGATTTGCGTGGGCAAACCCTCACAGAAGTGGCCAATGCCAGCAGTGCCAACGCTTCACGGCTGTTTGGCCTGCCGCTTCACAATGTATGATGTTTTATTGGCCTGTAAGCGGAAGCGCTGCTTGTTGTCGACGTCTGCGTTATTGAAGCGAACCCGTTAATTAGGTCCTCGTGGGCAGCCGTCCCTTAATAGGGGAGCGGCTGTCGGCGTGAGCGTTTGCGGAGCATTCAATCCAGCGGTGATCGGCATCAGAAGCGTTCCACTGTCCAGTCCTTATCCACCCGTTCCTGCAGGTTCACCGCATGAGCAGCGCGATCCAGGTCGCTAAGACCGCCACTTACCTCCCCGATTTGGTGGAGGTGCAGCGCGCGAGCTTCAAATGGTTCCTGGAGAAGGGCCTAATCGAAGAGCTTGAGAGCTTTTCGCCTATTACCGACTACACCGGCAAGCTCGAGCTGCACTTCATTGGAAGTGAATACCGCTTGAAGCGCCCGCGTCACGACGTTGAAGAAGCAAAGCGCCGTGATGCGACTTTTGCTTCGCAGATGTATGTCACCTGCCGCCTGGTTAATAAGGAGACAGGAGAAATTAAGGAGCAAGAGGTTTTCATCGGCGAGCTGCCCTTGATGACCGAGCGAGGCACCTTCATCATTAACGGCGCCGAGCGGGTGATCGTTAATCAGATTGTGCGTTCGCCTGGTGTCTATTTCAAAGATGATCAGGATAAAAACGGCCGTAAAACCTTCAACGCCAGCTTGATCCCCAATCGGGGTGCCTGGTTGAAGTTTGAAACCGATAAAAACGACTTGGTACATGTTCGGGTCGACAAAACGCGCAAGATCAATGCCCACGTTTTGATGCGGGCCATTGGCCTTTCCGACAACGACGTCCTCGACAAGCTGCGTCATCCTGAGTACTACCAGAAGTCGATCGAGTCGGCAAACGACGAGGGCATTGCATCTGAAGATCAGGCCCTGCTAGAGCTCTACAAAAAGCTGCGTCCAGGTGAACCTCCGTCTGTCAGTGGCGGTCAGACGCTGCTGCATAGCCGCTTTTTCGATGCCAAGCGCTACGACCTTGGTCGCGTTGGGCGTTACAAAATCAATAAAAAGCTGCGTCTCACCATCCCTGACGCGGTGCGCACCCTCACTCCTGAGGACGTGCTCAGCACGATCGACTATTTGATCAATCTCGAGCTCGATGTGGGCGGCGCAAGCCTCGACGACATCGACCACCTCGGTAATCGACGGGTGCGGTCGGTGGGAGAGCTTCTGCAAAACCAGGTTCGGGTAGGTCTCAATCGGCTCGAGCGAATCATTAAGGAGCGGATGACGGTCGGCGAAACCGAATCACTTACGCCTGCCCAGCTGGTGAATCCCAAACCATTAGTGGCGGCGATTAAAGAGTTCTTTGGCTCCAGCCAGCTGAGCCAGTTCATGGACCAGACCAACCCGTTGGCGGAGCTAACCCACAAGCGCCGAATCAGCGCCTTGGGTCCTGGTGGATTAACTCGCGAGCGAGCGGGCTTTGCGGTGCGCGACATTCACCCTTCCCACTACGGCCGCATCTGCCCGATCGAGACGCCGGAAGGGCCGAATGCAGGCCTGATTGGTTCCCTGGCCACCCACGCCCGAGTCAATGAGTACGGTTTCATTGAAACTCCGTTCTGGAGGGTAGAAGAGGGCATCGTTCATAAGAGCGGTGACCCTATCTATCTATCTGCCGATCTGGAGGATGAGTGCCGCGTAGCCCCTGGCGACGTGCCCACCAATTCTGATGGCTACATCACCTCAGTTCTTGTGCCTGTTCGCTACCGCCAGGATTTTGAGAAGGTGCCACCTGAGCAGGTCGATTACGTCCAGCTTTCGCCTGTGCAGGTGATCTCGGTCGCTACTTCCTTGATCCCCTTCTTGGAGCATGACGACGCCAACCGGGCCCTAATGGGATCCAACATGCAGCGTCAGGCCGTGCCTCTTCTGCGTCCAGAGCGCCCCTTGGTGGGCACAGGCCTGGAAACCCAGGTGGCCCGCGACTCCGGCATGGTGCCGATCACCCGGGTCAATGGCACGGTCACCTTTGTCGATGCCACAGCCATCGTGATCCGAGATGAGCAAGGCACCGATCATGTGCACCATCTGCAGAAATATCAGCGCTCCAATCAGGACACTTGCCTCAACCAACGTCCGATTGTTCGCCAGGGCGATCCCGTGATTGCCGGTCAAGTTTTGGCCGATGGTTCTGCGTGTGAGGGCGGTGAGATTGCCCTTGGGCAAAATGTGTTGATCGCCTACATGCCGTGGGAGGGTTACAACTACGAGGACGCAATCTTATTAAGTGATCGTCTCGTTCATGACGATCTATACACCTCGGTTCACATCGAGAAGTACGAGATTGAAGCCCGTCAGACCAAGCTTGGTCCTGAAGAGATCACCCGGGAAATCCCTAACGTGGCCGAGGAGAGCCTGGGCCATTTGGACGAGATGGGAATTATCCGCATCGGTGCCTACGTCGAAAGCGGTGACATCTTGGTTGGCAAGGTGACCCCCAAAGGTGAATCTGACCAGCCCCCAGAAGAAAAGTTGCTGCGAGCAATTTTTGGTGAGAAGGCTCGTGATGTGCGCGACAACTCCTTACGAGTGCCAAGCACTGAAAGGGGTCGGATTGTTGACGTTCGTATATACACACGCGAACAGGGTGACGAACTGCCGCCCGGCGCCAACATGGTGGTGCGGGTTTATGTGGCCCAGCGCCGCAAAATTCAGGTTGGCGACAAAATGGCTGGCCGCCACGGCAATAAGGGCATCATCAGTCGGATCCTGCCCCAGCAGGACATGCCGTACCTGCCCGATGGCACCCCCATCGACATCGTGCTCAACCCCCTGGGTGTGCCGAGCCGCATGAATGTGGGCCAGGTGTTCGAGTGCCTAATGGGTTGGGCGTCTTCCCACCTCGACTGCCGGGTCAAGGTGGTGCCGTTTGATGAGATGCACGGGGCTGAAAAGTCAAAGCAGACCGTGCAGGCTTATCTCGAGGAAGCCGCCAAATTGCCCGGGAAGGAATGGGTCTACAACCCCGACAACCCAGGCAAAATACAGTTGATTGATGGCCGCAGCGGCGAGCCTTTTGACCAGCCTGTGACTGTGGGATATGCCCACATTCTTAAGTTGGTTCACCTAGTGGACGACAAGATCCACGCCCGCTCCACCGGCCCTTACTCCTTGGTTACCCAGCAGCCTCTCGGCGGCAAGGCCCAGCAAGGCGGCCAGCGCCTTGGTGAGATGGAGGTCTGGGCTCTTGAGGCCTATGGCGCCGCCTACACACTGCAGGAACTGCTCACCGTCAAGTCCGACGACATGCAGGGCCGCAACGAGGCGCTCAACGCCATCGTCAAAGGCAAGCCGATCCCCCGTCCTGGCACGCCGGAGTCGTTCAAGGTGCTGATGCGCGAGCTTCAGTCGCTTGGTCTAGACATCGCCGTCTATACAGAGGCTGGCGAAGAGGTGGATCTGATGCAGGACGTCAATCCTCGCCGTAGCACCCCCAGTCGCCCAACTTACGAATCCCTAGGCGTCGCGGACTATGACGACGACTGATCGCTGATTGATCGCGGATCGCTCCTCCTTGGGGCGAAGCCGTGCCCCCCATTCCTTTCTCGATCTCCGCGAGCTGCAAGCCGATGTCTAACAGCAACCTCCGCACCGAAAACCACTTCGACTACGTCAAGATCACCTTGGCGTCGCCTGAGCGGATCATGCAGTGGGGGCAGCGCACGCTGCCTAATGGCCAAGTGGTTGGTGAGGTAACCAAGCCAGAAACCATTAACTACCGCACCCTGAAGCCCGAGATGGATGGGCTCTTCTGCGAGAAGATCTTTGGCCCGTCCAAGGACTGGGAGTGCCACTGCGGTAAGTACAAACGGGTGCGTCACCGCGGCATCGTCTGCGAGCGCTGTGGTGTGGAGGTTACGGAGAGCCGGGTGCGCCGTCACCGCATGGGTTTCATCAAACTGGCAGCCCCCGTATCCCACGTTTGGTATCTCAAAGGTATTCCCAGCTACGTAGCGATCCTGCTCGACATGCCCTTGCGGGATGTTGAGCAGATTGTTTACTTCAACTGCTACGTGGTGCTCGATCCAGGCGACCATAAGGACCTCACCTACAAGCAACTTCTTACGGAAGATGAGTGGCTGGAGATAGAGGACCAAATTTATGCCGAGGATTCTGATATCGAGAATGAGCCAGTGGTGGGAATCGGCGCCGAGGCGTTGAAGCAACTGCTGCAAGATATAGAACTCAACGAGAACGCAGAGCAGCTGCGTGAAGATGTTGCCGCCAGCAAGGGGCAAAAGCGCGCCAAGCTGATCAAACGCTTGCGAGTAATCGACAACTTCATCGCTACTGGTGCCCGTCCCGACTGGATGGTGCTCGATGTGATCCCTGTTATTCCTCCCGACCTGCGCCCGATGGTGCAGCTAGATGGCGGTCGCTTCGCCACCTCAGACCTCAACGACCTCTACCGCCGCGTCATCAACCGGAACAACCGATTGGCGCGTCTGCAGGAAATCTTGGCTCCTGAAATCATCGTTCGTAACGAGAAGCGAATGCTGCAGGAGGCGGTAGACGCATTAATTGATAACGGTCGCCGTGGACGCACCGTGGTGGGCGCTAATAACCGGGCTCTGAAATCGCTTAGTGACATCATTGAGGGCAAACAGGGCCGATTCCGTCAAAACTTGCTTGGCAAGCGTGTCGACTACTCCGGTCGTTCAGTGATCGTGGTGGGTCCGAAGCTGAAGATGCACCAGTGTGGGTTGCCTAAGGAGATGGCGATCGAGCTGTTTCAACCGTTCGTGATTCATCGCTTGATTCGCCAGAACATCGTCAACAACATCAAGGCTGCCAAGAAGCTGATTCAGCGCGCTGATGATGAAGTGATGCAGGTGCTTCAGGAGGTGATCGAAGGTCACCCGATCCTGCTGAATCGAGCTCCGACCCTGCACCGTCTTGGCATTCAGGCCTTTGAGCCGATATTGGTTGATGGTCGTGCCATCCAGCTACATCCACTGGTGTGCCCAGCCTTTAACGCCGACTTTGACGGTGACCAAATGGCGGTGCACGTGCCGCTGGCGATCGAGGCTCAAACCGAGGCTCGCATGTTGATGCTCGCCAGCAACAACATCCTTTCTCCCGCAACTGGCGAGCCGATCATCACCCCGTCTCAGGACATGGTGCTTGGTGCTTACTACCTCACGGCAGAAAAGCCTGGAGCCATAAAGCCCGAATTTGGAGACCGGTCCAAGACCTTTGCCAACCTCGACGATGTGATTGATGCCTTTGAGGAAAAGCACCTTCATCTCCACGATTGGATTTGGGTGCGTTTTAACGGTGAGGTGGAGAACGACGATGAGGATAAGCAGCCCCAAAAGGAAGAAACTCTCAGCGATGGCACTCGCATAGAGCAGTGGCTGTTCCGCCGCGATCGTTTGGATGAAGATGGCGCCTTAATCAGCCGCTACCTACTCACCACCGTGGGCCGTGTCGTGATCAATCACACGATCATCGACGCCGTGGCTGCGACCTGACGGCCGTTCCTGATTCAAGGTTCCGGGTTTCCGTTTCTCTCCTATTACGTCTATCAACTGCGCGCAGCCATGACAGCCACACCAGCTAAGAAAACCACCAAAAAGAGTGCCAAGAAGGCCGCCGAGGCAGCCGCTCTGGAAATGGCTGCTGCTGCAGCACTGAAGGCGAGCAAGGCGCTTAGCAAGCAGGCGCCACCATTCCGCAACCGCATTATCGACAAGAAGGCTCTGCGCAATCTTGTCGCTTGGGCCTACAAGCACCATGGCACGGCGGCTACGGCTTCAATGGCCGATGAGCTCAAGGATCTTGGCTTCCACTACGCCACCCAGGCCGCCGTTTCGATCTCGGTCGACGATCTCCGCATTCCTGGTGACAAAGCTGCGCTGCTGGCTGAAGCTGAGGAGCAGATCACTGAAACAGAAGAGCGCTACCGGCTTGGAGAGATCACCGAGGTGGAGCGTCACACCAAGGTGATCGACACCTGGACAGAAACCAACGAACGGCTTGTTGCTGCTGTGCGCCGCAACTTCAACGAGAACGATCCACTTAACTCTGTGTGGATGATGGCTAACTCCGGTGCCCGGGGCAACATGTCTCAGGTGCGCCAGCTGGTGGGCATGCGCGGCTTGATGGCCAACCCCCAAGGGGAAATTATTGACTTGCCCATCCGCACCAACTTCCGTGAGGGTCTGACGGTCACCGAATACGTGATCTCCTCCTACGGCGCCCGAAAGGGCCTAGTGGACACTGCCCTGCGCACAGCTGACTCCGGTTACCTCACCCGCCGATTGGTAGACGTTGCCCAGGATGTGATCGTGCGGGAAGACGACTGCGGCACAACCCGCAGCATTCCGATCGATGCGGATGAGAAAGGTAGGTTTGGTTCCAGGTTGATCGGCCGCTTAGCAGCCGAGCCCGTAATCGCCGAGGACGGCGAAACCCTGGTTGAACGGAACGGAGAGATCGATCCGATCTTGTCGCGCCGGATCGAGGAAGGTGGTGTGAAAACGGTGAAGGTGCGTTCACCGCTTACCTGCGAGGCCTCTCGTTCGGTATGCCGCAAGTGTTATGGCTGGGCCCTAGCCCACAACCAGCTAGTTGACCTCGGTGAAGCAGTAGGCATTGTTGCTGCCCAGTCGATCGGTGAACCCGGCACCCAGCTCACGATGAGGACCTTCCACACCGGTGGTGTGTCCACGGCCGAAACCGGTCTCGTGCGCTCGCTGGTGGACGGCACTATCGAATTCGGGCCAAAGGCTCGGGTGCGGCCCTTCCGGACCCCCCACGGAGTGGAGGCTCAGCTAGCTGAAACCGACTTCTCCCTCAGCGTTAAGCCCACAGGCAAGGGCAAGCTGCAAAAGCTCGACATCATCAACGGTTCAATTCTGTTTGTCGCCGACGGCGATACCGTGCCCGGAGACACGATCCTGGCCCAGATCGCCGCTGGTGTAGCGGTTAAAAAGAGCGTTGAGAAGGCCACCAAGGACGTGATCTGCGACCTGGCAGGCCAAGTGCGTTACGAGGATGCAATCCAGCCCAAGGAGGTCACCGACCGCCAGGGCAACATCACTCTTAAGGCCCAGCGACTGGGCCGGATGTGGGTGTTCAGCGGGGACGTCTACAATTTGCCGCCTAATGCCCTGCCTGTGGTGGGTGGCAACAAGGCCGTTACCACTGGCGAAGTGCTGGCCGAAAGCCGGCTTGTGAGTGAGTACGGCGGCGCCGTTCGCCTGCGCGAGAGCGCAGGAGACTCTCGCGAGGTTCAGATCGTCACCGCCAGCCTCACTCTCAAAGATTGCAAGTTAGTTGGTGAATCCACCCACTCAGGGGAGATTTGGCACCTCGAGGGCAAGGACAACATTCGTTACCGCCTTAATACCGCCCCCGGCAGCAAAATAGCCAATGGTGAGGTGATCGCTGAGCTGGCCGATGATCGCTTCCGCACCCAGTCCGGAGGCACCGTCAAGTTTGCTCCTGGGCTTGCGATCAAGAAAGCCCGCAGTGCCAAGAACGGCTATGAGGTAAGCAAGGGCGGCACCCTGCTTTGGATACCCCAGGAAACCCACGAGATCAACAAGGACATCTCCTTGTTGATGATCGAGGACGGCCAGTGGATTGAGGCCGGCACCGAGGTGGTGAAAGATATTTTTAGTCAGACCGCTGGCATCGTCACGGTGACCCAGAAGAACGACATTCTTCGGGAAATCATTGTGCGCTCAGGCACTCTGCACTTGGTCTCCGACAGCAAAACAGTCAGCAAATTTGCTGACGGCAAGATGGTTACTCCTGGCGAAGAGATCGCCAAGGGTCTTAAGGCAGAAGCGATTCTATTTGTGGAATCAGTTGAAACCCCTGACGGCGGGGCCTTGCTGCTGCGTCCGGTTGAGGAGTACGCCATTCCAGATGCTGCCCACCTGCCCGAATTGGGCGCGGTCAAGCAGTCTGGTGGCCCTTCTTTAAATCTCAAAGCAACTCAGCGTCTGGCCTTTAAAGATGGCGAGTTGATCAAGAGCGTCGATGGTGTGGAGCTGCTGCGCACCCAGCTGATTCTGGAAACTATCGACACCACTCCCCAGATGACGGTGGATGTGGAAGCGGTGTCTGACAAGCGGGCCAAGACAATCGAGCGCCTGCAGCTCACGATTTTGGAAACCCTGCTTGTGCGTCGCGACACCCTTTCCGATGCAAGCCACGGCTCCACCCACACTGATCTCCAAGTGGAAGATGGCATTGCGGTGAAGCGCGGCGATGTGGTGGCTACCACCCAGATCCTCTGTAAGGAAGATGGAGTAGTTCAGCTGCCTGATCTAATTGTTGGCGAGCCGATCCGCCGTTTGATTGTGGAGCGCGACGGTGACACCCGAAACATTGAGCTTGGATCGGCCAAGTGTGAGGTGGCGGTTGAGCAGCGCATCGTCGATGGGAGCCTGCTGGCGGAGGGAATCTCATCTCCCTGCTGCGGTCAGGTGGAGGCCATCAACGGCAGCACTCTCACGATTCGTCTCGGTCGCCCTTATATGGTTTCGCCAGACTCAGTGCTCCACGTGCGCGATGGTGAGTTGGTGCAGCGCGGGGATGCCCTGGCCAACCTGGTGTTCGAACGCCAAAAGACGGGCGACATCGTGCAGGGCTTACCACGTATTGAGGAGCTGCTGGAGGCCCGCCGTCCTCGGGAATCCACAATTCTTTGCCGCAAGAGTGGGACTGTGCAGATCAAGCAAGGTGATGACGATGACTCGATAACCGTCTCGGTTATCGAGCATGACGATGCCATCACCGAGTACCCAATCCTTTTGGGTCGCAACGTGATGGTGAGCGATAGCCAGCAGGTGCATGCCGGTGAATCGCTCACCGACGGCCCGATAAACCCCCACGAGTTGCTGGAGGTCTTCTTTGAAGATCTGCGCAGTCGCAAGCCCACTATGGAGGCGGCTCAGGAGGCTATCTCCAAGCTGCAGTTCCGGATGGTCACGGAGGTGCAGAACGTCTACAAGAGCCAGGGAGTGGCGATTAGCGACAAGCACATCGAAGTGATCGTGCGCCAGATGACCAGCAAGGTTCGCATCGAGGATGCTGGGGACACCACCCTGCTGCCCGGTGAGCTAATCGAGCTTCGCCAAGTGGAGCAGGTGAATAGTGCCATGGCAATCACCGGTGGTGCACCCGCCGAGTTCACACCGGTGCTGCTAGGCATCACTAAGGCCTCGCTAAACACCGACAGCTTCATCTCGGCTGCCTCCTTCCAGGAGACCACTCGTGTTCTCACTGAGGCTGCGATTGAAGGCAAGAGCGACTGGCTGCGCGGTCTCAAGGAAAACGTGATCATCGGACGCCTGATCCCTGCTGGTACTGGCTTCAGCGGCTTCGAGGAGGAACTGCGGGCTGAGGCTGGACCCCATCCCGACATCCTCGAAGAGGAGGCCATGGGCTATCGCCGTATGCAGAACTTGCGCCCCGACTACACAGTCGAGATGCCTGCACCTGCGGCGTCGATGGCCGTGCTGGATGATCCCTCCGATGCGGACCTAGAGGCAACTCGCAGCCGCCATGGCATTGAAGCCAGCGCCAGCGGCACGGCGGCCTTTACCCGACCATCCGTTGAGGAGGGTCTGGAAGAGGAGCTGATTGCTGATCCAGCTGCCCTAGAGGGTCTGCAGGAAGAGGGCCTGCTCACTGATGAGTAATTCCGCTCGCACCAGCCTGAATACGCTGGTGCCGCAGCGCCGGCTGCCCCGATTTGGTTTTCACACCCACACTGAGTTGCTCAATGGCCGCATGGCCATGCTGGGTTTTATCGCCCTGCTGGTGGCGGAGTGGAAGCTGGGCCACGCCTTGTTGATCTGGCCTTGAGCGCAACGCTCTCTGCGCCGCTAGCCACTCCCCTCCTTGGGATGAATTTACCGGCCCTGGAGCAGTGGGCCGTTGGCCATGGTCAAGCACCCTTTCGCGGCCGACAGCTGCACGATTGGCTTTACGCCAAGGGAGCACGCAGTATCGACGAGGTGACTGTGCTGCCCAAAGTCTTCAGGGACCAGCTAGCAGCTCAGCCCCCAAGTAGTTCGAACGACTGGATCGGTCGCTCCCGGGAGCTCCACCGCAGTGTCGCCCGCGATGGCACTACAAAACTATTGCTTGGTACCCACGACGGTCTCAGCCTCGAGACCGTGGGGATCCCCGCCGAAGGCAGGCTCACTGTGTGCGTGAGCAGCCAAGTCGGCTGCCCGATGGCATGTCGCTTTTGCGCTACCGGTAAAGGGGGGCTACAACGCTCCCTGGCGGTGCACGAGATCGTTGATCAGGTGCTGAGCGTGCGCGAGGTGATGGACCAGCGCCCAAGCCATGTGGTGTTTATGGGTATGGGTGAGCCCCTGCTAAACAGCGAGGCGGTGCTGGCAGCGATCGATTGCCTCTGCACCGATCTGGGTATGGCTCAGCGCCAGATCACTGTGAGCACCGTGGGGGTGCCCAAAAGCCTGCCCACCTTGGCTGAGCAGGCCCTAGAGCGGCTGGGCCGGGCCCAGTTCACCTTGGCGGTGAGCCTGCATGCACCGGATCAGCGGCTGCGGGAGGAACTGATCCCAACGGCCCATGCCTATCCCCTGGAAACCTTGCTAGCCGATTGCCGTCACTACGTTGAACTTACTGGCAGGAGAGTGAGCTTCGAATACATCCTGCTGGGTGGGCTAAACGACCAGCCTCGCCATGCCGAGGCCCTTTCGCGGCTCTTGCGAGGTTTCCAGAGCCATGTGAATCTGATTCCATATAACCCGATCGCCGAGGAGGAATTCCAGCGTCCGGCACCTGGCGCGGTGGAGGCATTTCGACAGGCGCTCATGGATCGCCATGTGGCTGTAAGTGTTCGGGCCAGCCGCGGCCTCGATGCCGATGCCGCCTGCGGTCAACTGCGTCGCCGGCTCGAGGGCAGCCTGGAGCCGGCGTGAGCTGGAGCTCGATTAGGTGGCGTCGCGACTGGGATCGAAGGCGCCGCGAGCTTCCTGTTCCCCCCAGGGGGTGAGCTGCAGCATCAGCAGAAAAGCGGGTATCGCGGCAGCAGCCGTAACCAGGAAAAACATTGGCCAGCCAATGTTGCCCGCCACCACGCCAGCCGGGGCAGATAGCAGCGAGCGGCTCAGGGCGTAGATGCCGGAAAGCAGGGCGTACTGGGTGGCGGAAAAGCGTGGGTTGCAGAGGCTCATCAGCAGTGCCACAAATACCGCGCCCACCATGCCTCCACTCAGGTTCTCCAGGCTCACGGCGGCGATCAGCCCGCTAAAGCCCCAATTGAACTGAGCTAGGGCCCAATAGGTGAGGTTGCCGCAGATACCCGCGATGGCGAACAGCCATAGCGAGCGGTTCATGCCGATACGGGCGAACAGCAGGCCGCCAATCACGGTGCCTGCGATGGTGGCGGCAATCGCCCAGCCCCCTTGTATTAAGCCGATCTGGGCTTCGCTAAACCCCTGTAACTTAAGGAAGGGGATGGCCATCGCGTTCAGCAGGCCATCGGGCCAGCGGTAGAGCAGCACCAGCAGCAGCAACTGCCAGGCTCTGTTTGGGCCCGCCCGGAATAGGAACTCTCGCGTTGGACCAAGCACCGCTTGCCGCAGGCTCGTGACAGGGTGTTGAACTGGTTTAAGTGCCGGTGCCCAGATGGTGCATGGCACTACGGCCGCCAGTAGACCTGCGGCGGCAAGAAAAGCGGCCGGCCAGCCAAAGCGATCAGCCAACAAGAACCCCCCGGCACCCACCGCGAGCATGGCGGCCCGGTAGCCGAGGGTGGCGCCGGAAGCACCTGGCCCCCGCTCTGCTTCTAGCAGTAGGTCGGTGCGGTATGCGTCTACGGCGATGTCCTGGGTGGCGCTGCAAACGGCCAACGTCAGGGCCGCGATGCCGATGGCGGTGAGGCTGGCTGGATTAGTGCTTGGTTGCAGCAGGGCCATCGCCGCAATCACAACCACCAAAATCAGCTGCATGATCAGCAGCCAGCCGCGGCGACGGTCGGGCCAGGCGATCGGCCAGCGGTCTAGACACGGCGCCCAAAATAGCTTCAGTGTGTATGGCAGTTCAGCTAGCGGGATCAGACCAATCAGGGCGAGAGGAATGCCATTAGCGGTGAGCCAGCCCTGCAGCAACTTGCTGCCCACCATTAGCGGGGTGCCGCTAGCTATTCCCTCGACGGTCACAGCTGTTAGACGCCGCCAGCTGTCGGAACTCTTAGCCATCACATGGGCTTTATTCGTTGAACCCTAGGGGCGATGATGGAACGGAGCACTCGCAAACGCCAAGGCTGTGCAATTTTTCCGCTCAACCCTGCTGCCGGCCGCCATCGTGGTGTTGTTCGGGCTGGCCCTGTTTGCAGTAAGCGCGCGCATCTGGTTGCCAGGTGACATGGCGGCCCCTGCCCCGATTGGCTGATTCATTGTTGTGAGCGTTTCTCCGCAGTCAGATCAGTCATCCGGTGGGGCGAGTCGCTTCGGTGAAAGTCCGAAGGAGCTCTACCTAGACCCCGAAATGCTGGCTGAGGAGCTGGCTGAGGAGCTGCGTGGTGACCCGCTTGATGATCTTGATAACAGTGATCCAAAGGCCAGTGATGTGGCGGCCGAGTGCGATCTCGGCTTGGTGTTATTGAGGGGAGACTCGGGCGGCGGCAGCCAGGAGCAGTGCATGCAGGGGTTGCGCATTTTTTGCGAACATCGCGACCCACGTGCTCTGCCCCTGCTGCTTCCACTACTGACAGTGAGTTGTCCGATTCTGCGGATGAGTGCGGTTTACGCCTTGGGCCGCAATCCGAGTCCCCAGGCGGTTGAGCCCTTGCTCGGCCTGTTGGTTTCAGACGACAATGGCTATGTGCGCAAGGCCGTGGCTTGGAGCCTGGGCAATTACCCGGAGGCCCCCATACTCAATCCCCTGATCCGCTCCCTGCAGGTGGATATAGCCGCAGTGCGCCTCTGGGCTGCCAGCTCCCTAGCTGAGGCGGGCTGCACAGGGCCGGCCAAGGCTGATCTCGCAGCGGCCCAGCTTTTGCTAACCCTTCGCATCGACAGGGAGCCGGCGGTGCGCAGCAACAGCGCCTGGGCCCTTGGTCGCCTCTACGGCGAGCTGGTGGAGCCCAGGCAGCAGCTGGTAGTTGAGTCGCTCTTGCACGCCATGCTCAACGACTTCGAATCGGGGGTGCGCGATGAGGCCCGGGTGGCTCTTGAGCAACTCGAACAGCCGGAGGTATTGCAGCGTCTGCAGACGTTGGTGGAGGAAGGATTACTCAGCTAAACGGGCTCTGCATTTACTTGTTAACATTCACAAAATTCTTGGTGTGGGATGGAGCAGCTCACCATCCGCTATCGGATTCATTCCGACGGACGCGTCGATGAACTTGTGGAAGGTCTGCAGGGCATGGCATGCGAGCAACTAACCGAGCGCATTGAAGCCCGGCTTGGGGTTGTGCAGCAGCGCCGTTCAACTGCTGAAGCCTTTCTCTGCCAGCAACAGATCCAGGAAAGCCAAGTCCAGTCTTTCTCCTGAACCCACTTACACCTTCCCAACCGATGTCGCACTTCAGCACCATCAAGACCGAGCTTCGTGATCGCCAGTCCTTGCTCGAGGCACTCGAGGATCTGGGTCATGGCCCAAGGGAAGGAACCCTGATGGTTCGCGGTTACCGCGGCCAAACCGTGGAGGCCCAGCTGGCTGTGGCCCAGGGCAATGGAGCTGATATCGGTTTTAGGCTTAACCCCGAGACAGGTAGTTATGAACTGGTGACCGATCTCGACCTCTGGAACCAACCCGTGCCAGTGGAGCGTTTCCTGGCCCAGCTTAATCAGCGATATGCCCTGCACAGCATCCTGGCCGCCACGGCTGAGGAGGGTTTCCAGGTGAGCGAACAAGTTCAGCAGCAAGACGGCAGTATTGAATTGGTTGTTACCCGTTGGGCTTAAATCCGGGAGCTCCTTCCGGCATGTTTGACCCTTCGCTGGCATTCACCACCACCGCCCTTCCGCCTGATGCTCGGCGCAGTGGTCACGAACCATTACTAGGAGGAGCTTTAGGTCAGAAGGCTGTTTGGGTAGACGAGGCTGTATGCATTGGCTGTCGCTACTGCGCCCATGTTGCTGTCAACACCTTCGCGGTTGAGCCTCACTGGGGACGCTCCCGCGCGATTCGCCAGGATGGTGACTCCACCGAGCTGATACAGGAGGCGATCGATACCTGTCCCGTTGATTGCATCCATTGGGTTGCTTATGAGCAGTTGCCCAAGTTGCAGCAGCAGCTAGATGGCCAGGAGATTCTTCCCCTTGGTGTGCCTTCGCCGGTGCGGTTTAAGCGCACGTTGCCGCGCCCAGGGGCTGCTTAGCCGGCAGCCCCACTGCCCTTGGATAGATTCGCGGGCAGGGGGCTAAGGGCTTAACCACCAGGGCGTGGCGGCTCCCTCTACCACTGGGTAATTCCTTCACCAGGCACTGGTCTATGCCAGCCTTCAAGGGGGCAAGAGCAGCGTTGAGGTCCTGTTGGTCATTGGCTGACCACTGCCCGCGATAAAGCAGAGCTCGCCCTTGGGGTTGCAGCAACGGCACCAAGTATTCGGCCACCACTGGCGCGCTGGCCACGGCACGGGCTAGGGCCCAGTCGAACTGGCCCCGACAGGAAAGCTGCTGGCCGGTGCGCTCAATCCGCTCACAGCGCAGTTGCACTCGCTCCCCAAGCCCCAGCGCTGCGGCCATGGCCTGCACCGCCTCCACCTTGCGCCCCACCGAATCCACCAGGGTTAACTGGGCTTGGGGGAAGGCGATCGCTAGCGCCAGGCCGGGGAAGCCACCGCCGGTGCCCACATCGATTAGTCGCAGCGGCGCCTGGGCTGTGACCGATTGCAGCAGGGGCACCAGGGGCCAAAGGCTGTCAAACACCTGGGCTATCCAAAAGTCGTCGTCCTCCACCAGGCGGGTCAAGTTGAGCTTGCTATTCCATTGACGCAACTGCTCCTGCAGCTCGCCCAGCGACTGTTCTTGGGCTGGGTTGGGCTGCCAGCCGAGCTCCTGCCAGAGGGCATTGCCAGTGAGGGTGCGAGCCATCAAACTTGGCTACGGGTTTCTGATCTCTAGGATCCCGCAGACCGGATCTTTTCCCCGGTGCCCTGCTCTTGGCCAGCTCCCCACCCAATTATTACAAGTTGCTCCAGGTGCAGCAGACCGCGTCGCCATTGGAGCTACGCCAGGCGTTCCGGAGGCTGAGCAAGCGCTACCACCCCGATACCACCGTGCGGCCGGCTGAGGAGGCTGCCGAGGCTTTTCAGCTGCTGCAGCAGGCCTATGGGGTGCTTTGCGACCCAACACTGCGCCAGCGCTACGACGATCAGCTGAGCCCGCCTTCGGCGCCCATAAGTCCCGTTGCACCGGCACCAACCAGCATTAACCGGCCTGCTTCGGTGCGGCGTGATCTTTCTGGCGGCGAGTGGCTTGCGCTGCTACTGCTGGGTTTTGCCATGGTGTTGAGCTTAGTTCTGGGTGTGGGAGTGGCCTGGATGCGCGGCGCCCAATTGGTGCAATGGCCGAGCTGGTGGCCTGAGGTCACTGCCGCCAACGTGACAGGGTTGACTTCATGAACGAGATGCCCAGTTCCCAGACACCGCTGTATCACCACCCCCTGCCGGCTTTGGAGCAATGGCTGGAGCAGTTGGGTGCCAAGCAGCAGCGCGCCAATCCCTGTCTGTGGGATCTGCACCGCCCGGAATGGAGCTCCCAGATTGAGCTGGAGGTGGACGAGCTCAAAGTGAGCTGGCACAGCGACGGCCAGGTGTGCGTGCGTCACTTTCCTTATGGTTTATCGCGGGCCGATGCCGAGGCGGTGATTCTGGCGGGGCCTTAACGGCAAAGTCGGCTCTGGCGCTCGCCTGGGCTGGAGAGCTGGCCACAAATGACCAGTCGCATCAGGGATGTTTCTACGTCTGTGAACAGGACCAACACGCCGCCGCAGAGCAGCACCAGGGCGCCACTAACAAACCAATGCTGCTTGCTCATCGGTGGGGATTGGGGGCTGCGGCTATGGCTGCAGTCAGGGTACGGCCGAGCTCTTGTGCATGCCATTGAGCAGCCAGAGCGGAGGCGGTGACAGGTTTTAAAGTTGGTAGTTGGGCTAGCACCGGTGCCTGGGCCAAGGCGGCCAGGGTGGCGGGATTGTCGGGATGAAGTGGCCCGTTTAGCACCAGACCCAACAGGGGAATGGAGCGATGGCGCAGAGCCTCAACAGACAGCAAGGTGTGGTTGAGGGTGCCCAGGCCGCTGCGGGCCACCAGCAGCACCGGCAGCCCCCAGACCGCTAGCTGATCGATCTGCAGCCAGTCGCGGCTCAGGGGCACCAGTAGCCCACCGGCGGTCTCAACTACCAACACTCCGGCCACTGATGGCAGGGCCAGGCGGGCCGGGTCGATCGTGATTCCCTCCAGTTCGGCGGCCCAGTGGGGGGACACCGGCGTCTGCAGCCGGTAGGCCTCCGGTAGCAACCGCGTCGCTGGCAGCTGCAGCAGGGCTTGCAGCCTGCCCGTATCGCCGCCCCCTTCCAGTCCGCTTTGCACCGGTTTCCAGTAGGTGGCTCCGAGCCCCTGCACCACAAGGGCGCTCACCACCGTTTTGCCCACATCGGTGTCGGTGCCGCAGATCACCAGGGCTTTGCTGTAACTACTCATGGGCCGGTTCTCTGACCAAGCAGCATCAACACCTCCCAGCTGACGCAGCCGTCAGCGGGCCAGCAGTGCAGCAGCCGGCGCAACTGGGCCGCACTGAGACGGCTGGCCCGGCTGGCGCTGGCCCCGAGGCCCTGCAGCTGCTGCAGAAAGCCGAGGCCGCTGCCGTAGGCGCGGCTGAAGCGCAGCCGGCGGCTGTAATGAGCTATCAGGCCGCCCCTGCTGACGGCGGCCAGCAGGGCTTCGGCATCGGGCAGCCTCAGGGCTGTGCAGGGTACCGCCGCGGTCGCGGCGGCCTGGTGCCACTGGGGGAAACTGGCACTTGTCGGCACTGCCAGGCCAAGCCAGCCCCCTGGCCGCAACTGCTCGCACCAGTGCTGCACTTGGGCTGGGGGATTCTCCAGCCACTGCAACGCGAAACTGGAGGTGAGCAGGGAGGCCTGGCCCAGTTGCTCCGGTAACCCCAGGTTGAGGTCCCAGCCGAGCTGGCCGGCGGCGGATGCCAGGGGGTTATGGGCCAGTAGTTCGGGGCAGATATCAAGCTGCATAAGGCCTTCCTGGCATCCCTGAGCCTTCAGCGCCTGCCCCACCAGCCCGCTGCCGGCGCCAAGATCGGCCTTGGGCCCGGCGGCCAGGTGGAGGGACCCGCATAGGTGGGCTAGGCGCCATGCCACCCCCTGCTGCAGAAGGGCATGGCGGGCGTAGCCGGCGGCGTGACGGCCGAAGCGGCTGCTCACTTGCGCGCTAAACACCGCATCTTTTATTTGATTTGCATTCACGACAGGCCCTCTATCCAGCCACACACTGTGGGCACGAGGGCCGGGCTGAGCAGGCAATGCCCCACCCCCGCCAGCACCAGGGTGTCGGCGGCAGGTAGGAGGCATCGCAGTTGGTGGCGGGCTTGCGGATTTAAGATTTGATCCTCGCCACCTTCCACTATCAACACCCGCGCCTGGAGCGGAAAGCAAGGAGGTAGCCCCGCCGTGGCCGCCAAGAGCTTTAGGTCTTGCGCCAGCCGCTGGCGGCCGGATGCATCAAGTGGGAACGCGGCGATGCCAGGGGGCAGCAGGCTGGTGGACTGGGGGGCGGCGGCGCGTTCCATGAAGGTTTCCAGCATGGTGCTGGCTTCGGGGCCGGAGAGCTGGCTTGTCATGGCCGCAATGGCGCTGCGCAATCGGCCACCGCCGGCTCCCCCCGGCACGAACATTCCGAAACTGGCGAGTAGCACCACGGCATCGGCCTGGGCCAGTACGGCGTCGGGCAGAAGGTGGGGGCCAAGCGAGTGGGCGATCACCAGTTTCAACCCCTGATCGTTCTGCCAGTCCACCGACCTGGGTGCTTGCCCGCTGTAGCCACGTTCACCGCACTGCCATGCCCAACCGTGAGCGCTCCAGGTGTGGTGGAAGGGTTCCCAGACCTGGGCATCGCCGGCCCACCCATGCATGGCAATCAGCTGCATGCAGGATTTCCTAGAGCTGTTAGCAATCTTTCCAATGTTCCCGCCGGCAGGTCGTGGCGCAGCACCAGCCTCAGTCTTGCCGTGCCTTCGGGCACGGTGGGGGGGCGAATGGCCACGCACAACAGCCCAGCTGCTTCCAAGCGTTGTTGCAGCTCTAGCGCCCGGAGATCATCGCCCAACAGCAGCGGCAGGATCGGCCCGATGCCTGGCGGCCGCGGCCAGCCGGCGGCTTCCAGGCTGTCGCGCCAATGGGCGGCTCGCTGCAGCACGGCTTCGCTGCGGGGTTCAGCCTGAATCAGGGCCAGGGCAGCCAGGGCGCCGGCGGCCAAAGGTGGGGCAAGGGCAGTGGTGTAGCGGAAGGCGCCGCTGGATTGCAGCAGCCAGTCCCCTAACAGCGCATCGCCGGCCAGAAAGGCCCCGCCGCCACCGAAAGCCTTACCGAAGGTGCCGCTGATCAGGGCGATTTCTGGCTGGTTGTGGCCCAGTCCGCGTCCGCCGGGGCCAAGCACCCCCAGGGCATGGGCCTCATCAAGCAGCAGGGCGGCACCGTGATCAGCGCAGAGGCCCGTCAGGGCCGCCACATCCGCACTGGTGCCTTGCATCGAAAACAGGCTCTCGCTCAGCACCAGCAGCCGCTGCTCGGGTTCGCTGCGACGGGCAGCTTGCAGCTTGGATTCGAGCTGGGCTAGGTCGTTGTGGGCGAAGCGCTGCAACCGGGCACCACTGGCGCGCACCCCGGTTAGCAGGGAGTGGTGGATCATTCGGTCAGCCAGGACCAGGCTGTGGCGATCGGCTAGGGCTACTACCCCCGCCAGGTTTGCTTGAAAGCCGCTGGGAAATAGCAGCACCCGCTCGCGCCCAAGCCAGGCCGCGAGCGCTGCCTCCAGCTCGCCATGCACCGGCCGACTGCCGCTAACCAGCCGTGAGGCTCCGGCCCCCAGTCCCTGGCTGGCCGCCGTGGCTTGGGCGGCAGCCACTACCTTGGGGTGACGGCTAAGGCCTAGGTAGTCGTTGCTCGCTAGATCCAGCAGGGGAGCTCTGTTTTCATTTGCAGTTGCCTGCTCCAGGGTGGCGTTGGTTGCACCGGGGGCAAAACTTCGGAGGCCGCGGCGGCGCTCGGCGGGGATTGCTGAGAGTTGACGCTGCAATTCCACCCGCCAGGCGGCGGTTTTTTCCCTTGAGGGGAGCGATGTTGTTCCGGGTTGTGTCAACGGCCGGACAGTGCTGCCCAAACGCTAAATCCGCGCTCGAGCCCCGGCCTTTTGCTACTAGAGCTGGCTTGAGGCGGAAAGTGCCTTGCGGCCATAAGATGGATTAAT
This sequence comes from Cyanobacteriota bacterium, assembly GCA_027620015.1. Lineage (GTDB taxonomy): Bacteria > Cyanobacteriota > Cyanobacteriia > PCC-6307 > Cyanobiaceae > Cyanobium_A. The sequence continues at coordinate 31,470 of JAQCGH010000005.1, forward strand.
GATCCAGCACAAATAGCAGCGTGCCTGAAATGGCGCCCAATGCGCTGGATCCTGCAGCGATTTTCCCTTTTCCGCTCGACGACTTTCAGCTCGAGGCGATCGATGCGCTTAACCAAGGCCATTCGGTGGTGGTGAGCGCCCCGACTGGCTCAGGGAAGACCCTGGTGGGTGAATACGCCATATACCGGGCCCTAGCCCATGGTCAGAAAGTTTTCTACACCACGCCGCTCAAAGCTCTCTCTAATCAGAAGTTGCGCGATTTTCGTGAGCAGTTTGGTGCCGACAAGGTGGGGTTGCTAACCGGTGATATGAGCCTTAACCGGGAGGCCCAGGTCTTGGTGATGACCACCGAGATCTTCCGCAACATGCTCTACGCCGAAGCAGATGCGGGAGATGACCCGCTGGAGGGTGTAGAGGCGGTGGTGCTTGATGAATGCCACTACATGAACGATTCCCAGCGCGGCACCGTCTGGGAGGAGTCGATCATTCACTGCCCGCCACCGATTCAGCTAGTGGCGCTTTCGGCAACTGTGGCCAATGCCGGTCAGCTCACTGACTGGATCGAGAAAGTGCATGGGCCCACTCAGCTGGTGCTCAGTGATCACCGGCCGGTGCCGCTGGCCTTTAGCTTTTGCAGTGCCAAGGGGCTGCACCCCCTACTAAACGACGAGGGCACCGGGCTCCATCCCAACTGCAAGGTGTGGCGCGCCCCCAAAGGCAGCCAGCGCAAGGGCCCAAAAACACCGAAACCGCCACAGCCCGAGGCACCGCCCTTGGGTTTTGTTGTGGCTCAGATGGCGGAGCGGGAGATGCTGCCGGCCATCTATTTCATCTTCAGCCGCCGCGGTTGCGATAAGGGGGTCAAGGAGTTGGGCAAATCCGCCCTGGTTACGCCTGCTGAAAAGGCTCGCATCAAGGCCCGTCTGGATATGTTTGTGGCAACGACCCCTGAGGCGGTGCGGGAAGGCGGCCACGCCGAGGCCCTGCTGCGGGGCATTGCCGCCCACCATGCCGGCGTTTTGCCGGCATGGAAAGAGCTAATCGAGGAGCTGTTCCAGCAGGGGCTGATCAAGGTGGTGTTTGCCACCGAAACCCTGGCGGCTGGAATCAATATGCCGGCTCGCACCACGGTGATTTCGGCGCTTAGCAAGCGCACCGAGCGAGGTCACCGCCCTTTGATGGGCAGTGAGTTTTTGCAGATGGCGGGTCGGGCTGGTCGGCGCGGCCTCGATATCCAGGGCTACGTGGTGACGGTGCAGAGCCGCTTTGAGGGCGTGCGGGAAGCGGGCCAGTTGGCAACGGCACCAGCTGATCCGCTGGTAAGCCAGTTCATGCCTAGCTACGGCATGGTCCTCAACCTGTTGCAGCGATACAACCTTGCTAAGGCCAAGGAGCTTGTCGAGCGCAGTTTTGGCCGCTACCTGGCCACCCTCGATTTAGTGGTGGACGAGGCCAGGATCGCCCAGTTGATGCATCAGCTCGATGGCCTGGAAGATGGTTCCGGCGAGGTGCCCTGGGACGACTTCGAGGATTACGAAAAGCAGCGAGCTCATCTTCGTGAGGAAAGGCGGATTTTGCGGATTCTGCAGCAGCAGGCCGAGGAAACCGTTGCCCACGAGCTCACCTTGGCCTTGCAATTCGCCAGCGAGGGCACTTTGGTGAGCCTCAAGTCGCCCCAGCTGCGCGGCCGGGTGACGCCGGCGGTGATTGTGGAGAAGGTGAAGGGGCCGGGGCAGTTTCCTCTGCTCAAGTGCCTTACCGACGAGAATCTTTGGCTGTTGCTGCCCTGCCATGGGGTGGTGAGCTTGCATGCCGAGCTTAGTTGCCTGCAGGTGAGCCAGGTGGATCCACCCGAGTTGCGCCAACTTGGCGAGTTGCGCCACGGTGACCAGGCCAGTGGCGGCTTAGCTCTTGCCGTTGCCCACATGGCCAGTCGCCACGACATGGCCACCCCCCAGTACGACTTAGCCGGTGAGGTGCAGGACCAGGCCCAGCAAGTGCAGCGACTGGAGGAAGGCCTGGAGTTGCATCCGGCCCACCGCTGGGGCGATCGCCGCCAGCTCAAGAAGCACCGCCGCCGCATGGAGGAGTTGCAGCTGGAGATCGAGGAGCGTCAGCAGTTGCTGCATTTCCGGTCAAATCGCCACTGGGACACCTTTCTCGCTCTGATTGAGGTGTTGCGTTTCTTCGGTGCTCTTGCAGGAGCTGATGGCTTGGAGCCCACCGAAGTGGGCCGCACCGTGGCCGCCCTGCGCGGCGACAACGAGCTGTGGCTTGGATTGTCGCTGATGAGCGGTCACCTCGATGAGCTCGATCCGCCCCAGCTGGCTGCGGTGTTTGAAGCCATCTCCACCGAAGTCAATCGGCCAGATCTGTGGTGCGGCTACCCACCACCGCCTGCAGCCGAGGAGGCCCTGCATGATTTACGCGGCCTGCGCCGCGAGCTGGAGCGTCAGCAGGAGCACGCCAAGGTCAACTTCCCGCTCTGGTGGGAGCCTGAGCTAATGGGCCTAGTTCATGCCTGGGCTAAAGGTGCCAGCTGGAGCGACATGATTGCCAACACGTCCCTCGATGAAGGTGATGTGGTGCGCATTCTGCGCCGCACTGTGGATCTGCTGGCTCAAGTGCCCTACTGCGAGGCGATCAGCGAGCAGTTGCGCAGCAAAGCTCGAGCAGCCCTCAAATTGATCAATCGCTTCCCGGTTTGCGAGATCGAGGATCTGGTTGCTAGTGGCAATGGCAGGCTCGATCCTGCTACTGAGCGGCCTAATCAGGAAAGTCTTAATCAGGAACCTTCCAATTTTAAAAGTCTTACCCCAGAACGTTCTTAGGCCAGAGCCCAGTCGTTGTTGCGCTCGTGATTAACCCAGCCCGCATTCGCATCATGGCCGTGGGCAAAGTTCGCAAGGGTTGGGTGCAAGAGGGGATAGCCCTATATCGCAAGCGGTTGCCCGGGCTTGAGATCGCGGAATTTAAAGACTCCACGATGTCTAAGGAAGCAGAGGCCATCGGTGCAGCCCTGCGGCCTGAGGAGCGGCTGGTGGTGCTCAGCGAAGAGGGACGAACTTTTGATTCGCTGGCTTTTGCTGAGCAGCTGAGCGGATCCGGTTCAGATCGGATTGCCTTCGTGATAGGCGGTGCTGATGGCCTAGAGCCTGCTCTTAAGGCGCAGGCTGCCTGGAGTCTCAGCCTATCGCCGCTGACCTTCCCCCATGAGCTGGCAAGGCTGCTGCTGCTTGAGCAGATCTATCGCGCCAGCACCATTCTTCTTGGTGGGCCTTACCACCGCTCTGGCGCTTGAGTGGGGTGATGCTTACGCCTAGCGATAACCACGATCGACCGCCGCCAGGGGGGAGCCTTTCACTGCCACTCAAGCCATGGATCATCGGCATCTTGCTCGAGACCGTAGCCCCACCGATTAGCGGCCCCCGGCGAATTGCCATGCAGGAGGTGTAGAACGACTTGCCGGAGGTTTTTAGCTGCCTATTTAAATTCCCAGTCGCTGCCAGATCACGCCCAAATTGGCCTGATGTAAATCGGTGCTGAAGCATTTAGCTAGCTGCTCCTCGCTGAGCTTGCTGGTCACCTCCCCATCAGCTTCAAGGTTGGCGCGGAAGTTGCCGCCGTCTGTGTTCCAGGCGCTGTGGGCGTTTCGCTGCACAATCCGGTATGCGTCCTCGCGGCCCAGGCCGCTTTCCACCAGAGCCAGCAGCACCCGCTGGCTGAAAACTACGCCGCCGTAGACGTTTAGATTGCGGGACATGTTGTCGGGGTAGACCCCGAGGCTTTTAACTACCTCGGTCATCTCCCGCAGCATGAAATGCAGGGTGGCGGAACAATCGGGCAACATCATTCTCTCCACCGAGCTGTGGCTGATGTCGCGCTCGTGCCACAGAGCGCAGTTTTCCAGGGCTGCCACCACGTAGCTGCGCAGCACCCTGGCCAAGCCGCTGATGCGCTCGCTGCGGATCGGGTTGCGCTTGTGGGGCATGGCGGAACTGCCTTTTTGCCCCTTGGCGAAGTTTTCCTCCACCTCCAGCACATCGGTGCGCTGCAGGTTGCGGATCTCGGTTGAGAAGCGCTCCAGGGCCGCGCCCACCAGGGCCAGTGTCTGCACGTACTCGGCGTGTCGATCGCGGGAGATCACCTGGGTGCTCGCCGTGTCGGGCACTAGACCGAGCTTGGCGCAGGCAATAGCCTCCACTTGGGGGTCGGTGTTGGCATAGGTGCCCATGGCGCCCGAGATCTGGCCCACGCTCACCACCTGCTCCAGCCGCTCGAGTCGCTCCCGGTTGCGCTCCACTTCAGCCAGCCAGCCGGCCACTTTGAAGCCGAAGCTGATTGGCTCGCCGTGGATGGCATGGCTGCGGCCAATCATGACTGTGCCCTTGTGCGCGCGGGCTAGTGCCCTAAGGGCATCAGCCAGTTGGTCGAGCTCGGTGCGCAGCAGAGCCACCGATGCCTTCATTTGTAGTGCTAGGCCGGTGTCGAGCACATCGGAGCTGGTCATACCCACGTGGATGTGGCGGCCGGCTTCGCCCACATGCTCGTTCACGTTGGTGAGGAAGGCGATCACGTCGTGGCGCACTTCGGCCTCGATCTCGAGAATCCGCTCCACCGAAAATCTGGCCTTCGTTTTAATCGTGGCAACCGCCTCAGCAGGCACTCGCCCCAACTCACAATTGGCCTCGGTGGCTGCGATCTCCACATCAAGCCAGCTCTGAAACTTGGCCTCTTCACTCCAGAGGTTGCCCATTTCGGGCAGGGTATAACGCTCAATCAAGGCCGCGTCTGGCTCACTTCCAGACCAATGTATGGGTGCACCCCTGCTGCCCCCTCAGGCAGCGGTCGTCAGGGCCTTGGCGCTCCACCTCCAAGTGCAGCTGGAAGGGAGGTGGGTCGGAGATTTGATTGCGCAGTTTTAGGAAGTTGCCTGGATACAGCAGCTCCAGCATTCGCCGTCCGTATTCAGGAGGCCATTGGTGCTGGATCCACTTCTCGGCGCCCTCTACCGCCTGGTTTAGGTGCGGAGGCAAAGATGCTTGGAATCTGTGCCAGTTGCTTTGTGGTTTGATCAAAAAACGTGGAGCGCCATGGCTCGCAAGCAACGACTGGATTTGGAGCTCGTGGCTCGCGGTCTGGCGGCTAGCCGTCAGCAGGCCCAGCAATTGATTAGGGCCGGGCGAGTGCGCCAAGGAGACAAAGTGCTCGATAAACCGGGTACCGAGGTGCTGCCGGAGGCGGAGCTGCAGGTGCAGCAGCTTCCTCGCTACGTATCAAGGGGGGGCGAAAAACTGGTTATGGCCCTAGAGGCCTTCCCAATCGCCGTGCAAGGGCGCGTTTGCCTCGATGGCGGCATCTCTACTGGCGGCTTCAGCGATTGCCTGCTTCAGCACGGTGCCTGCCGCATCTATGGAATTGATGTGGGCTACGGCCAAACGGCCTGGAGCTTGCGCAGTGATCCTCGGGTAGTACTCAAGGAGCGCACCAACCTGCGTCACCTCACCCCGAATGCTCTTTACGGGCCCGCAGACCCCTGGCCCGATTTAGCAGTGGCTGATGTGTCGTTCATTTCCCTGGGGCTGGTTTTGCCCGCCCTGCTGGGGCTGCTGCAACCTCAAGCCCCTGTGGATCTGGTGTTGCTGGTTAAACCCCAGTTTGAGGTGGGCAAGGGCCGGGTGGGCAAAGGTGGCGTGGTGCGTGATCCAGTTGCCCACTGCGATGCCATCGAAGGGGTGATTTCCGCAGCATCTGGCCTGGGCTTGTTGGCTTTCGGGCTTGTGGCATCGCCAATCACTGGCCCTGCAGGCAACCACGAATATCTGCTTTGGCTGAGGCGCTCAGATCTGCATGGGTGGGGTGATGCAGGGGGGGGCGGCAGTGTCTGTCGATTTCCAGCACCTGAGCCATTCCCTACAGCAATCAGCCCAGATCAAATAAAAGCCCTAGTGGCCAGCACGCTGACCCCCAGGGCATAAACATCAAAAGGGGCGATGGCGCTCAGATGGCACCGCTGTCCCGATCACCAGTGCGGATCCGGATCACCGAATCGATTGTGCTTACGAAGATCTTGCCGTCGCCGATTTCACCGGTGCGGGCCGCGTCCTGAACGGCGCTCACTACGGTGTCGACCTTGTCGTCATCAACAACGATCTCAAGTTTGAGTTTTTGGAGGAATTCGACAGTGAATTCTGAACCGCGATAGCGCTCCACCTGGCCCTTTTGACGGCCAAAACCCCGCACTTCACTCACGGTCATGCCCACGATCCCGGCATTGACTAGGGCGATCTTGACGTCCTCGAGCTTGAAGGGACGAATGATGGCCTCAATTTTTTTCATAGGAACTGCTCGGGCTAAGTAGGAATTCTCTCAGGAAATCCCTTCTGATGGTAGGGAGTAAGTGCATTAGGCCCGAGCTTTTCGAAGGGCTTCGTAGCGTTTGCTACTTGCTAGGAAAGTCGTTAGCTGCTGCCACTTTCCCTAGAATCCATTAGTGGCGCAGGCCCTTTCCCTTCCTTGCTCCGATGTCTTCCAGCCCAGCTTCTCTTAGCGCTTCCTCCCTTACCCAGACGCCTAAGTACGGCGAGCGCGCCATCGCTGAAGCCGAGCTGATCTGTTTCGATAATCCCAGGCCGGGTCGGGCCTACGAGATTTCAATCGAGCTGCCGGAGTTCACCTGTAAGTGCCCATTTTCCGGCTACCCCGATTTTGCGGTACTGCGCCTGCTTTACCAGCCCGGCCCCCGGGTGGTAGAGCTCAAAGCGATCAAGCTCTATGTGAACAGCTACCGCGACCGTTCCATCTCCCATGAAGAGGTGAGCAATCGCATTCTGGATGATTTAGTTGCTGCCACCGAACCGCAGTGGATGCAGCTTGAGGCAGATTTTCACCCCCGCGGCAACGTTCACACCGTGGTGCGCGTCAGCCACGGCACGCGGCTGGCTTGCTAGAGCTGGGCGAGCATCTGGGGTAGCTCGGCAGCGAAGCCGGTGAGATTGCGGTTGCAGAGTCCAGCCACGTGCAGTTGGCCCCCTTGGCCGGCTGTCTGCTCGGCGATAGCCCAAAGTTGACGCGTAGCAAGCAAGCTGAGGCCGCCCCCGGCCAGGGCGATCGCAAAGCCTGAATACACCAGCGGAACTCCCGGATCACGTTTCAGCAGGATGCCACTGGCGGGCAACACGCTTTCAACCCTTATCGGCAGTCCTTTTACTTCCACAGCAGCGCCGCCTGGGGCCAGCCGAGCTAATGAGATCCCATCAGCGCCGTAAATTTCCACAGGCCCTTGCTCACTGCCCAGGCTCAGCAGCACCGGCTCGCTGCCATCGGGACGGGTGGGCAGCACAATGCCCCAAATCTGTTCGCCTAGCTGAGGAAAGCTTTGCAGCGGCAGCTCTAGCAGAGGGCTTTTGCCGATATGCAGGCTGATGGTGGCCAAGGCCCAGTCGGCCTGATAAAGGGTGACCCCCTGGAATCGCAGCGGATGGTTAACACTGATCTCGGCCTGCTTTAGCAAGCTGCCGCCGCTGCCATCGCCCTCGAGGATGCGTAGCTGGGAGGTGAATTGCTCAGGTCGCCCAGCGGGATCGCGCTGGATTGAAAAGGCGTCGAGTGCGAGGGTCAGTTGGCTGCTGCCCCGGCTGTCCATCAGCTCCAGGCTGCGGCCGGGCGCCAGATATTGCTCAGCCCGTTGCCCCCCTAGTGCCCCCCATGCGGCTCCGAGCATCAGCACTACCATCCCGGCGTGCACCAGCAGGGGCCCGACCCGGCCAAGCAGCCCCTTGCGGGCGGCTAAGCGGTCGTCGTGGCGCTGGACTTGCCAGCCCTGGCGCTCCAGCAGTTCGGCCAGCTCATCGAGGCTCGCCTTGGGGGTGTCGGTGCTGAGGGTTTCGGCCACGCTCAGCTTGCTGAGCTGCCGGGGGGTTCTGTAGTCGATCCAGCGCAGGGCGGCCTGCAGAGCGGGCCACTGGCGGCGCCAGCTGCAAAGCAGAAGGGCTAGGGCCAGCCAGGCAAGTAGCCCAAGGAACCAGCTGCTGGAATAGACGTGGTCGAGCTGGAGAGCGAGCACCCCATCACCATTCAGCAGTCCAATCCAGGGCTGGGGGTCATAAAGCCGGTGGTAAAGGTCGGCTGGTTCCTGTTGGGGAATGGCCGTGCCAACGCCACTGGTGAGGGCTATCACCAGTAGCAGCACGATCGCTACACGCAGATCAGAGATCCATCCCACAAGCCGCAGCAAGGCTTTCATCGCCAATTGGCGATCAGGGTCAGGGCGCCGGTGGTCACCAGCACCACTCCGCTGATTGGGGGAACCCATTGGCTTAGCTGCCTCAGGCTCAGCAAGCCCGGCAGGCTGGCTGCTGCTATGCCCGCCAGCAGCAGCGGCACTACCTGGCCCGCTCCGAAGCTTGTGAGTAGCAACATGCCAACAAGGGGTTTGCCGTTTTGGGCCATCCAGGCCAGCAGAACTGCCAGTACGGGGGTGGTGCAGGGTGTGGCGGCCAGTCCGAAGGCCAGCCCTGCTGCCAAAGGAGCTAAGGGCGCTGGCACCCGGCGGCGCCAAATTTCAGGATCGGGCCCGGCGGGTAGGGGCAGCTTCAGTAGGCCCAACAGATTTAGACCCATCAGCAGGGCAAGCACAGCCACCACCGTTGGAATCAGCCCTGGGATTTGGCCGTAGATCCGGCCCAGTAGGCCGCTGACTAGTCCAAGCAGCACTAAGGAGCTCACGATGCCGCCGGCAAAGCTGAGGCTGCGTTGCCAGGGTGCCTGGCTGGGCTCAACACCGGGGGTGCCGCCAAAACCTGCTAAGTACGCAAGGGTGACCGGCAAAAGCGAAAGGGAGCAAGGACCCAGGCTCGTTAGCAGGCCGCCTGCAAAGACGATCCCAACGGTGGTGGGGGTGGGGCTGGCCAGGGAGTGCTGCAATAGCTCTTCGCTGCTGCGGGCCCAATCGGCCAGTTGGGGCCCAAAACTGATCATCTAATTAGCCTATCGGGCAGCTGCAGTGCGCCGGCGCCTTGGGGTAGGGGCAAGACCACTGGCCTCTAGCGAGCAGCGGATCAAGAGACCGCAAACAAGCAGGCTGGCCATCAGCGAGTTGCCGCCGTAGCTGATCAATGGCAGTGGCAGGCCTGTGGTGGGCATGGCACCGCTAGCTACGGCGATATTGAGAATGGACTGGCCTACCAGCAAGGTTGTGCAGCCGATGGCGATTAGGCGTTGCTGGTTGCTGCGACAGCTGAGGGCAACCCTCAGGCCTACAAAGCCAAATAGCAGTAGGAATATCAACAGCACCACCGAGCCTACGAAGCCAAATTCCTCAGCAAAAACTGCAAAAATAAAATCCGTGCTTTGGATCGGCAGGTATTGCAATTTTTGAGTCGATAGGCCAAAGCCCTCGCCTAGGAAGCCTCCTGAGCCAATCGCCATCAAGCTCTGCACCAGTTGATAGCCGTCCCCCTGGGCATCTCGCCAGGGATCCAGGAAGGAAACGACCCGCAAGCGTTGGTATTCGTTGAGCATGATGCTGGCGCTGCCAAGCAGCCCTCCCGCACCGGCGGCCCCGAGCAGCATGGGCAGAGAGAGCCCCGCTGCCAGGGCCATAAGCCAGAGCAGAAGCCCAGATAGGGCTGCGGTGCTTAGGTTTGGTTGCTTGAGGATCAGCAGGATCAGAGCCCCAAATGCCCCAAGCCAGAGCAGTTTCTGGTCGTTGCCGCTGCGTTTCCAATGGGCAAAAAGGGCAGCGCCTTGCAACACCACAAAGGGTTTTACCAATTCCGAGGGCTGCAGTTGTATCGGTCCAAGCACCAGCCATCGACTGGCGCCGTTGACAGTGCTGCCAATCACCAGGGTGGCTGCGATAAGAATAATCCCAACCCACAATCCCAGCGGAGCTAGGTGTAACCAGCGCCGCAGGCTGGTGCGCAATCCGAGCCAGAGGAGCCCCCAGCTTGCAGCCATCCAAATCAGCTGGCGCTTTAGATAAAAGGCACCGTCACCCATCTCCCGTTCCGCTACCCACCAACTGGCGGAGGTGAGCACCAGGAGTCCGATCACGCTCCAGAGAGCCACCATGCCCAGAAGCAATCTGGCCTCTGCTGGCCACTGGGACCAGGGCAATGGCAGCAGTGCCCTAGCCCTCGGAGAACCACCGTCTTGGTCGAGATGGGGTTTGTGAGTTGCGGTACGGGCCAAGGCTGAAATTGGGGAGTGGCAGCGGTAGAGCCGTCGTCAACTTATTGAGCCGTGCCCTGGGTGGTGTTGTCGACCCCTGGCAACCTGAGTAAAACAATAAAAAAGCCCGGCATCTGCCGAGCTTGAAAAGAAACGGAAGGTACTGGATATCAGTTGCCGACGTTCTGTTGGCGACGCCCAGTTGCTAGTTCCACTTTAAGGATCTTGCCGCCCTGTTTCATGATCCGCTGCTGCTCAGCGAACCAGCTGTCGTATGGCACCCATTTGGTGAAATAGGTGTTTTGAAGCTCACGCTGGGAGCGGCTTTTTTCCGGGCAAGGAATGCAAGCAGTGATCTTGAACAGACGCATGGAGATGATCCTCGGGTGTGCCGATGGCAGGGATCAGTTGCCCAGCCCAGAGCAGATGTAGTCGAAATAGACTCCCATTTCACGGCCGGCATCAGGACCCACCAGGGCAGCGGTGGTTTCCTTCATGGCCTGGATGGATTGGACAGTGGCACCAATGGGTACGCCAAGAGAGTTGTAGGTCTCCTTGAGACCATTAAGCACCCGCTCGTCGAGGATGGAGGTGTCTCCAGCCAGCATGGCGTAGGTGGCGTAGCGCAGGTAGTAGTCCAGATCGCGGATGCAGGCTGCATAGCGACGAGTGGTGTACATGTTGCCGCCTGGACGGGTGATGTCCGAATAGAGCAGCGACTTGGCCACAGCTTCTTTGATGATGGCTGAGCCATTGGCGCTGATCGTGGCAGCAGCGCGGACGCGGAGCTCCCCACTGGTGAAGTACTGCTCCAGGCGACCCATGGCGGAGTCGTCCAGGTACAGGCCCTGAACATCGGCCTGGTTAATGACGTTGGTAATCGCGTCTTGCATGAATCCGGCTGTGGTGGCGGGGAGTAGTAAGAGAACGCTGCCTCAGGAGAGGGCGCCGATGACGTAGTCGAAGTAGAAACCGGCTTCTTCAGCGTCAGAGCCGGTGAGCAGGCCCATGGCGGCGTTCTTCATTTCCCGCACGGACTCAGCCATGGCATCGAGGGGAGTGCCAAGGGAGCGATACATCTCCTTCGCGCCGATGATGCCTACCTCTTCGATGGGAGTTACGTCGCCGGCAATGATTCCGTAGGTCACCAAACGCAGGTAGTAGTCCATGTCGCGGAGACACGAAGCTGTCATCTCCTCGCCGTAGGCGTTGCCGCCAGGGGAGACCACGTCGGGACGTCGCTGGAACAGTGCTCCACCAGCGGCCTTGACGATGCGCTCGCGGCTTTCGCCAAGAACCTGGGCGACGCGAACACGACGTTGACCAGCGCCCACGAAGGACTTGATCTGGTCGAGTTCGCCAGGGCTGAGATAGCGGGCTTCTGCGTCCGCGTTGATGATCGAGTTGGAGACGATGCTCATGCAGTTCTGCCTCGAAACAAGCGACCACCTTGACGGAGGCCGATATCCGGTGGGTAAGGGGGAGGGATCGACTTGCGCCGATCGCCAAATCATTCTGCGGCAAAGCCTCTCGCTACCCCCTTGGCGGTAACAGTTCTTCACGGCGTTTATGATTGAAAAAAGCCTTGCAGCGCAGTGGCTTTGGGTGATATTTTTGATAGCTGATGAGCGCAGCAATTATTCATCATTCCGCTTCGCTAATCGCCCCACTTGTTTTGGCTTGCAGTCCAGTATTTAAGAAAAATATTGCATTAGTTGTAAAGCCTTCCGAGGTGCCTCTTGTGGGTTTGACGAGACGCATTTCATTTGTTTGAGAATTCTTTGAGCTTATTTGTGCTTCAGCTTATATCGAAGCCTGTATCGCGCAGTTAAGTTATGGCCAGCATTGCCTCAATAGAGCTGGTGGAGGCTGCGGTTGAAAGTGATTAGAGAAATGTTGTACGAGCTTGATAAGGAGCGGATGCAGCGCGCACAGGGAAAAATGCGGTTAAGTCGTTGCTGGAGCAAAGCCGGAGGGGTGGAAGCACCCAAATCGGTGTTGGCTGTATTGAGGCCTTAAAGGGAGGTGCTTGACGTAGAGGTCTGCTTCCAGCGACGAGTTGGTGCAGGTGCTTGACGAATACTGCCCGGTCCGGCGGTGAAGCTGTCTTGGGGCTGAGCTGACGAAATGGTTTCGCTACCCATGATCTGGGCTGTCCAACCCCCCACGGCCATCTGGCGACGAGACTGCAAATTGCGATTGGTTAGATCCCCAATGGTGCGTATGGTTTGACCTACGGACACGTCTGGACGTTTTTCTTGGGTGAACTTCTCGGTGTAGGCAGACGCATCGAACGGGCGGTTGAGGGCAGGAACCTTGCGGGCATTTCTATCAGCAGCGGTCACAAAACGCTCGTAAGGGACAGTGTCTTCGCCGTAAGACTCGTTGTATTCGCGGCTATTCAGCATCGCGTCAACGACGCCGTAGAAGCCAGCGCGGGCAGCGGTATCGAAGTAGGCGTCGAGTTCCCATCGCCCGAAGGTTGGGCGACCTAGCAGCCGGCGATGCATCACCTCGATGGCTTTGGTGATGTAGAGGCTGCTCCAATAGCGGCGCCGGAAGGCCTTTGAACGGGCGACTTGGCGGATGAACTCCCTGAGACTGATATCGCCGTTCTCGAGCTTGATTTCCTCAACTTTATTGCGCTCTCCGGCATAACCAGAGGTGCCGAGAACTTGCACATAGACCGCATTTATAACGGCCTGGGTGCTGGCTTCAGTGCCACGGATGCTGGGTTGGCCGCCCCGGCGGGGAACGGAGCTGCCCCCTGTTGCAATTTGTTGGAGTCGAACCACTTTGGGCCCCACCCGGCGTGGCCTGGCCTGGCGGAACTGGGCACTATCCATCTGGCCAGGCTGGGCCAGACCATTGCCGATCAGAAGCCGGCGGCTGTCGTACCCGTAGGGGGCTGGCCTGGTTGCCACTGTGGCTGTGCCGGAGGGGAAGATCGCTCCATAGTTGAGGGCTAGGGGATCGTTGCCGCCCCCGTAGACGTGTTGATCCGGGAAGGGCTGGCGATAGGAGTTGTAGAGGGTGACGTATTGGGGTGCCCCTTCAAATGGAGCGCTGAAGCGGAATAACTTGCGGTTTGATCCCCAGCCGGCACTCTCTTGGGCTTCTTCACCGAGATCCCGGAGGTAGGGCACGGTTTCCTCGCCGAACACCCGCGCATATTCCTGGGTGTTGATCAGGGAATCCACTAGGCCGTTAAGACCTTGGACGCTGACGATGTCGAAGTAGCGAGTGAATTCCTCACGGGAGCTGATGCCTCGACCGAGGAAGTGGCGAAAAGCCAGCTCAACTACGCGGCTGTTTGAGAAGCGGCCGAAAAACTGTTGGCGATATTCCTTGCTGTGGCCTAGGCAGCGGATGAATTCCCGCATGGAAATCTGGCCCTGGCTCACCTGCGAAGCTTCCACCGGGCAGGGTGTCTGGCTGTAAGCCTTGGCGATGTCCCGTTCAAAAACCTGGCGATAGGCGGCGCGAACAACCTCGGCTTTTTGGGCTCCACTAAGACGTGGCCGCATGGTGAAGCGCTGCTTGCCCTCGGCCGCTAGGGCGTAGATGGCAGGAAGTTGCAAGCCTTGACTTTCAGGACTGCCAAGTCGCTGCCGGGTGCTTGGCGTAGCAACTTGAAGTTCGGTGAGCAGAACATTGAAGTACTGGATCACCAGTTCTCGAGCCTGAGGATTGTCCTTGCAGAGGCTGGCTGCTGCTGCGCGCATTTCCTGTAGGGCCACATTGGTAGCCGCCAGGGAGCAGGCCCTCTCGAGTAAATCGCGCAAGCCGCGGGTGTTTACGGCCAGGATGCTTGGATCCCCGGCCACTAAGGCATAGCCCACGTAGCGGAGGAACCAGCCCATGTCGCGCAGCGACTTGCGCATTCGATCCGTGCCGTAAAGGGTCACGGAGATCGGACTGAAGCCGGTGGGGAGCACCACCCGCACATCGGCGGCGCCACCAGTGCTCTCCAGCAAGCGCGTGATCAGGTTGCCGCCAGTGTTGCCGGTGCCCTGGGCGAAGGTCTGCACTGATCGCTGGAAAGCTGCCTGGTCAGCGGCCAATGGAGTGTCGTCACTGGAACCCTGGCTGCTGACGATGCTCAGGGGAGCATCTAAATAAGAGAGGGGCGTGCCGCCAGTGAAGATCCGGTTAGCCGCCTTGGCCACTATGAAATCAGCGTTTTCTGAGATGCGACGTGCAGCGTCTAGGCGCTGCTGGCCACTTTGGAAAAACGCCACCAGAGTTTCAAGCTCCCCGCCGTCGGGGAAGCGATCCTGTTGCTCCGCCTGACGGACGCTGGAGAGCGGCAGGGTGTCGTAGCGCTGGGGTGAAACCCTGGTGCTGCCGCTGCTGGCGGTCACGGTCATTGACGAGAGCGAACCGGGCTAGATCACGTTACGGCTGGCCCTTGGAGCCTTTGGCTGGTCATGAACAAATGTTTGCAGCTTCGCTGGCTTGCTTGTCGCCAATTGACTGGTTTTGGCTCGTTCCAGCGGCCGCTGGGCGTGAAAAACTCAGCTGGTTGCCGCTGATCCGTTCTTGCCCGCCAGTGATGCTGCCACGCCAATGGTGAGCGCCTTCTACGACCGATTCCCATACCCCGGAGACCCTCTCCAGGATGGCCCACCCCCTGGATACAACTGGCGCTGGTGCGTTGATAGCGCCTGGGCTGCTGCTACAGGCGTCCTGCCGCCGCGCCCCGACCAAGGTGAACGGCCTTGGCGGATTCTCGACGCCGGCTGCGGCACCGGCGTCAGCACCGATTACCTCTGCCACCTCAATCCGGGTGCTGCGGTGTTGGCAGTGGACATAAGCGGCGGCGCGCTTGAGGTTGCACGGGAGCGCACCCGTCGTTCAGGTGCGGCAAAAGCAGTACGCGAGCTGCGCATCGAACAGCGCAGCCTGCTGGATCTGGCTGGCGAGGGGCCTTTCGATTACATCAATTCCGTTGGGGTACTGCACCATCTGTGTGAGCCAGAGGCTGGTTTGCAAGCATTGGCTGGATTGCTGCGGCCGGGCGGGCTACTGCATCTTTTTTTGTATGCAGATGGCGGCCGCTGGGAAATTCACCGCACCCAGCGGGCCTTGGCACGGCTGGCGGTCGGCTCCGGAGCGGAGGGTCTTCGTCTGGGTCGCCAGCTGCTTGCCGAGTTGCCTGAGGGAAACAGGCTGCGACAGCATCACGAGCGGCGCTGGATCATCGACACGGCAGCCGATGCCAATTTTGCGGATATGTATCTGCACCCCCAGGAGACCAGCTACAACCTCGAGCGCTTGCTGGGTTTTGTGGCCTCAGCCGGTTTGAATTTTGCCGGTTTTTCCAATCCGGAGGTTTGGTCTCTGGCGCGCTTGCTTAAAGGTGAGCTGCTGGAGAGGGCGCAAGGCCTCACTCAACTTGAGCAGTGGAGCTTGGTGGAGGAGCTTGATCCCGATATCAGCCATTTCGAATTTTTTCTCAGCAATGGTGTGTTGGGTGCACCAAATTGGGACGACGACGAAGTTCTGATGGCAGCGCGGGGTGAAACCAACCGCTGCCTTTGGGGTTGGCCAGCCACCCGCTTGATCGGGCCAGATCTCACCCCGCTCGACGTCAGCGAGGCAGGGCTCAATTTCATGGCTGCCCTTGAGAGTTCGCCAGGTGTGGCGATCGGTCAGCTGAATTTGGATTGGCCTGCAGCGCAAAGGATTGCCGTGGCTCGCCAACTGCTGAATCAAAGGGTGTTGCTGCCAGTGTTCTGAGATAGCGAGGATCAGCACCGTGATAGATTCCGCGCGCCTTTTCAGGGATTTGAGCGCGCTTGACGGTATCTCTCACCTGCCCTCTTCTTCCCGACCCTGAATCCACCGTTTCAACGGCAATTCAGGACGGTGAAGCGGTCGAGCCGCTGGAAGATGTCACTGGTGCATCAACCCTGCTAGCGCTAACCGCGGTTGCCAGCGATGGCATGGATGGTTATTTCCGGCTCCAACGCCGGCTTTTGCTTGCAACCCTGCTCCTTTCGGTAGTTGTTGTGGCAGCAACAGCCGTTTTGGCTTCCATCAACACGGCATTTAGCCTGTTGGTTGGCGCCTTGGCTGGCCTTTTATACCTGTGGCTGCTTAGCCGCAGTGTCACCAAGCTGGGAGAAAATGCCCGGCGGGTTAGCAAGGTTCAGCTGCTGGTGCCGGTCGTCCTGGTGCTGATCGCAGCCCGGACCCCCCAACTTTCGATAGTGCCGGCTTTTTTGGGGTTTCTTCTCTACAAGCCGGCTGTGATCCTTCAGGCTGTCTTCGACACCTGATCCCGTTTCCGTTCCGTCGCTCTCGCGACCCCGAACTCCCCTTCGCTGGCTCCGATGCCTCTCCTTCTCCCCTTTGCTGAACTGGAGGTTGGTAAACACCTCTACTGGCAACTTGGCAATCTCAAGATTCACGGCCAGGTCTTTCTGAGCTCCTGGGTTGTTATCGGTGCCCTGCTTGCCCTTGTAGTGGTTGGCACCCGCAAGCTGGAGCGTGATCCCCGAGGCACCCAGAACCTTCTGGAATTTGTCTGGGATTACATCCGCGATCTCTCCCGTGAACAAATTGGTGAGAAGGCTTACCGGGATTGGATGCCCTTCATCGGCACCCTGTTTCTGTTCATTTTTGTAAGTAATTGGGGCGGAGCTCTGGTGCCATGGAAGTTGATCCACCTGCCCAGTGGTGAACTTGGCGCGCCAACGGCTGATATCAACACAACTATTGCCCTGGCATTGCTTGTGTCGCTTGCTTACTTTTATGCCGGATTAAGCCGTAAGGGGTTGAGGTACTTCGAGTACTACGTGGAGCCGACACCGATCATGCTTCCATTCAAGATCGTTGAAGATTTCACCAAGCCTCTTTCCCTTTCTTTCCGTCTTTTTGGAAACATCCTGGCCGATGAGTTAGTTGTTGCAGTTTTGGCGTTTTTGGTTCCTTTGATTGTGCCTCTGCCTGCAATGTTCCTTGGCCTTTTCACGAGTGCTATCCAGGCTCTGATTTTCGCCACCCTCGCTGCCTACTACATCGGCGAGGCAGTACACGAAGAGCACCACTAGTAGTTTTTTAACATGTTCCGCTCCGGCGGTCTGCTAGATCTCCCTCGCGAAGGTCCGGAATCATTCCGGGCCCATCCTTGATAAGGATGTCCTCAGCGCAGGGCTTTATTCCCGGTCCATAACGCGCCACAAGCGCGACCCCAATCCCCCACTCCACCATGGATTCCATTACCTCCGCTGCGTCTGTCCTGGCCGCTGGTCTGGCTGTAGGCCTCGGTGCCATCGGCCCCGGCATCGGTCAGGGCACTGCAGCTGGCGGCGCCGTCGAAGGCATTGCACGTCAGCCTGAAGCAGAAGGCAAGATCCGCGGCACCTTATTGCTGTCCCTGGCCTTTATGGAAGCGCTCACCATCTACGGCCTTGTGGTCGCATTGGTGCTGCTGTTTGCCAACCCCTTTGCTGGTTGAGCGTTGCATTGAGTGGAAGGAAGGCAGGGGCTTGCCGCTCCTGCCTTCCCTGGCTCACAAACCTCATTCCCGCCCGATCGTTCCAGCGCCCTCGCCCCAATGACCAGCTGGCTACTGCTCGCCGAAGCAGGTGTACCAGAGGGAGGTCTTTTTGACCTCGATGCCACCCTGCCGCTAATGGCGGTTCAGGTTGTTCTCCTCACCTTCATTCTTAATTCGCTGTTCTTCCGTCCCGTAGGACGGGCCGTAGAGGAGCGTGAGAGCTTTATCTCCATCAGCCGAGCCGACGCCAAGCAGAAGCTGGCCCAAGCTGAGCGGCTTGAAGCAGATCTCAGGGAACAGCTAAAGGAAGCGCGTCAGCAGTCCCAAAGGCTGATTCTTGAGGCTGAGCAGGAGATGGATCGTCTCTATCGCGAAGCCCTTGCTATAGCTACGGCCGATGCCAATGCTTCTCGGGAGCAGGCCCGCCGTGAAATTGATTCTCAGCGAGATCAGGCGATGGCCAGTCTCAACAAGTACGCCGACAAGCTCGGTGATCTGATCGTGACCCGCTTGCTGGCTGCCTCATGACTTTTCTGCTTCCCTCCCTACTTGCTAGTCACGGCGGTTTTGGTTTCAACCTGAATCCGTTTGAGACCAACATCATCAACTTGGCGATTGTGATCGCCGGCCTTTGGAAATTTCTGCCAGGTTTTCTTGGCAGCATCCTCGAGAGGCGGCGTGCAGCCATCCTCAACGATCTGCAAGATGCCGAGCAGCGTCTCCTAGCAGCAACCTCTTCGTTGGCTCAAGCCCAGCAGGACTTATCGGCAGCGCAACAAAAGGCTGAGCAGATTCGCGTTGATGGTTCGGCCCGTGCTCAATCCTTACGTCTGGAAAGCGAAAAGCGCACGATCGATGAAATGGCTCGCCTGAAGCAGGGCGCCATGGCCGACTTGAACGCAGAAGCGGCCCGCGTCACTGATCAGTTGCGTCGCGAAGCCGCCAATCGTGCTGTTGCCCAAGCACTCGCCACCCTGCCCGGCAAGCTCAATGTAGACGCCCAGGCCCGACTGATAGATCAGTCCATTTCCACCCTGGGTAAAGCCTGATGCCACTCCTCAACTCGATTGCAACTCCTTACGCCGAAGCGTTGCTTCAGGTAGCTGAGTCCCGTAAGGAGACTGACGCTGTTGCCGAACAGGTGAAATCTCTCCTTGCTGTTCTTAGTTCGAGTCCAGAGCTCAGAGCCGCTCTAGCGTCGCCCGTGCTCGAAGCCGAAGCCAAGAAGGCAGCTTTGGCAAAGCTTTTCGACGATCAGGTCACCCCTGCGGTGCAAAACCTGCTCAAGCTTTTGGCAGATCGCCAGCGGTTACCCATGATAGACGCTGTTTTAATGCGTTTTTTGGAGCTTTATCGGGAGCTTCGCAACATCACCTTGGCCAAAGTGACATCTGCTGCTGCCCTTAGCGAGGAGCAGCAGGCTGAGCTCAACCGCAAAGTTCAAGCTATTACAGGCTCTAAATCTGTTGAGTTCGACCTCGTGGTTGATCCCTCCTTGATCGGGGGCTTCATCGTCAACATGGGCTCCCAAGTCATTGACGCCAGCCTGTCTGGTCAGGTACGCCGCCTTGGACTGGCGCTGGCCCAGGTGAGCTAGCTCCTCTGCCCGCCCAGGTGTCTGCTGGAACTTTCTTGCTTCGGCAGCCCTCTCCCCGCTTCCACGTCTTCCCCTCCATCAGCCCCCCTGTGGGGACTTCCTCCCATGGTTTCCATCCGCCCCGACGAGATCAGCGCCATCCTCAAGCAACAGATTGAGGACTACGACAAGTCGGTTTCGGTCAGCAACGTTGGCACCGTGCTGCAGATCGGCGATGGCATCGCCCGTGTCTACGGACTGCAACAGGTGATGGCAGGTGAACTGGTGCAATTCGAGGACGGTACCGAAGGCATCGCCCTCAACCTTGAAGACGACAATGTCGGCGTGGTTTTGATGGGCGAAGGTCGCGGAATTCAAGAGGGCAGCACCGTCAAGGCAACCGGCAAGATCGCCGCCGTGCCCGTTGGCGACGCCATGCTTGGCCGGGTTGTGAATTCGCTGGGTCAGCCCATTGACGGCAAGGGAGATATCGCCACCACCGAGACCCGCCTGATCGAATCGATGGCACCTGGAATCATCCAGCGCAAGTCTGTGCACGAGCCCATGCAAACGGGCATCACCGCCATCGACGCCATGATTCCTATTGGCCGGGGCCAACGCGAGCTGATCATTGGTGACCGTCAGACGGGTAAAACCGCTATCGCCATTGACACGATCATTAACCAGAAGGGTGAAGACGTCGTCTGTGTTTATGTGGCCATTGGTCAGAAGGCTGCATCCGTAGCGAACGTGGTTGAAGTGCTACGGGAGAAGGGAGCCCTCGACTACACCATCGTGGTAGCAGCAAGTGCCTCTGAGGCTGCAGCCCTCCAATACCTGGCTCCCTATACCGGTGCGGCGTTAGCTGAATCGTTTATGTACAAGGGCAAGGCCACCTTGGTGATTTACGACGACCTCACCAAGCAGGCCCAGGCCTATCGCCAGATGTCGTTGCTGCTGCGTCGGCCCCCCGGTCGTGAGGCCTACCCCGGTGACGTCTTCTATTGCCACAGCCGTTTGCTTGAGCGTGCCGCCAAACTCAGCGATGCCATGGGGAAGGGCTCGATGACCGCACTGCCGATTATTGAAACTCAGGCCGGTGACGTGTCTGCCTATATCCCAACCAACGTGATATCGATCACCGATGGCCAGGTGTTCCTGAGCTCTGATCTGTTCAACTCCGGTCTACGCCCTGCGATCAATGTCGGTATTTCCGTGAGTCGGGTGGGTGGTGCCGCCCAGACGAAGGCGATCAAGAAGATTGCCGGCACCTTGAAGCTCGAGCTGGCCCAGTTCGATGAACTAGCTGCTTTTTCACAGTTCGCCTCCGACCTCGATGCTGCAACCCAGCAGCAACTCGGTAGAGGTAAGCGCTTGCGCGAGATTCTCAAGCAGCCTCAGTTCAGCCCCCTAATCCTGGCTGAGCAGGTGGCGGTGGTTTACGCAGGCGTTAAGGGCCTGCTTGATGAGGTGCCTGTGGACTCTGTGGTGCAATTCTGTCGCGAGCTGCGTGAATACCTCAAGAGCAACAAGGCCGAGTTCATCTCCAAGGTGCAGACAGAGAAGCAGCTCAGCGACGAAGCTGAAGCCATGCTCAAGGATGCCATCAACGAGGTGAAGTCGACCATGCTCGCCTCCGTTTGAGGAGGGGCATAACTAATGGCAAACCTCAAAGACATCCGCGACCGGATTGGTTCGGTCAAGAACACCCGCAAGATCACCGAGGCCATGCGCCTTGTGGCAGCCGCCAAGGTACGCCGCGCTCAGGAGCAGGTGTTGCGCAGCCGTCCTTTTGCTGACCGGCTTGCACGCGTGCTGGAAAATCTTCAATCACGCATGCGCTTTGAAGATTCCGACGCTCCTCTGCTTGAACAGCGAGAAGTTGGCGCAATCACCCTGCTTGCCGTTACAGGTGATCGGGGGTTGTGCGGTGGCTACAACGCCAACATCATCAAGCGAACCGAACTCCGCACAGCTGAACTGATTGGCCAGGGCTACAAGGTGGATCTGATATTAATTGGCCGCAAAGCGATCACCTATTTCCAAAATCGCGCTAATCAGTACACGATTCGCGCCACTTTTACCGGACTTGATCAGGTGCCTAGGGCGAGTGAAGCGATGGGTATCGCCAACGAAGTGCTGGCGGAGTTTCTATCCGGCAGTACTGATCGTGTTGAGATCATCTTCACTAAGTTCATCAACCTGGTGAGCTCCAAGCCTGTAATTCAAACCCTGCTACCCCTCGATCCCCAGGGCATTGCTATCCCTGAAGACGAGATCTTCCGCCTTACTACTAGGGAAGGTCGGCTGGGAGTTGAAGTGGGCACGGCTGCAAACTTGCAGCCCAAGCTTCCCTCTGACATCGTTTTTGATCAGAGCCCTGATCAGCTGCTCAATGCCTTGCTGCCCCTCTACTTGGAAAACCAGCTTTTGCGTTCTCTGCAGGAGGCCGCAGCTTCGGAGTTGGCTAGTCGGATGACCGCAATGAACAACGCTAGTGATAACGCCAAGGCTCTCGCCAAGAGTCTCACCCTTGACTACAACAAAGCTCGCCAGGCCGCGATTACCCAGGAAATTCTGGAAGTGGTTGGCGGTTCTGCCGGTATGTCCTGAATTTGGGTGTTGGTTTGCATATCGAGCCTCTGTTTCCGGTGGCTCTTGGCAAGGTGCAGCTCTCACCTGATCCTCTGGATACGGCACTGCAACTTCAGGCCCTTCACGAGCTGCGGGGCCAAGCCAGTTCCAACCCCGATCCTGGCTGTGCATGGACTGGTGATCTCAATGGTGTCTGGCAGTTGCAGCGTCAGCCGTCCTTTGCGCCACTTATTTCTGTATTGACAGGCCATGCAGAAGCATTTCTGCAGCAATTGGGTTTCGATCTCAGCCGAGTGGACTTGCACCTGCAGCGCTGCTGGCCCGTGCTTAGTGAGGAGGGGCAGGTAGTGGGACGCCACCACCACCCAAACGCTCACCTCAGTGCCATTTACTACCTAAATGGAGATGGCAGCGGACGCAGTGGCTGTTTGCGCCTGTGGCCGCAGCGGCAGGTGAATGAGCTGGTGCCTGGGATGGCCGTTGGCCACGATGGTCCGCTGTGTGAGTCTCTTTGGAGTGCACCTTGGCTGGATGTTGCTCCTCAGGCAGGCCTGTTGCTGCTGTTCCCCAGCTGCCTTGATCACGCCGTACTGGCCAACGAGGACCCGAATGACTTGCGTTGTTCACTCAGCATCGATTTCGCTTTAACAGCCCCTATGGCTAGTGATGATTGCTCACCATCGGAGTATCTGGCTCCCCACCCCAGTCAGTGGCTAGAGCTTTGAGGGCTGCCCCTCGAGCTGATGGCCTGGAACAATGGCCTTTAGCTGCCCACCCCGGCACCCTCCTGTGACCGAAACCCAGACCTTCACAATTACTGCCGAGTTTCAAGGCGCCCAATATATTTTTCCCTGCCGCAGCGACCAAACCGTGCTCTCTGCAGCCGAGGCCGCTGGAGTTCCTTTGCCCAGTTCCTGCTGTTCAGGGGTTTGCACCACATGCGCAGCTCTGATAATTGAGGGCAGCGTTCAGCAGCCCGACGCCATGGGGGTCAAGCCAGACCTGCAATTGCAGGGCTATGCCCTGCTCTGTGTTTCCCTTCCCCAATCCGACCTGCGGCTCCAGGCGGGCATGGAGGATGCCCTCTACGAAGCCCAGTTCGGCCAATATCAGAAATGAGTGGCGCAGCGGTGCGCCTGCAGCCTGTGACGCTGCAGTTCCGCCGTGTTCCAGGGCCGTTGTTGGCTCAGATTGAGGCAGCTTTGGCCCCCCATGGCCAACCGCTGCGCTGGGCGCTTACCGCGGTGGAGCCTGGCCTGGATGGATCTTGCCCATTGCTCACACTCGAAGCGGTAGTGCTGGCATGACGGCGAGCCGGCCTCTGCCCACCTTGCTGGTGATCCCCTCCGGGATTGGTTGTGAGATCGGTGGTTATGCGGGCGATGGCCTGCCTGCTGCCCGGTTGCTGGCGGCAGCCAGTGGCTGCCTGATCACCCATCCCAACGTGATGAATGGGGCCTCGTTGTACTGGAGCGATTCCCGCATCCACTACGTGGAGGGTTCGGCTCTCAACCGCTTCGCTGCCGCTGCGATCGGCCTGCGGCCGGTGCGCCGGCAGCGGCTGGGGCTGTTGCTCGATGCCGGTATCGAACCTGAGCTGCGCTTGCGCAATTTGCAGGTTGCCGAGGGTTGCCGGGCCAGTCTGGGTTTGGAGATCGGGCCGGTGGTCACCACCGATGAACCCCTAATGGTCAGCCTGTCTCAGGGGGGCAGTGGAGCAAGCTGGGGGCATATTGGCCGTCCTGATCTGCTGCTGCGCGCCGGCCAGATGCTCAAGAACGCCGGGGCTACAGCTATTGCGGTGGTAGCCCGCTTTCAAGATGACAATTCCAGTGAGGCCCTAGCGGCTTACCGCCAGGGAGCTGGTGTGGATGCTCTTGCCGGTGCTGAAGCGGTGATTAGCCATCTGCTCAGCCGCGAGTTGGGCCTGCCATGCGCCCATGCGCCTGCCCTGAATCCCCTGCCGTTGGATCCTGGCCTCGACCCACGGGCGGCGGGGGAGGAATTGGGCTACTCCTTTTTGGCCTGCGTGCTGGTGGGACTAAGCCGGGCGCCCGATCTAGTACCACTGGTGCCCGACTCAGGACTTTTGCCCGAAGTCGGGGCTGATCTGCTCCGCATCGAAGAGGTTGGGGCTGTGGTGGCCCCGGCAGGAGCTCTGGGAGGAGCGGCTGTGCTGGCCTGTGCTGAGCGCGGCATCCCAGTGATCGCAGTGAATAATCCGTGCATACTCAACGTATCGGCTGCGGCCCTGGGATTGGAGGTACTCGCTGCGGAGAGCTATGCAGAGGCAGCTGGGTTGCTGGTGGCCCTGCGCGAGGGGATCAGCCCCTCTGCTCTTGTTCGCCCTTTGCAGGGGTTGAATACGATCAGCGCAGACAGGCCATCGGGTGCCGGGGAGTCACATCCAGGGCCCGGGCAACACCGGGATGGCACACCGCTCCATGCACCGTATTAAGGCCGGAAAGTAATTCGGGCCGGTCGGTGACAGCTTCGACCAGGCCCCGACCCGCCATTGCCAGGATGTAGGGAAGGGTGACACTCACCAGCGCTTCGGTGGAGGTGAAGGGCACGGCCCCGGGCATGTTGCCGACGGCGTAGTGCTGCACGCCGTGGAGCGTGTGCACCGGATCTGTGTGGCTGGTTTCCCGGCTGGTGGCAATGCAGCCCCCCTGGTCGATCGCCACATCCACCACTACGGAGCCGGGTTGCATTTGCCGCACTAGATCCTCCTGCACCAGGGTGGGAGCTCGGCCGCCGGCAGTGAGCACGGCGCCAATGAGTAGATCGGCACCCGGCACTAGGCGCTCGATCAGGCTGCTGCTGCTCACCAGGCTCACCAGCCTGCCGCGGCGGTGGACCTCGAGGCTGCGCAGTCGCTCGGGCGAGCGATCCAGCAGGAACACTTCCGCATCCATAGCGGAGGCGATCCGGGCTGCATTCCAACCCACACTGCCTGCTCCAAGCACCACCACCCGGGCTGGTCGCACCCCGGTGCAGCCCCCCATCAGGATGCCGCGACCTCCGTGAGGGCGTTCCAGCAGGTGGGCACCCACCTGGGCTGCCAGCCGCCCGGCGATTTCGCTCATCGGCGCTAGTAGGGGCAGGCTGCCGTCTTCGATCTGCACTGTTTCGTAGGCCACGGCAGTGGTGCCAGCCTCTAGTAGGGCCCGGCCCACTTCCGGGTAGGCGGCCAGATGTAAGTATGTGAAAAGCACCAGATCGGAGCGTAAAAAGCCGAATTCCTCGGGCTGGGGCTCTTTGACTTTCACCACCAGATGGGCGCCCCAGGCCTCTTCGGCGCTCACCAGCTGGGCCCCAGCGGCAGCGAAGGCAGCGTCGCTGAAGCCGGCCCCTAAACCTGCTCCCGCCTGGATGCGCACCTCCATGCCCTGGTTCACCAAATCGGCCACGCCGTCAGGAGTGAGGGCCACGCGCTGTTCATCTCGCTTGATCTCTGCGGGCACGCCGATGCTTGCCATCGGGGCCGTCAAACTGGCGCGGCTGGAGCTGTTGGGGGCCATGGATGTGCTGCCGTTTGTGGTTCCAGATTGGCGGCGGCTGGCGAGCGGCGCCATGCCTGGCTTAGCGAGCGGCGATGGGCATACGCCAGCCACTGCCGAAGGCCCGGCCACCCATTTTTAGTAGGGGCGGGGCCTGGCGCCGCTTGAACTCTGCCCGGCGCAGCAGCTGCATCACCCGTTCGGCTAGCTCCTCTTGGGTGCCGCTGGCGATCAGCTGCTCCGGACTTGCCAATTTTTCGATGTAGGCCTTCAAGATTGGATCTAGTACGGCGTAGTCGGGCAGGGAATCGCTATCGAGCTGATCGGGACGCAGTTCGGCGCTTGGGGGTTTATCGCGGATCACCCGCCCCACCAGCTCACCATCGCCTGGCAGCCCCAGCTCACGCCGGCAGGGGCCAGCAGCGGTCGAATCAAGCCAGGCGCAGAGTTCGAACACGCTGGTCTTGTAGAGGTCGCCGATCACGGCTAGTCCGCCGTTCATGTCGCCGTAGAGGGTGCAATAGCCGACGGCTAGCTCGCTTTTGTTTCCAGTGGAGAGAAGCAGCTGGCCCTGCTGGTTGGCCACAGCCATCAGCAGGGTGCCGCGGATGCGCGACTGCAGGTTTTCGGCGCTCAGGCCACTGGGTCGGCTCTCCAGCACAGGTGTTAGGACGGTGTCGAAGCTGGCCATTAGCGCTGCTATCTCAGCGGTGCGGCTGCCAAGTCCCAGACGCGCGGCCAGGGCCTGGGCATCGTTAAGTGAGCCATCCGAGCTCCAGGGGGAGGGCATCAACAGTGCTTGCACCCGCTCCCCCCCTAGGGCAGCGGCGGCGATTACTGCCACCAAGGCCGAATCGATGCCGCCACTTAGGCCCAGCAGGGCGCTGCTGAAGCCGCATTTGCGGGCGTAGTCACCAACTCCAAGCACCAGGGCCCGAAACAACTGTTCGTTTACTGCTGGCAGTGGCGTCACTGCCAGCGATGTTGTTGGCCCCGAGCTGTTGATTTCCCAGCAGCTCACCTGCTCCTTGCAACTGGCCAGCTGTATCACCACTCCGCTGCTTGCATCGACCCCGTCGCTGGTATCCACTACAAAGCTGGCTCCGTCGAACACCAGCTCGTCGTTGCCGCCCACCTGATTGACATAGACCACAGGGCAATCGAGTCGGCTGGCAGCGCGGCGGGCCAGGCTCTGACGCAGGGCCACTTTGGCCTGGCCAAACGGAGATGCCGAGAGGTTGAGCAGCAGGTCGATGTGGCTTGAGAGCAGCTCGGCGACGGGATCGGCACCAGCCAGGCGGTGGCCCTGCAGCTCCTCCTCAACCCAGAGGTCTTCGCAGATCGTTAGTCCCAGGCGCCAGCTACGGCCGCCCCGCTCAAGCTCCAGCACGCTGGGCCCGGTGGCGGCGCAGAAGTAGCGCTGCTCGTCGAAGACGTCGTAGGTGGGTAGCAGCCGCTTGCGGGCCACTACGCGCCAGCCGCCGGCCTCCACTAGGGCCACTGCGTTGAACAAGTTGGGCAACGGCGCTTCGCCAGAGGGCTCGGCCATGCCCACCAGCACCGCCAGCTTGGGCAGCTCTTGGGCAAGGGACGCTGCCAGCTGGTTGAGCACGGCGCCTTGCTTCGCGATCAGGCTGGGGCGCAGCAGCAGGTCGCGCGGTGGGTAGCCCCAAAGGGACAGCTCGGGGGTGAGCACCAGATCGGCCCCCTGGGAGGCGGCCTGACGGCTGGCCGCCAGGATTAGCTCGCCGTTGCCCGCCAGGTCGCCAACCAGCGGATTTAGTTGGGCCAGGGCGAGGCGCATCAGGGACGTTTGGGGCTCGGATTTTCCAGGCCGTAGAGATTGTGCTCGAGCAGCAGCGGTAGCAGGACCGCTGGAAGCTGGGTGGGGTCGGGGGTTTGGCGCACCGCCGAGCTGGCGGTGGCGGGAACCTGAATGGGCAGGATCACCACCCGGCCCCCCAGCTGCGTGAGCTGCTCGAGTTGTTTGGGCTCCAAGGGCCAGCCAGCCCGAGGGGCGATTGCCAGCACGCAGGCCTTCAGCAAGGCTTTGGCCTGTTTCCAGGCTGAGACCTGGGCAGCCAAATCACTTCCCACGACAAACACAAGCTCGCTGCCAGGCCACTGGGTCGCTGCCCGCTTCAGGGTGGTAATCGCCCAAGGGCTGCTGAGCTCCTGTTTGTGGCTAAGCCTCGGATCACCAATTGCTGTCACCAGATGGCCCAGCAGGTTGGCCCGTTGCTCTAGGGGGGCGCCGTGGTGTTTTTGCGGGTTGTCACTGGCCCAGGTGGCGACTTGGGGATAAAGCCTTAGCAGCCCCTCTAGAAGTGCCTGGTGGCCGCGGGTGGGTGGGTCGGCGCTGGTGCCAAACAAGGCGACCGGCTCCTCTCCGGCTTTGAGGACCCCATTACTCATGGCAGTAGGGCCTGCAGGTTGGCGGGGAGCTCACTTCGCTCGCCCAGCCAAAGACGTACTTGGGGATCAGTGATAGCCATGCGCCGCAACAGGGCACCCGGTTTGCCGCCTCGCTGGGCGCCCCGAAGTAATTCGGCGGCGGCGAGTCGGCCGGTTAGCCGGGTTGTGTGCACGGCCAGGGCTGCCTGGGCCAGGGCTACCGGAGCGGCTGGAGCGAGGCTGAGGCCGCCGGTGAGCGGTGCCGCCAGCAACAGCAATTGGCGTAGGGCGCCCAGGGCTAGCTGGATGCCAAGCTGGGCGGCGCCCAGCATGGCGTTGTGACTGGAGAGCCGCCGCAGTAGCTGGCGGGCGCCGGCGCCATGCATCGGCATGCCGTACAGCTGGCAGAGCTGCAGCACCAGGGCGGTGTCGCAGGCCAGGCCGCCGGCCAGATCCAGTAGCACCAGGGGGTTGGCGGCTACTCCAGTGGCCTTGAGGGCGGCAAAGCGGCCAATCAGGCTTTGGGCGGCCTGGCGGCTGGTCCCCAGGCGCCAGCGTTGCAGGGACTGGTGAAAGCGGTCCGCGCTGCCCAGGGCATTGAGGGCGAGCAATAGGTAACCGTGTTGCTCCAGCAATAGCTGCAGCGACTGTCGCAGAGGCTCTACCTGCGGAGCTTGAACAACGCTGCGCACCCGACCATCGGCCAGCAGCTGGGGTTGGCGTGGCGCGGCGGCCACTGGGATTAGCTCCAGGTGCCGGGCCCCTGCCGGCAGCCGTCGCTTGATGCTGGCGATTAGCTCGGCCTGCTCGGCCTCGCTCCGGCAGTCGCAGCGATTTAGCACCATTAGTACGGGTTTGCCGCTGGCCAGCAACGGCGCCAGGGCGTCGTGCTCGACGCTAGTTAGGTCGCCGTCAAGCACCAGTAGCACCAGATCTGAACCGAGGGCTACTCGGGCTGCTAGTCGGGCCCTGGCGGCGGCGGCGATCTCATCGATACCAGGGGTGTCCACCAGCTCCACCTGGTTTAGCCCCGCCAGGGGTTGCGCCCAGGCCTGGGCCTGCTGGTGGCGGGTGCAGCCGTGCGCCACATCGGTGGCGAAAGCCGCCTCCCCCAGTAAGGCGTTGAGCAGGCTCGATTTGCCCACCCCCACTCGGCCAAACACGGCCACTCGCAGACAGCGCTGCTGCAGGCGTCCTAGCTGGCGATCCAGGGCCAGCATCTGGCCGGCCAGCTGGCTTTGCTCTCGGCCGCTGAGCTGGAGCTGGCTGCGCCACTGGTCGAGCAGTGATTGGCAGCGCTCTGGGTTGGCGGGTGCTTGATCGGGGCACGGAGCTGGCCTCATGGCCGGATCCCTTCACCCGCAGGTAGGGGACGCCGCCACCAGCCCGCCAGCACCGCCAGCACCGCTTCAGCGCCAATCACGCCCACGAAGCCTCCGAATTCATCCACTACAACGCGAACGCCGCTGCTGTTGCGGCGGAAGCCCGTGAGTAACCGGTCAGCCCGGATCATTTCCGGCACGTAATCGACCGGCTCACTTAGGGAGGCGGCAGTGCGATTGCCTTCGCCTTTTAGTAAGGCTGTTAGAAGTCGCTCCCGGCCGGCCACGCCCAGCACCTCATCTACCTCTTCGCCCAGCACCACCCACCACTCGGCACTATTAGCTAGTAGGTCTTCGCGCAACTGCTCCAGGCTGGTGGCCCCATCGAGTGTGGGAGCGGCCACCCGAGGTGTCATCAGATCGCGTGCGGTCAGATCGTTCAACTGAAACACCTTTGCAATCATGGCTGCTTCGTCGGCCTCGATATGGCCCTTCTGTGAGCCCAGTCGCGCTAGCAGACGAATTTCTTCTTCATCGGTGCTGATTTCGTTTTCGGCTGTGATCGCCGGCAGCAGCCGCTCCAGGAGTAGCACCAGTGGCAGCATCAGGCTGGCCACTATCCCCAGGGCAGGCGCGCTGGCCAGAGCCACTGGCAGGGCAAGTCGGCTACCTAGGGCTTTGGGCAGGATTTCCCCGAGCAGGATCACCAGCACGGTTAGCCCTATGGAAAACAGGGGCAGGGCGATCCCCTCGATGTCTTGCCGTTTGAAAACTATTGCGGCGTAGCCGCCCAGCATCAAGCTGCCAAAAATGTTGAAGCCGTTGTTGGCGATCACCAGCACCGACAGGGTGCGGCCCAGCCGCTGGCGCAGCTGCTCTAGGCGCCGCGCACCGCGCACAGGCTTGCTGCGGGCTGCAAGTTCGTGCACCCGCACCGGGTTCACGGTGAGCAGGGCTGCCTCAACTCCGGAGCACAGGGCCGAACCTGCGATCACCAGCACCACTAGCAGCGCCAGGGTGAGCAGGTCGTTCATTCCGCCATTCCGCCGCTCGCCATCTACCTATTAAATCGGCTCCGCCAGCGTCTGTCCCGCTGCCTGCTCCAAACTGGAACTATGCAGGGCCCGCTGGCCGCTTTTTTATGTTCGATCCATCGACCTACGCCAAGCGGCGTCAGCGCTTCTTCGCTCAGCTTGGCGAGGCTGCTGCAGTTATTCCGGCTGCCGCACTGGTGACCCATCACGCCGATTGCGAGTGGCCCTTCCGCCAAAACAGCGACTTTTGGTATCTCACCGGTTTTGATGAACCAGAGGCGGTGGCCCTGTTTTTACCTCACCGGCCCGAGGGTGAGCGCTACGTGCTGTTTGTGCAGCCCCGCGAGGCGAGCGCCGAGGTATGGAACGGTTTCCGTTGGGGCACCGATGGAGCGGTGGCCGAGTTTGGCGCCGACCTAGCGCACCCGCGCAGCGAGCTAGAGGAGCGCCTGCCCGACTACCTCAGGGGCGCCGAAGGTATCGCCTTTCGCGTTGGCAAGCACCCGAAGGTGGAGCCTTTGGTGCTTGCGGCTTGGGCCGCTCAGCTCGACCGAGCCCCCCGCAGCGGCCGAGCAGCTCTTGGGCTGGTAGCTCCTTGTCCACTACTGCACGAGTTGCGGCTGCGCAAGGGATCCGAGGAGCTGGAGTGCATGCGCGAGGCGGCACGGATATCGGCAGAGGCCCACGAGCTGGCCCGTCAAATAGTGAGACCTGGCCTCAATGAACGGCAGGTGCAGGCCGTGATTGAGCAGCATTTTTTAGAGCAGGGTGCCCGTGGCCCGGCCTATGGCACGATCGTTGCAGGAGGCGACAACGCCTGCGTCTTGCACTACATCGCCAACAATGCTCCGCTAATCGACGGTGAGTTGTTGTTGATAGATGCTGGTTGCTCCGTAGCCGATTACTACAACGGCGACATAACCCGCAGCTTCCCGATCAACGGTCGCTTCAGTGGTGAGCAGCGTGCCCTCTACGAACTGGTGCTCTCGGCCCAGGAGGCTGCGGTGGCCTCGGTGGCCCCGGGCTTTAGTGCTGAAGGGGTGCATGAGACCGCCCTGCGGGTGCTGGTGGCGGGCCTGCTGGACCTAGGGCTGCTTTCGGGTTCAGTAGATGGGGTGATCGAGCAGGGGGCATACCGTCACCTTTACATGCACCGCACAGGCCACTGGCTGGGCCTCGATGTACACGATGTGGGGGCCTATCGCCTCGGCGAGCACCACGTGGAGCTTGAGCCGGGCATGGTGCTCACCGTGGAGCCGGGCCTCTACGTGAGTGATCGGCTGCCGGTGCCAGATGGCCAGCCGAAGATCGAAGCGCGTTGGAAGGGCATTGGCATTCGCATCGAAGATGATGTGGCGGTGACCGCCCATGGCCATGAAAATCTCACTGCCGCAGCCCTGAAGTCGCCGGCGGCACTTGAGCGCTGAGATTTACCCTGGGCATCAGCCCAGCGGCGGCAGCAGCAGCTCCAGCAGGTTGGCCGTTTTGGGAATCACAGCATCGGCGCCAGCCTCGAGCAGCCTGGCTTCGTAGGCAGCCCGTCGCTCAGGGTGCCCGTGAAGATGGGGTGGCGCCACCACAAAACTCAAGAAGCGCTGCTCGGGCACTTGCTCACGAGCGTGCTGCACTGTGAGCACATCGGCCACCGTGTCGCCCAGGTAAACCACTGGTGGTGCGCTAGCCCCCAGGCTCTCGCGGGCCAACAGGCTGGCTAGCTGCAGCAAACCGGTTGGATCGGGCTTGTCGGGCGTATCGCCCATGGCGATCAGGGGCGGATTGTCGAGCCCCAGACGGGTCTCCAGTACATAGCGGCAGGAGGGGGGCTCAGCGCCACTCACGAAGCCGTAGGCAAGGCCTGCGGCCTCCAGAGTGACGAAAAAGGATTGCTGCACTAGTAGGGGCTCATCTCCAATGAACCCCCGCCACTGGCTGTGATCGCCGCTGGGATCGCCACCGAAATAGAAGCCCTCAAATACCGCCACCAGCTCCTCGAAGCTCGGTAGGGGGCTAAAGCCGGTGCGACGCAGCAGCTCCATCGATGCCTGCCAGTCGTTGTTCCAAGTTCCTTCGCTTTTAAGGGCGTCAATGGCGGCTGGCTCTGGCCGCTGTCCATAGAAATAGTGCACCGTCTCGATTATTGCCCGGCGGTAGCTAGCGCCTACATCGCGGATTACACCGTCGATGTCAAACAGCACGATGGCTCGGGGCGGAGAGGCAAATAGGGACATCAGGATCGGCTATTTGGAACGGGCATCTTTCTCAAATTGGCTGCTGGCTGCAGAGGTGGACTCACTGCCGAACAGTTCCGCTGCAAGTGCCGGGCTGATCGTGAAGGTGTTCAGCCCTTCAGAGGCCAGTCGGCTGAGTTCGCTGGGCTGGCGCAAGCTGGCCACTAGCAGCCGCACGTTGGAGCCAAGCCCGGCAAGGCATCTCTGCATAACAATTACTTCAGCTACTCCATCGCGTCCTTGATCCTGAATGCGTCCCAGGTAGGGGGCGATGTAGTCGACTTCCAGGGCCGCGGCGATCAGCACTTGGTGGGGCTCATAGCAGGCGGTGAAGGTGACGGCGATACCGGCACCAACCAGCTGCCGGGCAACCGCTGCTCCCTGCTGAGTCACCGGTACCTTCACTGCGATCTGGCCGGGGGCTAGTGCCGCCAGTGCCTGGCCGCACTGCAGCATTTCTGCCTCGGTGCCGCCCCATGCCTGTAAGTGGAGTTCTGCTATGCCATGGGCCAGAGCCGTGCGGCTTAGGGCTGCCAGCCCTTCGAGGCTGCAGGGCTGGGCGGCCCGGCGCAGCAGGGTGGGGTTGGTGGTTACGCCATGAAATAGCCGGCTGGGCAGCCACTGCTGCCAGATTTTGGGATCGGCCGAATCGAGGAATAGGCGCAGGGCCATTGCCGCGGGTAGGGGCCGAGTGCGGCCAAGAGACTGGTAGGTTAGTTCTTTGCTCTTTTGCGTTGAGCACTGACCCCATGACAGCCATCGAGAGCGTTCCTGGCGCAGCAGAAACCGAGATTGCTGCGGCTGCCGCAGACACAACCACCCAGGGGCGTCCGGTGATGCGTGGCGGTAGTGCGGCCCTGGCAACCGCCACGATTGATGAGGATGGTGTTCCCTCTGGCTATACCCCTAAGGCTGACGAAGGTCGTTTCCTGTTAAAGATCCTATGGCTGCCTGACAATGTCGCCTTAGCGGTGGATCAAATTGTTGGCGGCGGTCCGAGCCCCCTTACTTCTTACTTCTTCTGGCCCAGGGAAGATGCTTGGGAAATACTTAAGGCTGAGATTGAAGCCAAGAGCTGGATCACTGATAACGAACGTGTTGAGGTGCTCAACAAGGCCACTGAGGTGATCAATTACTGGCAGGAGGAGGGCAAAGGTAAGAGCCTGGATGATGCCAAACTCAAGTTTCCCGATGTTACTTTCTGCGGTACCGCCTGAATCAGCGCTGAATCCTGACGATTCAGTTAGTTGTTTAAATAAACCCTATTAACTAGCACTCCAGATGGGGTGCTTTTTTATGCATTGTTTTCACCTACTAGTAGAGCGTGGCCATAAAAAATCGGACTTGGCCCCCTGAAACAGTGGTTCAAGTCCGGAATGAAACTGCTTAAAAATATAGATTATTTTGAAAATTTAGTTTGTCTTGCTGGCTTGGTAGCGGGCGCGCGATGATGCCAGGGTTTGCTGGGCTTTGAGCTTGTCTGGGCTTGCGGGCTTACCCTCAAACACAGCTGCTGCCGATTGGGCAGCTTCAAAATCAGCCTCGGCGGTTGCAGAATTAATTGAGCTGCCTAGCTCAGCCGCATTCACCAAAACGGTTACTTCGTCGGCCTCTACCTCGGCGAAACCACCCATTAGGGCGATAGTTGACCAAGTGCCGCCGGAGCGCAGCCGCATCACTCCAGTATCCAGGGCTGCCAGCATGGTGACGTGTCCAGGCAAAATACCAACTTGTCCAGTTGTACTGGGCAGGATGACCTCTTCGGCGGTTCCATCAAAAACGCTCTGATCAGGGGCCAGAACGCGGAGGGTGAGACTCATGGGTAGCGGTCCTCAGGGAAAAGAAGGAATCAACCCTTGGCGTCAGCAAGAATCTTGGCGGCCTTGGCCCTCACCTGGTCGATGTTGCCCACCAGGTAGAAAGCCGCTTCAGGTAGGTCGTCAAGTTCTCCGGCCAGAATCATGTTGAAGCCCTTGATGGTGTCGGCCAGCTTGACGTACTCGCCTTTTTGACCGGTGAAGATCTCGGCGACGAAGAAAGGCTGGGAGAGAAACTTCTCTATCTTGCGGGCCCGGTCCACCGTGCGGCGGTCGTCCTCGGAGAGTTCGTCGAGACCAAGAATCGCAATGATGTCTTGGAGCTCTTTGTAGCGCTGCAGGGTGCTCTGCACAGAGCGGGCTGTGCGGTAGTGCTCATCACCCACTACAGCGGGCTGAAGCATGGTGCTGGTTGAATCCAAGGGATCCACGGCCGGGTAGATGCCTTTAGAAGCAAGGCCCCGGCTTAGAACTGTGGTGGCGTCCAGGTGGGCAAAGGTGGTCGCAGGTGCCGGGTCGGTGAGGTCGTCTGCTGGTACGTAGACGGCTTGGATCGAAGTGATCGAGCCTTCCAGCGTAGAAGTAATGCGCTCTTGCAGCATTCCTACGTCGGTGCCGAGGGTGGGCTGATAGCCCACGGCGGAGGGCATCCGGCCCAGCAGTGCTGAAACCTCAGAGCCGGCTTGCACGAAGCGGAAGATGTTATCGACGAACAGCAAAACGTCTTGCTTGTTGGTGTCGCGGAAGTACTCAGCCATGGTGAGAGCCGAGAGACCCACGCGCATGCGGGCTCCAGGGGGCTCGTTCATTTGGCCGTAGCAGAGAGCCACCTTTGACTTAGAAAGGTCGTCTGGGTTGATCACACCCGATTCCTTGAATTCCTCGTAGAGGTCGTTGCCTTCGCGGGTGCGCTCACCAACGCCGGCAAATACTGAAACGCCTCCGTGTTCCTTAGCGATGTTGTTGATCAGCTCTTGAATCAGCACGGTCTTGCCGACGCCGGCACCACCGAACAGCCCAACCTTGCCACCCTGGCGGTAAGGAGCCAGCAGATCGATGACCTTAATGCCGGTTTCAAATACCTTGGGCTTAGTCTCTAGTTCAGTGAGGCTGGGAGCAGGGCGGTGAATTGAAGCGGTCTCAGTAGTTGTTACCGGACCTTTCTCGTCCACCGGCTCGCCGAGCACATTGAAGATGCGCCCGAGAGTGGCCTCGCCAACGGGTACGCAGATTGGCGAGCCAGTATCTACAGCCTCCATTCCACGCACCAAGCCATCGGTAGTGCTCATGGCCACAGCACGAACTCGGTGATCGCCCAGAAGCTGTTGAACCTCAGCTGTAAGTGCAACCAGCTGTCCAGCCGAATTTTTGCCTTCAATCCGAAGCGCGTTGTAAATCTTGGGCAGCTTGCCGGCCGGGAATTCAACGTCTAAAACCGGACCAATAACCTGCCGGACGGTGCCTTTTGTGCCGGTGGCGGTAGCAGCTGCCATAGGTAAGGAAATCTCAGGGAAGCGCAGGGGGAATCAGCCCGCCTGAAGCGGCGCAACCTTACCACCGCGATAGGCGCAGCCACTCCTCTGCCTCTATTCGCCTTGGTGGTTCGGTCACCCGCACTATTAGGGCCTATGCACTGCAGCTTGGCTGGGCGTAAGTTGGCACTCGTTGAGCTCGAGTGCTAAATCGCCTCTCAGGCCCACTTAAGTTCACTGTTCTATGGCGTCTCAGACGCCATGTCATTGCTCTCGCAATCCATCCATGGCTGCTGTTTCTTTAAGCGTCTCCACGGTTAAGCCCCTCGGAGATCGCATTTTTATCAAAGTGTCTGAATCGGAGGAGAAAACTGCCGGCGGCATTTTTCTGCCTGATACCGCCAAGGAAAAGCCCCAGGTGGGCGAGGTTGTGCAAATCGGCCCTGGCAAACGCAACGAAGATGGCAGCCGTGAGGCACCTGAGGTCAGCGTTGGCGACAAGGTGCTTTACAGCAAGTATGCCGGCACCGACATCAAGCTCGGCAGCGACGAGTTCGTGCTGCTTTCCGAGAAGGACATCCTCGCCATCGTTAACTGACGATTGGCTGATTACTTAATCCGATCCAACTAAACAAGGACATTGCCTTCCATGGCTAAGCGCATTATTTACAACGAGAACGCTCGCAGAGCACTCGAAAGAGGCATCGACATTTTGGCTGAGGCAGTTGCTGTCACCCTTGGACCCAAGGGCCGCAACGTGGTTCTTGAGAAAAAGTTTGGTGCTCCCCAGATTATCAATGATGGCGTCACTATCGCCAAAGAAATTGAGCTCGAAGACCATATCGAGAACACCGGGGTAGCCCTTATTCGTCAGGCCGCCTCCAAGACCAATGACGCCGCCGGTGACGGCACCACCACTGCTACCGTCCTGGCCCACGCCATGGTCAAGGCTGGCCTTCGCAACGTGGCCGCCGGCGCAAATGCCATCACTCTTAAAAAAGGGATTGATAAGGCCTCCGATTTCCTCGTAGGCAAGATCAAGGAGCACGCCAAGCCGATCTCCGACTCCAGCGCAATCGCCCAAGTGGGCACTATCTCCGCCGGCAACGACGAAGAGGTGGGTCGCATGATCGCCGATGCGATGGACAAGGTGGGCAAAGAAGGTGTGATCTCCCTTGAAGAAGGGAAATCGATGACTACCGAGCTGGAGGTCACCGAAGGCATGCGCTTCGACAAGGGGTATATCTCGCCCTATTTCGCCACCGATACCGAGCGTATGGAAGCGGTGCTCGA
This sequence comes from Cyanobacteriota bacterium, assembly GCA_027620015.1. Taxonomy (GTDB): domain Bacteria; phylum Cyanobacteriota; class Cyanobacteriia; order PCC-6307; family Cyanobiaceae; genus Cyanobium_A. The sequence goes on from JAQCGH010000005.1 coordinate 68,384, forward strand.
AGAGCCCTACATCCTTCTCACCGACAAGAAGATCGGCCTGGTGCAGGACTTGGTGCCTGTGCTCGAGCAGATCGCCCGTACCGGAAAGCCCTTGCTGATTATTGCTGAGGACATCGAGAAGGAAGCCCTTGCCACCCTTGTGGTGAACCGCCTGCGCGGAGTCCTCAACGTTGCGGCAGTTAAGGCTCCTGGTTTCGGCGATCGCCGTAAAGCCATGCTCGAAGATCTCGCCGTTCTCACCAACGGTCAGCTGATTACCGAGGACGCCGGTCTCAAACTTGAGAATGCAAAGTTGGAGATGCTCGGCACCGCCCGCCGCATCACCATCAACAAGGACACCACCACCATCGTGGCCGAAGGCAATGAGGTGGCCGTCAAGGCGCGCTGCGAGCAGATCCGCAAGCAGATGGACGACACCGACTCCTCCTACGACAAGGAGAAGCTGCAGGAGCGTCTTGCCAAGCTGAGTGGCGGTGTTGCTGTGATCAAGGTGGGTGCAGCCACCGAGACCGAAATGAAGGACAAGAAGCTGCGTCTGGAAGATGCCATCAACGCCACAAAAGCGGCCGTTGAAGAAGGCATCGTTCCAGGTGGTGGTACCACCCTGGCCCACCTAGCCCCCGCCCTAGAGGAGTGGGCTGCGGCCAACCTCTCTGGCGAGGAGCTGATCGGCGCCCATATCGTTGCCTCCGCGCTCACCGCGCCGTTGATGCGCATCGCTCAAAACGCCGGCGTCAATGGCGCGGTCGTAGCTGAGAACGTGCGCAACAAGCCCTTCAACGAGGGCTACAACGCTGCCAACGGCGAATACGTCGACATGCTGGCAGCAGGTATCGTCGATCCCGCAAAGGTGACCCGCTCAGGCCTGCAGAATGCTGCATCCATCGCAGGCATGGTGCTGACCACCGAGTGCATCGTGGCTGACATGCCAGATAAGAAGGATGCTGCTCCCGCCGGTGGCGGAATGGGCGGTGGCGACTTCGACTATTGATGAGTTCTTGGGGAGTTTTTACTCCCCACTAACCACCAAACACCAGTTATGGGGGCATTTGCCCCCATTTTTTTGTACTCCTAACAGGTATAACGTATCTAACCATTTAATTAGGAGGGATCAGATTTTAGCTGGCTTGAAGTTGAGGGCTACGCCGTTATTGCAGTAGCGCTTGCCACTGGGATAGGGGCCGTCGTCAAATACGTGACCCTGGTGGCCTCCACAGCGCTGGCAGTGGTATTCGGTGCGAGGCACGATCAACTTGAAGTCCAACTTGGTGGTGATCCCGTTCGGTAGCGGTTGCCAGAAGCTCGGCCATCCGGTGCCGCTCTCGAATTTGGCCTTCGAGCTAAACAGGGGCAGGGCGCAGCCAGCACAAATGAAAGTGCCTGCTCGCTTTTCGCTGTTTAAGGGGCTGGAAAAGGGCCGTTCAGTGCCCTCTTGGCGCAGCACGTTGTAGGCGGCTGGGTTGAGACGCTTTTTCCAGCTGGCTTCGCTGAGTTGCCAGGCGGGGTCTTGGGCCTTTGAAGCTGCCTCGGCGCGGGAGACGCCAGTGAAAAAGGCGCTCAGGCTGGATCCAAGAGCTACTAGCAGTTTCCGGCGCGGCATTGGCGTCACAGACTTATCCGAGCCAGCCGGCGCTTAGCACAACGGCTAGACCAAGAAAAATGGCTAGTAAGGTCCAGCTAATGCGGTTGAGGGTGTCTTCGGCGCTACGTGCACTGGTGAACATCGAACCACCGCTAGCGGCCAGCCCGCCCATGCCATCTCCCTTGGGGCTGTGCAAAAGAACGCTGATGATCAGCAGGATGCCACTGCCTATCCACAACCATGAAAAAACGGAAGTGATCATGGACCTCTTTGTATAGAGGTAGGTTAAACGCCCAGGGTCTGGGGGATGCGACTCGATTCGGCTGTGGTAGCAGTCGGCACGATTAGTGATTCACCGCTCATGGTTACGGGCTTGGGCAGGTGCAAGATCTCAAGTAACGTCGGAGCGATGTCGGCTAAGCCGCCATGCTCACGCAGCGACACATTGGTGCCGTGGCCGGGCAGCTTGCGTTTTTCGCCTTCCACCAGAATTACAGGCACGGGGTTTGTGGTGTGAGCTGTCCAGGGGCGACCATCTGGACCCTCCATCACCTCGGCGTTGCCGTGATCAGCGGTTATCAATAGTGTGCCGCCCATACGGTTGGTCGCCTCCATAAGCTTTCCTACGCAGTTATCGACCGTGTTGATTGCTTCAGTGGTGGCATCCATTTTGCCGGTGTGCCCCACCATGTCGGGGTTGGCGTAGTTGATTACCACCAACGCGTAAATGCCCTTTTTGATTGCGGCAATACAGCTTGCCGTGAGCTCTCCGGCTGACATTGCCGGCGATAGGTCGTAGGTGGCTACCCGAGGGGAGGGCACAAGATGGCGATCTTCGCCTGGAAAGGCCTGCTCAATTCCCCCATTCATGAAGTAAGTGACGTGAGGATATTTTTCGGTTTCAGCTGTGCGGAACTGGCGCAGACCCGAGTTCGACACAACTTGACCCAGTAAGCCGTCTAGAGATTCGGGCGGGAAAGCCACCGCTACGGGCAGAGACTTTTCGTATTGAGTGAAGGTGACCACATTTAGGGGGGCTGGGCGCTGCCGGGCGAAGTCTTCAAAGTTCGGTAAAACAAGCGCGCGGATCAATTGGCGCACCCTGTCGGGCCGGAAGTTGAAGCACACCAGACCGTCTCCGCCCTTAATAAACCCCTCAGCTAACCGCAACGGTTTGAGGAATTCGTCGCCGATTTCTTGGGCGTAGGAAGCGTGGATT
>JAQCGH010000038.1 GCA_027620015.1 Cyanobacteriota bacterium
GGTCAGCAGGGTTAGGTAACCGATCTCTAACGCCGGACCGCTTCCCTCCCGAAGCCGCCCCACCGCCGCCTGGCGTTTTAAGGCGGCCTGCTGATCGATTTCAAGACTGGTCGAGAGCAGCACATCCACCTCACCGCTCTGCAGGGCGCCGTAGAGGGCGGTGGAATTACTGAGGCCCACCAAGTCGATGCCACCGTTGGCGGGTTTGGTCCCCCAGTACTCCGCAAACGGCTCTAAGCGTTGCTGCTGACCTGTGAAGAAGCTGAGCCGGTAGGGCCCGGTGCCCACGAAGCGGTCGTTGAGGAAGCGATCGCGGTGGTTTTTGTAGGCGCTGGGGGAGAGGGGCGTGAGATTGACTGCACTAAGTAGCTCCGCTACCGGGGTGAAGGGCCGCTTGAGCTTCAGCTCGATTGCGTATGGACCAACGGCCCGCACGGCGCTTACCCGATCGCCCAACAAGTAGCTGAGCTTGCCAATAGACAGAAAGCGCTCCAGGGTGAACACCATGGCTGCGGCATTGAATGGCGTGCCGTCGTGGAAACGCACGTTCTGACGCAGCTGCACTCGGACTCTGAGCCCATCGGCGCTCAGCTGGGGCAGTGCCACTGCCAGGCGTGGCTCTAGCTGGCCATTGGCATTGATTGCATAGAGCGGATCACCAATAGCGCTAAGAAGCTGCATGGCGCCGAAGGTATAGGCACCACCTGGATCAACCGTATCGATACGGTTTTTACTGGCAACTACCAGCCGATTGGTTGAAGCCTGGTGCTTGGGCCGGCAGCCGGAAAGAACCAGGGCAGCGGCCAGTGTGGAGGTAAGCAGGGCTGCTGCCAGGGTTTGGCTCAGCCGCGGAGCGCGGGGCAAGGGGCAGCCGTCAAATCAACGCCATTCAAGACTGATGCGGCTAGGCAGGGCGCACTTGCTGCAGGGAAATTTCAAACACTTCCGATCCTTGTCGCGCTAATGGCCAGCGGCGCAGCCAGCAGCGGTCGTGGTGATCGTCGACGCCAATAACTTGGTAGAGCTGCTCATCGCTTTCAAGTTGCACGCAGGCACCTTGGTGAAGGTTGAACGTGCTCGAGGCCAGGACACTGGAGCAGGTGGGGCCAGTCATGGGGTTAGGGGCTTAATAATTGCTTTTGATTCCCGAATAATTTTGGCGTGCCACTGGCACCGCTGGCCAGCTGATGGCGATTTGGAGACTTGTTTGAGCCAATCAGGCCCGCTGCTACAAGGTGCGCAAGCAGGCAGCAACTGACTGAACATCTGACAGGGCTTCGATTGCGGCCAAAGATTGGCGGAAGTTGGCTTCGCAAACCTCATGGGTAATCACCACGATTTCGGCGCCGCCGGCGCTCTGGGTCTCGAACTGCACTATCGATTGAATCGACACCCCCGCTTCACCAAAGCAGGTGCCGATCGCACCGATCACGCCGGCCCGGTCGCTGGTGCGTAGTCGTAAGTAGTTGCGGTGGCTCGTTGCGGCGCTCTCGACAAGGCGGCAGTCGCGCCAGCTGCCAGCGGCCAGCAGTGGATCGAGGGGCGCTGGAGTGCCCCTACCGCCAGTGGCCTGGCGGATGCCGGCAATGTTGAGAATGTCTGCCACCACCGCCGATGCGGTGGGTCCTGCTCCAGCCCCGGGCCCATAGAACATCACCTGGCCAACGGGATCTCCCTCCACCAGGATCGCGTTGTTGACCCCGTTCACCCCGGCCAGCGGATGGGCCTTGGGCAGCAGGGTGGGGTGGACGCGCACATCGAGGAGCTGCTCGGCTTGGTCGCTAGGCATGGCCTGGGCTACGGCCAAAAGCTTCACCACATAGCCAAGTTGGTCGGCGTAGGCGATGTCGCGGGCATCGAGCTGGTCGATTCCCTCGGTCGGGATGGACTCGCGGGGCACCGGGCCGCCGTAGGCCAGGCTGGCCAAAATTGCGATCTTGTCGGCAGCATCTCCCCCTTGCACATCAGCGGCGGGGTCTGCTTCGGCGTAGCCCAGGCGCTGAGCGTCGGCAAGCACGGCTGTGTAGGCGGCCCCCTCAGCCGCCATGCGGCTGAGGATGTAATTGGTGGTGCCGTTGATGATGCCGCTCACCCGCTGAATCCGGTTCGCTCCCAGGGACTGCTTCAGGGGCTCAATGATCGGAATACCGCCACCTACGGCGGCTTCGATTAGCACGTACACCCCGCTACTGGCGGCGGCGGCGGCGATCTCCTCGCCGTAGCGAGCAATCACTGCTTTGTTTGCGGTTACTACGGGTTTGCCGGCTGCAATCGCCCGCAGGATCAGGGAGCGGGCCGGCTCCAGGCCGCCCATCACCTCCACCACGATGTCGACCGCAGGGTCGTCGACAACGGCTTCGGGGTCGGTGCTGAGTAGTTCGGCTGCCATCTCAACCGTTCTCGGCCGCTTCAAGTCGCGCACAGCCACCCGCCGCAATTCAAGCTCGCCCACAAGCGGGTGTCGGCCGGCTGGGGTGGCCAGGATGGCAGCCACACCAGCTCCCACCGTGCCGAGCCCGAGCAAGCCGATGCCGATGGTCATGCGTTGGGGGGTAGCGGTGCGCCGATCCTATAAATCAACTGGCTAGGCCTAGGGCTTGGATGCCAAAGATTGGGCCTGAGCCTGCATCAACCGCAGGATGTTGAGGAAGCCGTTGGCCCTTGAGGGAGTCAGGCTTGCCTGCAGGCCGGTGGCGGCGATGAAGGCCGGATCGATGGCGGTGGCCTGCTGCGGCGTCAGCCCTTCGAGCCCCTCGATCAGCAGGGCCAGGAGTCCCTTGGTGATGGCAGCGTCGGAGTCACCACGCCAGTGCAAGGCGCCATCGACCAACTGCCCCACCACAAATACCTGGGCAACGCACCCCTTCACTTTGAAGGCGTCGTGGCGAAATTCCTCGGGCAGGGGCTCGAGCTTTTTGGCCAACCAAAGCACGTATTCGTAGCGGCGGCGTGGATCGCTGGTACTGGCCAGCCGCTCCACCATGAGGTCGAGGGCTGGACTGCCGCTGGGGGCGAAGCTCATCAGCGCCGGCCGCCGAGGCTCCAGCTCAGAGCTCCAGCTATGGAGCTGAGGCCGAGCAAAGTCAGCCATTGGCTGGCCCCTATCCCCTGACCTGTTCGGGAGCTGTTGAAGCGGGTCGCAGGGGTCGTTGCTGCACCTAGTAACTCGAGATAGTCGCGGTGGCCTGGACCGCGGTCTACCTGCAGTTCCCAGGCAGATGTTGCATTGCTAGGCAGCCGGAAGTGGAGTTGGCCGTTGGCATCAGTGCGACCTAATTCGATTGGTTCACCCGTGGGTGGCACCAGCTTCACCACCGCATCATTAGCGGGTTCACCAGTGCCAAAACGGCTTTCGAGCAGCAGTTGGTCGCTGAGGCTGCCGAGGCGTTCGAGACTGCTTTCGATCGCGTGGCTATGGGCCGGAGCGGCGCTGGCAAGCAGCAGCAGGGCCGGAATCACACGCAGATTCATGGCTGAATCAGGAAGCTTGCCAACGACTATCGCTACTTCTGCCGGCTTGGACCATCCGAACCATCGAACTCACCATCATTGAGAGGGCTTTGTGGCTTTGCTCGCGCTCCTGAAGTTCAGCAGCCAAGACCCTTTCTGGGGCCGATGCGTAGCTGGAGTGAGCACTTAAAGGATTGAGATCCAAGGCGTGGCCTGTTCTATGACTTGATCCTGGCAAACAGCTGCTAGCAATGCGAATCGTGTAAAGGCATTGTCAAAAAGGGTGTCCCAGCCCGTCTTCATCGATCCAGCCCTGCAGGGGCACATCCCAGGGGTCGCGGGGCAGCTGCTCAACGCGGCAGCCCCGGGGCAGCACCGCAATTGTTGGTACTGAGGCCCAGGCGGGGTCGGCCCGCAGCCGGTCGTACCAGCCGCCGCCATAGCCGAGGCGGATGCCTGATGCATCACAGGCCAGTGCAGGAACTAGTAGTAGCCCCAGCGCCTGGGCTGGCAGCTCCCCGGCGCTTGCCAGCGGTGCAGGAATGCGGCAAGCATCGGGCTCCAGGGGGGCGCCGACCCGCCAGGGCCGAAACACCAGCCTGTTTCCCAGATCGGCGCCAGCCCCTGCGGGCGCGATGGCGGGTAGGGCTAGCCGACCAGGCAGCAGGGTTTCCAGCTCTCGCAGGTCAACCTCGCCGGGTAAGGGCCAGTAGAGGCCCAGGGCACGGCCGGCGGGCAGTAGGGAGGGAACGTGCCGGCGAGCCTGGGCAACAATCGCGGCCTCCATACCCTCGAGCAGGCTCTGGCGCAGGGGGCGGAAGTGGCGCCTCAGGCTGGCTTTGCTACTCACCGCTGGAACCAGCCGGTGAGGGCGGCGGCTAAGGCATCGGCGGCGTCATCGGGGCGGGGCGGGGTGTCGAGGTTGAGTTCGCGCATCACCGCTTCAAGCACCTCATCTTTCTGGGCGTGGCCATGGCCGGTGAGGGCTTGCTTGATCTGCATTGGCGGAAACTCCACCACCGCCACGCCAAAGCGGGCCAGGGTCATCATCAAGACTCCCCTGGCTTGCACCACGGCGATGGTGGTGCTGGAGCGGTAAAAGAAAAACTTCTCCACCACCGCCAGCTGAGGCTTCCAGGTGCGGATCAGTACCCGCAGATCGCGGGCGATCTCCACCATCCGGTCCCCCTCGCTGCGGCCTGGTTCGGTGCGGATGATGCCGCAATCGAGCAGCTGCTGGGCGCCGCCGCGACGCTCCTCCACCTCGATCACCCCATAGCCAACGCGGGCTAGGCCAGGATCGATGCCGAGGATGCGCACTAGGCCGCCAGGGCAAGTTCGAAGGCGCTGCGATCGCTGCTGTCGGAGCGCTCAAATACTTTGCAGAACACCTTCACCACCCGGTCGCCTGAGTCGATCGTTTCCAAAGGGTCTTTGCGCAGGCGATGGCGCAGGCAGCAGGCCACAACGCGAGCCACATCTTCTTCGCCCACCTCGGTGCGACCCTCGAAGGCCGCAAGGGCCCGGGCGGCTCGGTTGGCGACGATGTCGCCGCGCAGGCCGTCCACATTCAGCTCACCGCATACCGCCGAGATGCGAATGCGTAGGTCGGCATCGATCGTCACTTGATTCAGCAGCTTCTGCGCTGCAATCACCCGGTCCTGCAGGGCATCTTGGGTGGTTTGTACCGCGCTGTTAAAGCCGTCTGGATCGCTATCGAAGGCGGTGCGCTGATCCACTACCTGCACGCGCAGCTCTGGATCGCGCACGGTGCGCACTTCCACGCTCATACCGAAGCGATCGAGCAGCTGAGGCCGCAGCTCCCCTTCCTCGGGGTTGCCGGAGCCGATCAGCACGAAGCGGGCCGGGTGTCGCACGCTCACGCCTTCGCGCTCCACCGTGTTCCAGCCCGACGCTGCTGAGTCGAGCAGCACGTCCACCAGGTGGTCGTCCAGCAGGTTCACCTCATCCACGTAGAGCAGGCCCCGGTTGGCCTTGGCGAGCAAGCCGGGTTCAAAGGCCCGAATACCTTCACTAAGTGCTTTTTCTATATCGATCGTGCCGCAGAGGCGATCTTCTGTGGCGCCAAGGGGTAGGTCGACCATGGGCACTTGGCGCGGCTCCACCGGTAGCTCCTCGCCCTGCTCTGCGCGGGCGCGCACCTCGGCGCTCTGCAGGTCTGGGTCGAAAGGGGAGCTGTTGTATGGATCACCCGCAACCACGTCGATTTCAGGTAGTAGGTCGGCCAAGGCCCGGATCGTGGTTGATTTGCCCGTACCTCGGTCGCCCATGATCATTACTCCGCCAATGCGCGGATCGATCACGTTGAGCAGCAGGGCTAGCTTCATCTCCTCCTGCCCGACGATCGCGGTGAAGGGAAAGACCCTGCGCTTGCGAACTGGCGTCACGGACGGATAGCTCGAGTTGATTCGGATTGTTTCACAGCTGGGTTCATAGCTGGATCTGGAAGCGGCAACAGGCTCAGCACCTGGGGCGGGGTGGCATCAGCCGGATAGATCAGCCGCACCTGCAGCTGGCGGCTCGCCCCTGGCGCCAGGCTGATGGTGCCGATGGCGGGGCTGGGCTCACCGGCACGCTGCACTAGATGGAAGCTGCGCCGGCCAAGGGGCCGGCTGTTCTGGGTGGCGCCATCGAGGCCCGTCACCTCAACCGTGCCGCGGAACATCACCGGGCGACTGCCACTGCTGACTCCGCTAAGGCTTTTAAATCGCAGACCGCCGCTGGCGGCATCGCTCTTGAGCGGTGATTCCAGCGCCAGCTGCAGCATCACTGGCTTGGTGGTGTCGTTGCGCAGGGGGATGCTGAGGTCGTATTCGACGCCGTAGTTGCCATGGGCGGCCCAGGCGGTGCCTGGGTAGAAGGCTTGAAGCTCAGCGGTCTGCACCTGGCCGCTGCCGAGAGTGCCCCGCTCCAGGCTGCTGATCGGCCAGGAGATCGGCGCCCGGCTAGCGCTCAGCCAAGTTTTGCCCGGATCGCTAAGGCGGCTGCGCCAGGTGCTGCCCACCTGCACCCCACTCACCCGTGAATACACCATCCCACCCTTGCTACCTCGCGGGCTTGGAGCGTGTTCCCGGGGGCTGAGGCCCCCATCTAATAGGGCTCCCCAGCTAGAGGGATCCGGTGGTTCATTGCCCCGGCCAAAGGCCGCCAGGGTAGCCAAGCTCACGGGGCCCGAGCTTTCCAATCTCAGCTGCAGGTTGCGGCCGTTTAGCAGGGGATCGAGGCCCCGCACCGGCAGGGGTAGCACCATCAAGGGGGTGGCAGCGCCGGGGGCCAGGGCCCAACTAGTGGGCAGCTCGGGGCTGCGCTGGCGGGCAAGCAATTCGGTGGCCACGCGGCTGCCGGGACCAGACCATACCGGCGTAATGCCTTGAACCATCAGGGATGGCAGGGGCAGGAAAGGGGCACCGGATTGGCCAGGATCCACTGCCTGAGACAGGGCCGTCGAGCCAGTCAGCAGTTTCAGGGTTATGGGGCCGGGGCCTCGGGGCGCTGCCAGCACCGCCAGCCAAAGGGTGGAGTTGAGGCTCTCTGGTTTACCCGCATACACATGGTGGCTGAACAAGTCGAAGCGGCCGTTCAGAGCTACATCCAGGTGGGCTGCAGGCACGCCGCGACCGGTGCCAGGAAAGGTTGATAGCAAGATCCCGGGCTCGCGAATCAGCTCTGGGTTGTTGTCGTTCACCAGTAGCAGCCGGTCCAGCCCGCCGCTCAAGGGCGCCACTGTTTGGGGGCGCAGCACCGTGGCTGCCGGGTTGGCTTTCGTCTGGCTCAGAGCAGGAATGGTCAGGCTGCACAGCAGCAGTGTTTGGCAGCTGGCTTGGAGCAGGTGAGAGCGGTTCATTTACGGGCCACGAGGGTTTTCGATACTTCGGCGGCCATGGCGCGGATCAGATCGGTGGAGCGCGGGTCGTTGAACGGACCTTTCACCATGAAGGCCGCCACGGCGCGCTGGCCATTTGGGAGCTGGATCAGGGCCGCATCGGCGTAGGCGATGCCGATATCACCGGTTTTGTTGTAGACGGTGATGCCAAAACTGAGCAGCTCGCTGTCGGGTTCGGCGGCATCTTTACCGAGCCCCTGGAGTAGGCCCAGTGGAATAAGGGTGTTTGTTCGGGAGCTGCCCATGATTTCCCTAAACAGATCTCGAGCCCGGGGACTGAGGCTTTCGCCGATATCCACCATGGCGATCGACCTGGCCAAGTCGCGGCTGCTGGTGGTGTTGGTGCCTTCGAGATCGGGCAGCCAGTTGTTGACTGCCGTTGAAGGCAGACCCATGGCAGTAAAACGCTCATTGAGGGTCGTTTTGCCGCCTAGACGCTTGATTAGCAGGTTGGTGGCGCTGTTGTCGCTCACCCGGATCATCTCGGTGGCCGCTTCAAAAAATGGGAAGCGGGTGCCCAAAGGTTTATTGGCCATCCAGCCGGCTCCACCGCCCACCAATTCTTTGGTTAGTGGCAGGGGCTCGTTCCAGCGCAACTTGCCGTTGTCGAGGTCTTCCAGGCCTGCCAGCAAGATCGGCGTTTTGATTGAACTGGCAGCTGGCAGGGGTAGATCGGGCTGCAGCTGGGCAAAGCGGCCGTCGTCGAGCACCAGCAGGTAGGCGCTGGTGGTGAGGTCTTTATGGGCTGCTGCTAGCTCGCTCCAGCGCTTGCTTACTGCTGTTAGCTCCGTGCGGGGTTCGAACTGGCCTGGATCGAGGCCTTTGCCTTTGCTGGCTGCATCGAGCTCAAGGCTGGGGGCCTTGATGGCGTCTTGGGCCAGGTGGGGCGCCAACAACTTGAGGCTGGTGCCAGTGATTACGCCCAGGCCGATTCCCATCACCACCAGGCGCAACACCAACCGAAAGGGCCCTCCCCAGCGGGTCTTTGGGCTGCGGGGCTGACGGCCAGCGGTCACGGCGCCATTACAACGAGATGAATTGAAGTTAAGGGGTCTGGCCAGGGTTGGTCCCGCCTTCACTGGCCCATCGCAGCTGGCGCACCATGCCGCGCACAAGGGCTACCTCTTCAGTGGAGATCTGGGCCCGCTGCAGCAGCCCCCGCAGCTTGGACATGCGGGCGTGGGCCGTGTGTGGATGAAGGAAGCCCACGTCGAGCAGCAGGGCTTCGGCATCGCCAAGCATCGCTTCGAGTCCCTGGCGGTCGCTTGGCTCCGGCAGAGCGGCAATCTCAGGGCAGCTGCGCTGGCTGTGCCAGCTATGCAGAACCAGGGCTGCAGCGTGGGAGAGGTTTAGGGAGGCATAGGCGTCGCCGCTGCCCAGGGTGAGCAGCTGGCCTGCCTGGAGCAGTTCGTCGTTGCTGAGGCCCCGATCCTCCCGCCCAAACACCAGGGCACAGGGACCTATGGCCTGGGCCAGCCAGCGCAGGGCTGGCTCCGGTGCTTGCAGGGGCAGGGGCTCTCCGGATCGCCGGCCGCTGGTGGCCACTACCCGGCAGCAGTCGGCTAGGGCGGTGCTGAGGCTGGGGAATAGGCGGGCCTGCTCCAATAGCCAGCCGCCATGCACTGCCATGCGTCTGGCTTCCTCGCTGAGATGGTCACAGCGGGGTGCCACTAAGCGCAGTTCACCTACGTCGAAATTTGCGCAGAGGCGAGCAACACTGCCGACATTGAGCGGCCCGGAGGGTTCCACCAGCACTACGGCCAGTTGGGCGGCGTTGCTCACACGAGCCCGTTTAGATAGGCAAGCAGATCTGCCATGGCCTGCGGTTCTGGTTGGAAACTGGGCATCGGCGGCGTGCGGCCACTAACCACCTGCTGGATCAGCTTGCTAGAGCTCTTGCGAGCAGCAACGCCGTGCAGATTGGGGCCCACTAGCCCTTGGGCGGCGATGCCGTGGCAGCCAGCGCAATTGAGCAGAAATAGTCGGCTGCCTTTCTCACTGGAGCCGTTCAGCTCAAGGGTCTGACGGGTGTAGGGATCGGCCTGAGCCGCAGGTAGCACGATAAAAACGGCCAGGATGCAGGCCGCGGCTGCCATTGCCACCAGGGCAACAATTAGGCCGCGGCGGCCGTTAGCGGCATCAGGGGTTAAGGGTTGGCCGGTCACAATTGGTGCTGGGCGCTCGCAGTGTGGGGATGGGCGTGAAACAATTGTGCCAAGAACGCGTTACCAGTGCTGACATGATCGAACCACTGCTTTGCGGCATCGTGCTGGGTCTGATCCCCGTAACCCTGGCAGGCTTGTTTGTAGCTGCCTGGAACCAGTATCGCCGCGGCACTCTTCTCGATTGAGCTTCAATCGTTTTGGCTCAGAATCAGCAGGCTAGAGCTGCCGTAACGGCGTTCGTCGCGCTTGCACCATCTGGCCGGAATCTCAGGCAGCTTGGAGCTGGCGCATTCCCAGATCAAGCTGCCATCTGGCTTGAGCCAGCCCCCAGCCAGCACCCCACTTGCTATTTCGGCATAAAGATCTGCCGCGTAGGGGGGATCGGCATAGATCAGATCAAACGATCTGGTTTGATTGGCTTCCGCGAGCCAACTTCCCACCTCGCGGCAGTGCACCGCCCACTCGCTCGCTTGGATGCCGGCGTCGCCTAGTCCTTGATGCACCGCTGCGAGATTGGTGCGAGCCACAGCGGCGATGCGGCGGTCCTGCTCAATGGCTACTACTCGACTAGCACCCCGATGCAGGGCTTCGCAGGCCATAGCGCCGCTGCCACTGCAGAGATCCAGCCAGGCGCAGCCAGGGATCTCGGCTGCTAGCAGATTCATTACCGCCAGTCGCACCCTGGAGCTGGTGGGGCGGGCGGTGCTTCCCGGTGGGCTTTGCAGCCGCCGGCCCCCGCTAATCCGCAGGCTCACAACGCGCCAAGCCAGGCCAGCCAGCGGCGCAGGATCGCCTCGCCGTGGGGACCTGATTTTTCTGGGTGAAACTGGCAGGCGCCAATGGCTCCCTGCCAGACAGCTGCGGTGACAGCGGTGTCGGCAAAGCGCACCAGGGCGGTGTTGCAGGCCGGATCGCTGGGCTCGGCGGCGTAGGAGTGCACGAAATACACCCAGCTCTCCGGGTTTCCGGCCTGCAGCAAGGGACTGGGGTTTACTGGCACAAGGGGCTCCCAGCCCATGTGCGGAATCGGGTGGCCAGGTCGGCGGGGCAGGGCCCGCACCCGCCCCTGGAGTAGGCCCAGGCCAGCCGCCTCGCCTTCGTCACTGGCCTCAAATAGCAGCTGTAGCCCCAGGCAAATGCCCAGCAGAGGCCGGCCGGCGGCGCACCAGGCCGTGATCGCCTCGGCCAAACCACCCTGGCGCAGCCGCTCCATCGCCGGATCAAAAGCTCCCACCCCTGGTAGCACCAGGGCTGTGCAGCCCTCCATCTCAGCGCCGCTATGAACGGGCTGCACCGTTGCACCAAGCCGCTCGAAAGCCCGCTGCACTGAGTGCAGATTGCCCATGCCGTAATCGATCAAGCCGAGGCGACTCATGGGATAGAAGAACTGGCTTGGCGGCGTCCTGGTTCTGTGAGCAGCTGCTCTGGCGGTACGTCCAGCCCGTTAAGTGTGTCTAGAAGCTGGTAGAGCCGGCCGATACGGCGGCGGTTGAAGTGGAAATTCAGGCAGGGGCGCAGCAGGCCGGCATCGTCGACGGTCTCGCTTGCCTGTATGAGACCCACATCCACCAGATCATCGAACTGCAGGTTGAGGGCGGTTAGTTGCTCTGGCTGCAGGGCGCAGTTGAGCAGCAGCTCAATTCGGTTGTCGCCAAGCCTGGCGGAGTGAAAAAGGCGATAGAAACGGCTGATTTGGGCTACGGCCTCCTCGGCACTGTGGGCCTCCATCAATAGGGCGCCATCTTCGGGGGAGATCAGGCCGCTGGCGGCTAGCCCCTGGTTGACATCCCGTTGCAAGCCGCTCCAAAAAATGTTGCCGGGGGGAGCCAGCAGCACCAGGGGGATCGGTGGGGTGCGGCCGGTCTGGATCAATGTGAGCGATTCGAATAGCTCGTCGAGGGTGCCGAAACCTCCTGGCATCACCACCAAGGCATCGCTCTCCCGCAAAAAGAAAAGTTTGCGGGTAAAGAAATAGCGGAAGTGGAGTAGCCGACCATCGCAGCTGCTCACAAACCGATTGGCTTGCTGCTCAAACGGCAGGTCCACGTTGAGACCGATGCTGGCCTCACAGCCCGCACCGCTATTGGCGGCCTCCATGATCCCCCCGCCGGCGCCAGTCATCACGTCAAAACCAGCGGCCACCGCATGGCGGGCAAGCTCTTCGGCCAACGCATAGCTTGGGTCGCTTTGCACTGTGCGAGCTGAACCGAAGACGGTGATCTTGCGGGTGTCGCGTCGGGGACGAAAGACCTCCAAAGCCTCACTGATGTCGGCTAGGGCGCCACTAATCAGCCGCCATTCATTTTGGCCCCGCTCGTGGCGACCCACCTGCAACAGGGAAACCAGGGAGCGCTCGATTAGGTGCCGCTGGGGGTGGTCTTCGAGTTGCTGGGCTAAAACCTTTAAAGGACTCTGGCCGAAATGGGATGGGTCGCTCAGAACTAGATGCTCAGCTGCGCTTAGAGGTACTTGGAAATTGTGGTCGACAGGGTGGTTTTGGGCACAGCACCAACCACGGTGTCGACCTTCTGGCCCCCTTTAAAGATCATCAGGGTGGGAATGCTGCGGATGCCGTATTGGCTGGCGACGTTGGGATTTTCGTCGGTGTTTAGCTTGAAGACTTTTATCTTGCCTTCGAATTCTGTGGCGATTTCGTCGACGATTGGCGCCACCATTCGGCACGGCCCGCACCAGGGGGCCCAAAAGTCGATCAGCACGGGCAAATCACTTTTGAGCACATCTTGCTCAAAGGAAGCATCAGTGACAGCAGCAGCGCTGGACATCCTTGCAAATCAAGTTCTGGTGAATCTAGCAAGGTCGTTTAGGGCCTACCCACGACCGTTGCAGGACGTGATCCGGTGGGTCTGGGCTTGTTGGAAGACAAAAAGCCCGGACGCGCCGGGCTGGAGGGTGTGAGGAGTGTGAGAGCCGAAGCTCGCACATGCCGAGGCTAACGCTGCTGTCAGCCCTGGCTACAGAAACTCTCGACAGGAACTATTTGCCCATGCCGAGCTGCTGAGCTTTCTGGTAAACCTTGCCCTCGGTGAGCAGGGATGGGGCGACTACCACCTCCACTTTTTGCATCTCTTTAATCGTGCGGGCTCCGAGGGTGCCCATCGAGGTGCGAATGCAGCCCAGAAGATTCTGGGTGCCGTCATCAAGACCGGCAGGACCACGCAGAATTTTCTCAAGGCTGCCGGTGGTGCCAACTTTAATGCGGGTGCCGCGGGGCAGCACCAGGCTCGGGGTAGCCATACCCCAGTGGAAGCCGCGACCGGGAGCCTCGCTGGCGCGGGCAATTGGGGAGCCGATCATCACGGCATCGGCGCCGCAGGCCAGGCACTTGCAGATGTCACCGCCATTGACGATGCCTCCATCGGCCACGATCGGCACATAGCGACCGCTTTCGGTGAAATATTCGTCGCGGGCGGCTGCACAGTCGGAAACTGAGGTGGCTTGGGGAATGCCAATGCCAAGCACGCCGCGGCTGGTGCAGGCGGCACCGGGGCCGATGCCAACCATCACGCCGGCAGCGCCGGCCCGCATCAATTTGAGGGCCACTTCATATGTGACGCAATTGCCAATGATTACGGGCACCCCGAAAGTGCGGCAAAGGTGTTCGAGGTCGAGGCTCTCTTGGCCCTCAGGGCCGATGTGCTCGGTGCTGACCACCGTTGCCTGCACAAAGAAGAGGTCGGCGCCGGCTTCGGCGATGGCCTTACCGAATCGCAGCGCGGCCACTGGAGTGGCGCTCACAGCAGCGATGCCGCCCAGCTGCTTGATCTCGGCAATTCGCTGACGGATCAGATCTTCACGCACCGGCTGGCTGTAGAGCTCTTGCATCAGGGGCACGAAGTCCTCCTTGCCCACCGCTGCGATGCGATCGAGGATGGGGTTGGGGTCGTCGTAGCGGCATTGGACGCCCTCCAGATTTAAAACGCCTAGGGCACCTTGTTTACTCAATTCCACAGCCATGGCCACATCGACCACCCCATCCATGGCGCTGGCAATGATTGGAATCTCTCGGCTAATGCCACCAAGGTTCCAACTGCTGTCTGTGATAGCTGGATCAACCGTGCGGCCACCCGGCACTAAGGCGATCTCATCGATGCCGTAGGCACGACGCACAGTGCGGAAGCGACCGAGCTGAATGTCCACCTGGAGTTCACGGGTTCGGGACAAGCTATCAACCTGCCCCCCGCAGGTTGATAGGAAAAGCTGGGATCAGCCCTTGCTGCGGAAGGCTTTCCAGCGTTGGCTCAGACTGCCCACCAACCGTTCGCGCTCGTTGCTGCGCAACAGTTTTGGAATGCCGTAGCGCACCGCCCACACCACTCCAGCAAGCTCGAGCAGGCCTGGGACCAGGGGCAGGCTGTCAAGGGCACCCAGCACGGCGCTGTAAATGCGTAGCACCACTAACAGGCCCAGCAGGGCAGCCAGGTAAGTCAACGGTTTGCGGGCCTGGGGCCACAGGTTGTTGAGTTCGTTTTGATCTAGCCACTGGCGCAGCTTGCCCAGCAAAAGTTCCCACTCACCACCCTCATCGCTTTGAGGCTCTAGCTCGCTACTCCCTGAGCTCGCCGGAATCTCAAGGGTGACGGCAATGCTGGGCTCGGGGGGCGCCTCTTGGGGAGCGGGCCCAACATCTTTACTGGGGGTGGGGGGTTCGGGTTCGGGATCTGGGTTGGGGTCGGTAGCAGTGATGTCGTCGACCATGACGGGCGGCGCGGCGGTGATAGGAATGTGGCGGGAGCTTAGATGCCTTTGGCCTGGACTCCAAGACCTAGTCCTCAATCGGCAGCAGGCTGGCGCGGCTGCTCAACGGCACGACTGGCAGTCGCAGTGGGAAGCTGCCGTCGATCAGGGCTGCTATCAAGGCCTCACAGGCGGCAGCAGCCAGTCGCGGGCTATGGGAGGGCGCACAGGCCACCGAGCGTCCTGCCACCTGAATCTTGCCGCTTAGCAATTCGGCGTAGCTCACCGACCCCAGGCTGGGTTTGATTCGCCGCGGCACCGAGAGGTCGAGCACTGGCGCTTCCAGCTCTTGCGGACCAGCGGCGGCCTGGCGTGCCACCTCTGCATTAATTAGGGGCACCGGCGCCGCAATCGCAATCAACAGGGCGCTGCCATGGCCCTCAAAAAAACAAGGGCGCACCCACTCGGGCCGCAGGCCGTGCAAATCAACACTCACGGCGGCGGCCGCGCCGGGGCTGCGGGCATGGCCGCTGGCCTGACGCCGGCAACCGGGCTGGTGGCCGCTGCCAGCGCCGATCACCCAGCCGATGTTGCCGCCGACCAGCACCGGTGAGCCGGGCCCTAGCAATGACAGCCCCGGCATGGTGAGACCGATGCTGCCGGCGCCGCTGCAGGAATAAAGAGCGTTAGCGGCTGGACCCAGCAGGGTTCCGTAGGGGCTGGGGCAGGGTCCCTCCGCCTGGCTGAGGACGACAACGCCGTTTTCACTGATGGCCCGATGCAGCAGTAGCCGGCCAGCACCGATCTGCTCAAGCCCCAGCTTTGTGTGCAGCTCACGGCGCGGGTGCAGGGCGGTGGCCTCGCCGCTGGCGTTGAATGGCAAAACCTGACCTTGCAGTAGGGCGGCCAACAGATCGGCGCCGCCTGGTGCATCACCTAGGCCGCCGCCGATCGGCAGCACCAGCTCGCCGCTGCCGCAGCCCGCTAGCCCCGATACCCCGGCCAGCTGGCCGTCGCGCAGGCGGATTGGTGGATCCGTGGGCCCGAGGCTTAGGAGCAGGCTGGCCTGGTCGGTGAAGCCCGCATCGGCTGCCACCACCACATCAGTGCTGGCGTAGGCCTCGGCCAGCCCGGCTTGCTGCACCAGGCTGCGAAACTCAGCGGCGGCGCGCACCTGCAGCTGGCCCCGATGTTGCTTGCGCCTTAGCTCCGCCTCCTGGCGTGGCGGGAATGGATCGGATTTGGGCATTCCCCCTGGCCTTTAGATAAACTGACCATTGATAAAGACGGTCATCCATGGCGGACCCCAGCGGACCCGGTGCTGAGATACCGGGGGAGTCCGGCGGCAACGGTGATTCGCGGATCATCCTGACCGATCTGCGCAACGAAATGTCGCGCTCCTATTTGGAGTATGCGATGAGCGTGATCGTGGGTCGGGCTCTGCCCGATGCCCGCGATGGTCTCAAGCCGGTGCACCGGCGCATTCTTTACGCAATGTATGAGCTGGGTCTTACCAGCGACAGGCCATACAGGAAGTGCGCCCGCGTGGTGGGTGAGGTGCTCGGTAAGTACCACCCCCACGGCGACACGGCCGTGTACGACGCCCTGGTTCGGATGGCCCAGGACTTCAACATGCGCATGCCCCTGGTGAATGGGCATGGCAACTTCGGTTCGGTGGACGGCGACCCGCCGGCGGCAATGAGATACACCGAATCGCGGCTGCAGGCGCTCACCACCGACAGCCTGCTCGACGACATCGAAGCCGAGACCGTCGACTTCGCCGACAACTTTGATGGCTCCCAGCAGGAGCCCACCGTGATGCCGGCGCGGATTCCGCAGCTGCTGCTCAACGGCTCTACCGGCATCGCCGTGGGCATGGCGACCAACATCCCACCCCACAACCTCACCGAGCTGATCGACGGGACGCTGGCGCTGATCGCCAACCCCGACATCGACGATCTGCAATTGATGGCGATCATCCCGGGACCCGACTTCCCCACTGGCGGCCAGATCCTGGGTCGCCGCGGCATCCGTGAGACCTACACCACCGGTCGAGGCTCAGTGACGATGCGTGGCGTCGCCTCGATTGAAACGGTGGAGGTGAAGGGCCGCCCCGATCGTGATGCGGTGATCATCACCGAATTGCCATTTCAAACCAACAAGGCCTCGCTAATTGAGCGGATAGCTGAGCTGGTAAATGACAAAAAGCTGGAAGGCATCGCCGATATCCGCGATGAATCCGACCGCGATGGCATGCGGATCGTGATCGAACTTCGCCGCGACGCCTATCCCCAGGTGGTGCTGAACAACCTGTTCAAACTCACCGCGCTGCAGAACAACTTCAGCGCCTACATGCTGGCTTTGGTGAAGTCGGAGCCTGTGCTGCTCACCCTGCGCAAAATGCTGCAGGTGTTTCTCGACTTCCGCGTCGAGACAATCGAGCGCCGCACCCGCTACTTCCTGCGCAAAGCCGAGGAGCGTGATCACATCTTGCTGGGCTTGCTGCTGGCCCTAGACCAGCTTGATCCAATCATTGCCCTTATCAGGGCTGCTTCCGATGCGGCCACGGCCCGTGTGCAGCTGCAGGAGCGCCACGGTCTCAGTGAGATTCAGGCCGACGCCATCCTGCAGATGCAGCTGCGGCGTCTCACGGCTCTAGAGGCCGACAAGATCCGCCTTGAACACGAGGATTTAGTCGCCAAGATTGCTGACTACAAAGACATTCTCGCTAATAGGGAGCGAGTGCTCACGATCATCACCGAAGAGCTCGGTGCGATTCGCACTCGCTACCAGTCCCCCCGCCGCACTGAGATTCTGGATCTCGAGGGCGGCCTAGAAGATATTGATCTGATCGCTAATGAGCGTTCGGTGGTGTTGCTCACCGAGAACGGCTACTTGAAGCGAATGCCGGTGAGCGAATTCGAGGCCACCAGCCGTGGCACCCGCGGCAAGGCTGGCACCAAAACCCAGGGTGAGGAGGCGGTGCGGCTGTTTATCAGCTGCAATGACCACGACAACCTGTTGCTGTTCTCTGATCGCGGTGTTGTTTACACCGTGCCGGCATATCGGGTGCCGTTCAGCAGCCGCGCTGCTAAGGGCACGCCGATTGTGCAGATGTTGCCGATTCCCCGCGAGGAGCAGATCACCTCACTTTTGGCGGTGAGTGAATTCACCGATGACGGTGTGCTGGTGATGCTCACCAGTGGAGGCACGATTAAGCGCACCCGTCTATCGGCCTTCGCTAACATCCGCTCCAATGGCTTGATCGCCATCGACTTGGTGGAGAA
>JAQCGH010000078.1 GCA_027620015.1 Cyanobacteriota bacterium
TCCCTTATCTGCTCTGGAGCCCTGTGGGCACCTGGGTTACCTGGCAGATGCGTCAGCTCAACCGCTGAGCTTTAGCTGACTCTTGGCGACTCGCGAGCCACGGCCATGGCAGCCAGCAGGCCGCCGCCAAAACCGCTGAGATGGCCGATCCAACTCACTCCTGGTGGTGAAAAAATAGGTAGCAAGCTCGGTAGCACCCCCGCATATGTGACCAATGCCAACACCGAAATGAGTAGGGAGAGGGGTCGTTTCTCCAGCCAGCCGATTAACAGCAGATAGCCCAGTAGCCCATACACGACCCCGGAGAGTCCGTGACTGCTAGTGGGCCAGAGCAGCCATACGGGAATAGCCGTGGAATAAACCCCCAACCAAACAGCCAGATAGTCGCGGCGGCCGCGCAGCAATACCAGCCAGGAGAGCGGCAAAAAGGTGAGTGAATTGGCTAAGAGATGGCCAAAACCGCTATGGCTGAAGGGAGCTGTCAGCACCCCGAGGAAGGAGCCCCCGGGAGTCATCGGCAAATTCCAGTTGCCGCCAAAAACGAGCTGGTCCACCAGCTCCTGCAGCCAGGGGATCAGCAAGATCAGCGGAGGGATTAGCAGATTGAAACCTGCTCGAGCAATCCAGCGATCAAGACGTTGGGGTAAAGATTCGCTCAAGGCTCGTGGTTAAAGCTGCAACGCAGCATGGCAAGGGCTTCGTCAGGCAGGCCGAGAAGGCGATCAAGCCAGGGGTCGCCGCTCGGTGGCACCACTGCCACGCCCGCCAGGATGGCGTTACCAGCAGTATCTATCGACTGGCCTACGGCACGGTGGCGTTGACCTATGGCCGAGTCCGTGCTCAGCAGGGTGTCGATTAACAGGTCGGGTGCGCGGTAAAGCCCAGCAATGCGGAAACGAAAGCGGGCCCGAAAGCGTAGTTGCACGGCACCTGTGGCTCTATCGATGCTGCCCGCCAACTCTTCAGGAGCGATGGCAATCTTTATACCCGGAGGCAGAGGTAGCCCCAATACCCGGGTGGTGCGCCAGTTGAGTGGCGGAATTAACAGGGTTGATGGCTCAAAGCTCACAGATTGTGGACTGCCAGCTGGTCCCTGGCCCAACTGACCGGTGCCGCCGCCACGGCTGGCGTTGTAACTGAAGTGGGGATAACGGCCGATGGCCAGGCCACAGCCCTTACTAGTAATTAGCTGCAGGGTTGTTGCCGTTAGGTCGGGGCTCACAGACTGCGCAGGGCTTCTAATTCGCCTCGGCTGTGTAGATCTGCTAGTTCGTTGTAGCCACCTATAAAAATGCCGTCGACATAGAGCTGCGGCACAGATCCGGTCTCATCGGGGTCAATTTCCACGAAGGCAATACCCAGGGTGCGCAACATGCGCAGCGCCCGGCGCGAAAAGGGACATCCCGGCAAACCAGCGATTGCGACCCTTGGTTCCCCACCGGCCGCTGCCCTTGGCTGCGCACTGGATGTGGAGCTCAGCAGACCAACCAGCAGATCGGCACCTCGCAGCACCAGGGTGCCGTGCTCAAGGTGGCCGCCCCACACGTGGCAGCTCGTATCGGAAAAGCTCAGGTGTAGGTGCACCCCTTCCGGGCTGATCGTGCCCTGCAGGGTGATGATCTCCAGTTCGCCAGCCAGAATTGTTGGGGTGTTTTTCC
Source organism: Cyanobacteriota bacterium (assembly GCA_027620015.1). Lineage (GTDB taxonomy): Bacteria > Cyanobacteriota > Cyanobacteriia > PCC-6307 > Cyanobiaceae > Cyanobium_A. The sequence goes on from JAQCGH010000078.1 coordinate 1,659, forward strand.
CGGGGCAGGCAAAGGCCGCTTGAGAGAGGTTGCCCACCACACTCAAAACAAAGCCGCTGGACTGGTGCTCCAGGGCCAGCTGCTCCAGGTTGCGGCGCACATCACTGCCGGCTTCGAGGTGCAGCGGCACGGCACGCATGACAGACAAATGAAGTAGTGGGATGAAGTGAGGCTACGCCGGCCCCATGCTGGTCATGGTTGCCTTGTAGCCATGGCCATGGATGCCTCCCTTGCTGTTCCCAACTTGGCGGTGGTGGGTCATGTGGAGTGGGTGAGTTTTGTAGCAGTGCAGCAGCTACCAGTTGCCGGCTCGATCGACCGTGCGCAAGCGTTTCTGGAGGAACCCGCCGGAGGTGGGGCGGTGGTGGCGGTTCAGCTAGCTCGTCTCAGTGGCAAGCGGGTGCGGTTTTTCACTTCCCTGGGCCGGGATGCCCTCGGCGAGCGTTCAGCGGAGCGGCTCACGGAGCTGGGTCTTGATCTGGAGGTGGCCTGGCGGGATGGACCAACCCGTCGGGGTTTCAGTTTTGTTGATCGGGCCGGTGACCGCAGCATCACTGTTATCGGTGAGCGATTAGCTCCTTTGGCTTGTGATCCGCTCCCCTGGGCTGATCTCGCTGACTGCGATGGTGTCTTTGTGACTGCGGCTGATGCGGCAGCACTGCAGCACTGCCGCCTTGCCCGGCTACTGGCTGCTACGCCACGAGTTGGTTTGCAGCTATTGGAGGCCAGTGGGGTGCGCTGCGATGTCTTGATCGGTAGCGCCCTAGATCCTGGCGAAGAGGTGCCTGAAGGCTCTCTATCGCAACCACCGCAACTGCGTATTGCTACTGAAGGCGCTGCTGGTGGCTGGAGCGAACCTGGCGGACGCTTCCTTGCCCGGGCGTTAGCCGCTGCGCCCGTCGATAGCTATGGCTGTGGTGACAGCTTTGCCGCCGGGGTAATGGCGGGCTTAGCCGCTGGCTGGAGTGCAGCCGCAGCAATCGACCTGGGCGCCCGCTGCGGGGCTGAGTGCGCCTTGGTATTTGGGCCCTACGTCCGCCTCAACTGACTTGGTTATGTACTAAAAGCAGCAACCTGTTTGACTCCGGATCCAGTAACCAGGCCTCCACTCCGAAGGACTGCTGGCGAGGGCCGTCCAAAAGATATGCCCCCAGTTCGATAGCGCTTGCCAGCCATGACTGCAGCAGTTCCAG
>JAQCGH010000039.1 GCA_027620015.1 Cyanobacteriota bacterium
CGGCAGCACCAACGCCGTGCACCTACGCCTCAAGGCCAGCGGCGGCTACCAGCTCGATCACGTGGTGCGCGGCGACACCAACGCTGAGGTGCTGGAGGTGATGGAGCACAACCCGGAGCTGCTGCTGGAGCGGCTGCGGGTGGCCAGCGAGGCAGCCATCGGTAAAGGCTCACTGGGCATCAGCGACGCCCGCCGGCTTATGGCCCACCTGGAAACGAGCCTGCGTCAGACCACCTATCTGCAGGGCTGAAACGCCCCCTGCAGCTCTGCGCGCGCCTGCTGCAGCGCTCCATCAAGGGCAGCCCCATCGCGCCCGCCCGCTTGAGCCAGGTTGGGCCGGCCGCCGCCGCCGCCGCCGCAGAGCTTGGCGACGCCGCCGATGAAGGCACCGGCCTTGGGCCCGGCCGCAATCACCGCCTGACCAAAGGCCGCCACCAGGATCACCTTGGCTAGATCCGCCGGATCGGGCAGGCCGCCGAGAACCACCGCCGCCCCATCGCCCAGCTGGTCGGCCAGACCTTGGGCGGCGCTCTGCAGGCCGGCTCCCTCGACGCCATCAAGGCGGGCCACCAGCAAATGAAAGCTACCCAACGCTTCCGCCTGGGCCGCCAGTGCCGCTGCCTTAGCCACCGCCAGCTCGCTGCGGGCAGCCACCAGAGCCTTGCCGCTGGCTTTGAGCTCCTCGGCCAGGGCCGCCACACGCTCCACAATCTCGCCCGGCTGGGCCTTGAAGCGCTCGCCCAGCTGCTTCACCACCGCCTCACGCTCCTTGAGGTAGGCCAGCACCGCCGGGCCGGCCACCGCCTCGATGCGGCGGATGCCGGCGGCCACGCCGCTCTCGCTCACGATCTTGAACAGGCCGATCTCGGCGGTGTTGGCCACGTGGGTGCCGCCGCAGAGCTCCATCGACACGCCGGGCACATCCACCACCCGCACCACGTCGGCGTACTTCTCGCCAAACATCGCCACCGCACCCGCGGCCTTGGCCTGCTCGATCGCCATCTCCGCCACCTCGAGGGTATGGGCGTCGGCGATCCAGCCGTTGATCAGGGCCTCGATCTGCTCGAGCTCGGCTGCCGTGACCGCCCGGGGGCAGTGGAAGTCGAAGCGCAGGCGATCGAAATCCACCAGCGAGCCGGCCTGGCCGATACCGGGATCCACCACCTGCTTGAGCGCCGCCTGCAGCAGGTGGGTGGCGGTGTGGTTTGCCTGGGCGCGGCGACGGCAGGCCCGGTCCACCTGAGCATTCACGAGATCGCCGATGGCCAGGCTGCCGCGCTCAATGAGGCCGCTGTGCACGAACACTGAGCGGTTGCGGCTCACACCCTCGATCACCACGATCACGCCATCGCCTGAAAGCACACCCCGATCGCCCACCTGGCCGCCGCCCTCGCCATAGAAGGGCGTTGAGTCGAGCACCAGTTGCACAGCGTCGCCGGCACCGGCGCGCTCCGCCGGCTCACCGTTCACCACAAGGGCCAAAACGCAGCTGGGGTGCTCCAGGGCCTCATAGCCCTTGAAGGCGGTAGCGGCGGCAGCGGCTGTTATCTGATCAATAGCGCCCTGCAGGGTGAGGTCGATGCTCACCGCCGCGGCCTTGGCCCGCTGGCGCTGGGCCTCCATCGCCACCTCAAAGCCCGCCAGGTCCACCGTGAGCCCCTGCTCCTGAGCGATCTCCTCAGTGAGCTCCAGCGGGAAGCCGTAGGTGTCGTAGAGCTCAAAGGCCTGCTCGCCGCTGATCTGCGATGGCTTGGCTGCGAGCACCTCATCCAGCAGCTTCTCGCCCCGCTCCAGGGTGTCCAGGAAGCGGGCCTCCTCCCGCTCCAACTCGGCCAGGATCACCTCACGGCGCTCCACTAGCTGGGGGAAAGCCGCAGCCATCAGACTGATCGACGCTTCGCCCATCGCCGCCAGAAATGGCTTGTCGATGCCGAGCAGGCGGCCGTGGCGCACCACGCGGCGCAGTAGCCGGCGCAGGATGTAGCCGCGGCCGAGATTGCTTGCGGTCACGCCATCGCAGATCAGCTGGGTGATGGCGCGGCTGTGGTCGCCGATCACCTTTAGCGATGTCTTGCCCTTGGCATCGATGCCGCGGTAATCAACCCCAGCTAGGCCCGCCGCCGCTTCGATCAGCGGGTAGATCAGATCGGTTTCATAGTTGTTTGGCGCGGCCTGCAGGATCTGAGCCATGCGCTCGAGGCCCAAGCCGGTGTCGATGTTGCGATTGGCCAGCGGCGTGAGGATTCCCTCCGCGTCGCGGTTGTACTGCATAAAGACCAAGTTGTAGAACTCGATAAAGCGCGAGTCGTCCTCCAGGTCGATGCCGTCGTCGCCGAGTTCGGGCTTGAAGTCGTAGTAGATCTCCGAGCAGGGGCCGCAGGGACCGGTTGGGCCCGAGGCCCAGAAGTTGTCGGCCTCATCCATACGAATAATTCGCTTGGGGTCCACGCCCACCACATCGCGCCAGATCGCGCCTGCCTCATTGTCTTCGCGGAACACACTCACCACAAGGTTGTTGGGCGAGAGCCCGAACACCTCGGTGGAAAGCTCCCAGGCCCACTGGATCGCCTGCTCCTTGAAATAGTCGCCAAAGGAGAAGTTGCCGAGCATCTCGAAGAACGTGTGATGCCGGGCTGTACGGCCGACGTTCTCGATGTCGTTGGTGCGGATGCACTTCTGGCTGCTGGTGGCCCGGGGCGCCGGCCGCTCCGCCTGCCCCAGGAACACCGGTTTGAAGGGCAGCATGCCGGCGATGGTGAGCAGCACCGTGGGGTCGTCTGGGATCAGCGAGGCGCTGGCCATTCGCCGGTGCCCCCGTTTCTCGTAAAAGTCGAGAAAGGCGGCGCGAATCTCATCGCCACTGCAGGGATGGCCGGTATGTGCTGTGTCGGCCATGACGGAGCAAAGAATCCCTGAGCAGGGCATGATCGCCCAGCAATGGACCTAACTCGACTCCCGTGTCTGTGGCCGAAAGCACACCCCGCGACCAGCTGAGGCTGCAATCAATCGGTTGGGCCCTGGCCACCGGTGCCGTGGCGGGCCTGCCAGAGCTGGTGGTAGCAGGCCTGGATCCGGCCCTGCGCTCAGCGGGATGCGGCTTTTTTTATGGCTTGCTGGCCTTTCATCTGCAGCGGGTCGACAACGGCGACAGCCACCTACAGGCGGGATTAGTGGGTGCGGTGTGTGGAATTCGCAGCCTCTGTAGCCCCCTGGAGCTGGCATCGGGCCTATCAACTGTGATGATGGGATTGATCCGCGGGTGGCTGCCGCTCTGGCTGCCGCTGATCGGCAGTGCAATTGCACTGCATTCAGCGCAGCGCCTGGCCCCACGCCTCCTGCCCGCCCGACGGCCTTAAGGCCGGGTTCATGAGCCTGCTGCACGCCACCTGGCTGTTTCCTCCCGAGGGTTCGGGCGGCCGCCTATTCCTATGGGCCGACACCTGGAGGGTGGCGACCCCTGCCGTGCCGAAACTGGAGGCCCCCGAGCACCCGCTGGCCCTCAACGAAGACGACCTGGCCACCTGGTTAGACGACAACGGGCTTTGGTCTGAGGCCCTGCGCCCAGCCCGGGCCACCCTCAGCCTGCCCAGCCGCAACCAGGCGGCCAAAGGCCGGCGCACGAGCGCCAGCAGCTGGAGCGGCCTGCCCCTGCAGGCCGGCGAACCGATTCCCAAACAGCTGGAGTGGTGGCCTTGGCAAGTGGAGGGCTGGGCCCTCGATGCTGCCAACGCCGGCGAATGGTTAAGCCAGGTGCCCCTGGCAGGTGAGCACCCGGAGATGGCTGACGAGCTTCGCTGGTGGAGCCATCTCCAGCGCTGGGCCCTGAGCCTGATCGCCCGCGGCCGCTGGCTGCCCCAAATCGCCGCAGGCAAGGCCCGCTGGCTACCCCTGCTCAACCGTGAAGACGATCGTCGCCGCCTTGAAGACCTGGCCAGCGGCCTGCCCCAAGTGGCCACCTGCGCCCTGGCTGCAGGTCCAAGCGGCGACCCCTCCCTAGCTTGCCGCCGCCCAGGCAGCGGGCGCCTGCGGGTGGCCAGCCTGCTGGAAGCCCTACTCGATGGCCAGCTGCGGGCGGGCTTCCGCCCAAGCGCTGAGGGGCTCGATCCTTTGCTGATGGCCTGGCAGAAGGCCCTGGGCAAGGGCGATGGAAGCCTCAGCCTCGGCGAGGAGGAGCTGGAGCGACTAAGCATCGCCACCCACCACTGGCGTGAAGGGGTGGCAGGCAAGGTGGAGCCAGCCCGCACCTGCCTGGAGCTATTCACCCCAGCCGAGGCCGAAGAACTATGGGAGCTGCGCTTCGGGCTGCAGGCTGAGGCCGATCCCAGCCTGCGGGTGCCAGCTGCCGCCGTCTGGGCCGCCGGCGATCGGGGCCTGCAGATGGGCGAAGTGGCCGTGCCCCAACCCAGCGAGCTACTGCTCGAGGGCATGGGCCGGGCTCTGACGGTGTTTGAACCAATCGTGCGGGGGCTGGATTCGGCCACCCCGGAAACGATGCAGCTCACACCGGCCGAGGCATTTGTGCTGGTGCGTACCGGCGCTCACCAGCTGCGCGACGTGGGTGTGGGCGTGGTGCTGCCGGCCAGCCTGTCGGGAGGCCTGGCCTCGCGACTGGGACTGGCGGTCACCGCCGAGCTGCCGGAGGCCTCCCGCGGCTTCACGTTGGGTGAATCACTCAGCTGGAGCTGGGAATTCATGATCGGCGGCATCACCCTCACCCTGCGGGACTTGGAGCGCCTGCAGGCCAAGCGCAGCCCGCTGGTGCTGCACAAGGGGGCCTGGATCGAGCTGCGCCCCTCCGACCTGCGCAATGCCGAGCGATTCTGCGGCGCCGATCCGGGCCTAAGCCTCGACGATGCCCTGCGGCTCACCGCCAGCGATGGCGACACCTTCCACCGGCTGCCGGTGCATCGCTTCGACGCCGGCCCCAGGCTGCAGGCGGTATTGGAGCAATACCACCAGCAGAAGGCCCCCGACCCCCTGCCCGCCCCACCTGGCTTCTCCGGCCAGCTGCGGCCCTATCAGGAGCGGGGCCTGGGCTGGCTGGCCTTCCTGCACCGCTTCGACCAAGGCGCCTGCCTAGCCGACGACATGGGCCTGGGCAAAACAATCCAGTTGCTGGCATTCCTGCAACACCTCAAGGCCGAAGACGAGCTCAAACGACCGGTGTTGCTGGTGGCGCCCACCTCGGTGCTCACCAACTGGAAGCGCGAAGCCCAAGGCTTCACCCCCGAGCTGGGCGTGTGGGAGCACTACGGCCCGCGGCGACCGAGCAGCCCCGAAGGCCTCAAAAAAGCAATCAAGGGCGTGCATCTGGTACTCACCAGCTACGGCCTTTTGCAGCGCGACAGCGAACTGCTCGAGAGCATCGACTGGCAGGGGGTGGTGATCGACGAAGCCCAGGCGATCAAAAATCACACCGCCAAACAAAGCCAAGCGGCCCGGGACATGGCCCGCCCCAGCCGCGGTGGCAAAGGTGGCAGTCGTTTTCGAATTGCCCTCACCGGCACGCCAGTGGAAAACCGCGTCAGCGAGCTGTGGGCGCTGATGGACTACCTCAACCCCAAGGTGCTCGGCGATGAGCCCTTCTTCCGCCAGCGCTACCGGCTGCCGATCGAGCGGTATGGCGATATGGCCTCCCTGCGCGACCTCAAGGCCCGGGTGGGGCCCTTCATTCTGCGGCGCCTCAAAACCGACAAATCGATTATTTCCGACCTACCGGAGAAGGTGGAACTCAACGAATGGGTGGGCCTGGCTCCAGAGCAGAAGAAGCTCTACAACAAAACAGTCGACGAGAGCCTCGATGCCATCGCCCGGGCACCGCTGGGTCAGAAGCACGGCCAGGTGCTGGCCCTGCTCACCAAGCTCAAGCAGATCTGCAACCACCCGGCCCTGGCCCTGAAGGAAAACGCCGAGACCGTGCTGGCCAGCGGCAACGGCAGCTTCAGCAGTCGCAGCGGCAAGTTGCAGCGGCTCGAGGAAATCCTCGAGGAGGTGATCGAGGCGGGCGACCGGGCGTTGCTGTTCACCCAGTTCGCCGAATGGGGGCTGTTGCTCAAGGCCCACCTGGAGCGCAAATGGCGCCAGGAGGTGCCGTTCCTCTACGGCAGCACCAGCAAAACCGAGCGCCAGGCCATGGTCGATCGCTTCCAGGACGACCCCCGCGGCCCCCAGCTGTTTTTGCTGTCTCTTAAAGCAGGCGGCGTGGGTCTCAACCTCACCCGGGCCAGCCACGTCTTCCACATCGACCGCTGGTGGAACCCAGCCGTGGAAAACCAGGCCACCGACCGCGCCTATCGGATTGGCCAGCAAAACCGGGTGCTGGTGCACAAGTTCATTACCAGCGGCTCAGTGGAAGAAAAGATCGACCGCATGATCAAGGAGAAATCAAAGTTGGCTGCAGAGATCGTTGGCTCCGGTGAAGATTGGCTCGGCGGCTTCGATGTGGGCCAGCTCAAAGACCTAGTGGCCCTCAGCGAGGAGGATTAACGCCATGAGCCTCACCCCCACCACCTACGCCAGCACCATCAACACCCAGCTCGGCGACCAGGGCCTAACCCAGCAACCCTGGTGGGTGGAGCAATGGATGGAGCTGATCAACTCCTATCGGTTCAAAAAGCGTCTGGAGCGGGCCTGGGAATATGCCCGCAGCGGCAATGTCACCTCGATCCGCTTTGAGGGGCGAAGAGTGCATGCCCGGGTGCAGGGCACCGATGAAGAGCCTTACAAAGTGAAGCTCTGGCTCGACGTGCTCCATGACGACGACTGGAACTATGTGCTCGACGCCCTCACCCAAAAGGCGCGCTGGTCGGCCCAGCTGCTGGCCGGCGTAATGCCCCAGGACATCGAGCGCGCCTTCGCCGCCAGCGGCAAACGCCTATTCCCTTTCAAATTGCAAGAGGTGCGTAGCGAATGCAGCTGCCCCGATAAGGCCAACCCCTGCAAACACGTCAGCGCCGTTTACTACCTGATGGGCGATCGCTTCAGCGAAGATCCCTTCGTGCTGTTCCAGATGCGCGGCCGCACCCGGGCCCAGCTGCTGACCGACCTAGCCAAGCGTCGGCGCAAGGCGCTGGCAAAACAAGCCAGACAGGCTGCAGCCAAACAGGGCACTCAACCGATCGCCGCGGTGGCACTGCAGCCGGTGCATCCAGCCATCAAGGACCCAAACCGCTGGTGGCGCTACGGCGCAGCCCTCGATTCGGATCTGGTTGTGATCACACCAGCCCTAGAGGGCGACACCGGCCTCGATGCCGCCGGTCCCCTGCCCCTGGCGGAAGAACCACGCTTCCCCGAGGCCAATCTCCACTTCTTGGAGCACCTCAAATCCCACGGACAGCAGCTGGCGGCCTCAGCCATGGCCAAGGCCATGGGCCCGGCCAACGGCGATGACGGCTGATTGGCAGTCGCCAGCAGCCCAAAGTCTGGCCCTATGCCTGCTCCAAAACCACCAGCGGGCCTTCGGTACCCCACTGATCGCCGGCTTAGCTGTCGACTCATCGCCCCTGCTGGCGGCCCAGGAGTTGTTCGCCGCCGAGGTGGTGGTGCTAGCCCACGACGGCGCAGATCCCAGCAGCGATCCAGGTCCGCGGCTGATCTATGCCAACCGGGCGGCCCTGCTGCTGTGGCAGCGCCCTTGGGAAGAGATGGTTGGCATGCCGTCAGGGCTCACCGCCGAACCAGCCGAGCGGGCCAGCCGCCGCCAGGCGTTAGTGGAAGCCCAAGCCAAAGAAGCGATCGAGGGCTACAACGGCATCCGCATCGACAGCCGCGGTCGCCGCTTCGCAATCGAAGCCGCCCGCCTCTGGAGCCTGCGCGATAACTCGGGCAAACCCTGCGGCCAAGCTGCCCGCTTCAGCCGCTGGCACTGGTTGTAGGTGCGCTGGTTGTGAATACCGAACGGCGCCGTAAGGGCCGAACCAAAACGGGCGGTCTGCCCCCTGCCGGCATCCGACTGGACGCAGCACATTGGCTTTGTCCCGGAGAACATCCGATGCTCACCCTGCACCAACACCCCTTCGAATTGCTCGAGCAACAACTTCGCGCTGTAGAGCGTCCCGCCTCCGAGCGGGTGCCTGCCGCCGAGGTGCATGAAACCAACGAGGCTTACGTAATCTCCCTGGAACTCCCAGGTGTCGATAAGGCCTCGATCGACGTCAAAGCCACCGATCGCAGCCTGGCGATCAACGCTGAGCGCCGCCAGCCAAGCCCCGAAGATCCCTCAGCAGAAACCAAACGTTCCTCCTTGATCAGCGAGTTCCGCTACGGCACGTGGAGCCGCAGCTTCCGCTTCCCCGGCGGCATCCAGCGCGAGGGCCTGGAAGCCCACTACCGCGACGGCCTGCTCACCGTGACTGCTCCAAAGGCACAAACCCTCACCACCGTGCAGGTGCAGGTGGAGGCCTGATCAGCAATAACTGGCCACGAGAGAAGAGAACCCTCCCAGGCCCGGCCCAACCGCCGGGCCTTTTTTGTGGGCGGGCTTCCTACAGTTGGGCAAATTACGGATCGATCGATGGTTGGTGCCGTCGCAACCACAACCCGGCTGAGCTTGCAGTGCGAGCCGATCGGGCCTGACACCACCACGATTCGCTCGCTCGACTGGGATCGCAGCCGCTTTGATATCGAGTTTGGCCTGCGCAACGGCACCACCTACAACAGCTTCCTCGTGCAGGGCAAGCGCACTGCCCTGATCGATACCAGCCACCTCAAATTTGCAAGCAGTTGGCTACCGCTGCTGCGCGAGCAGATCGACCCCAAGGAAATCGATCACCTAATCGTTTCTCATACCGAGCCTGATCACTCAGGCCTGATCGGCCACCTGCTCGAGCTCAACCCCGAGATCGAGATCGTGGGATCCAAGGTGGCGATCCAGTTCCTGGAAAACCAGGTGCACCGTCCCTTCAAAAGCCGGGCGGTGAAAAGCGGCGAGGAGCTCGATCTGGGCACCAACCCCGCCAGTGGCGTGGCCCACCGCTTCGAGTTTCTGAGCGCGCCCAACCTGCACTGGCCCGACACGATCTTTTCCTTCGACCACGGCACCGGCATCCTCTACACCTGCGATGCCTTCGGCTTGCACTACTGCTCCGAAAACCTTTTTGATCTGGATCCAGGTGCGATCGCGCCCGACTTCCGCTTCTATTACGACTGCCTGATGGGCCCTAACGCCCGCAGCGTGCTGCAGGCGTTGAAGCGCATGGACGGCCTACCGCCCATCACCACAGTGGCAGTGGGCCATGGGCCACTGCTGCGCCACCACCTCGGCCTGTGGCTGGGCGACTACCGCGAATGGAGTTCTGAGCGCAGCAGTGACGAGGCCTATGCCGCGGTTTGCTACGTGAGTCAATACGGCTTTTGTGACAGGCTCAGCCAGGCGATTGCCCGAGGCATCGGCAAGGCCGGAGCGGGAGTGCAGCTGGTGGATCTGCGTGCTACCGACGCCCAGGAGCTCAGTGCCCTAATTGGTGAAGCCAGCGCCGTGGTCTTGCCCACCTGGCCCGCCAACCTCGATGCGGAGCTGCAGGCGTCGATCGGCACCATGCTGGCGGCCCTCAAGCCCAAGCAGTGGGTGGGCAGCTACGACGCCTTCGGCGGCGACGACGAACCAATCGACACCGTGGCAAGCCAGCTGCGCAGCCTCGGCCAGAAAACCGCCTTTGAACCGTTGCGGATCCGCCAGGTGCCAGACGGCAGCGACTATCAGCGCTGCGAGGAAGCCGGCACCGACCTAGGCCAGCTGCTCACTAAGGAGAAGACAATCGCCGCGATGAAGTCTCTCGACGCCGATCTCGACAAGGCTCTGGGTCGCCTCTCTGGCGGGTTGTACGTGGTTACAGCGCGGCAGGAAACATCGGAAGGCCCACGCAGCTCGGCGATGGTGGCCAGCTGGGTGAGCCAGGCCAGTTTCGAGCCCCCCGGCATCACTGTGGCGGTAGCCAAAGACCGGGCCATCGAGGCGCTACTTCAGGTAGACGACCGCTTCGTGCTCAACATCCTGAGGGAGGACAACCACCAGGAGCTGCTGCGCCATTTCCTCAAGCGCTTCCCGCCAGGTGCCGACCGCTTTGCAGGGGTGAGCACCCTTGAAGGCGCCGCCACCGGCGGCCCAGTGCTCAGTGATGCCCTGGCCTACCTGGGCTGCCGGGTGGTGCAACGACTCGAAGGACCCGACCACTGGATCATCTACGCCGAGGTGGAGCAGGGCAACGTAGCTGACACCGAAGCCAGCACCGCTGTGCACCACCGCAAAGTTGGCAATCACTACTGATGGCTCACCGCGTCATCCAGCTCCCCATCGAGCCTGGGCTGATCTGCCTCAAGGGTCTAAGCCCCACCCGGCTGCGCTTCGAGGTGGAATACGGCTTAGAGCGCGGCACCACCGCCAACAGCTTCCTGTTTCAGGAGGTGCCCCTGCTGGTGCATCCACCTGGAGCTTCTTTCGCCGAGCCCTTCCTGGCAGAGCTGACCAAGCTGGTGCCGCCCAATGCCCCCTTGGAGGTGGTTGTGGGCGACGTCAACCCCAATCGGGTAGCTCTGCTGCGCCAATTAGCACTTTGCTGGCCCAACCTGCTGCTGGTGAGCTCCAACGCCGGAGCCAAGCTGCTCGAAGAGCTCTGGCACCTGCAAAAACCCGTCGCCGCCGGCAGTGAGACAACCTCAGAGCAGATCCCACCGCTGCCTCGGATCGATGTGGTGAAGCAGGAGGCCAGCCGGAATCTTGTCGATGGCCACGTGCTGCGCCTGATACCCACCCCCACCCCCCGCTGGCCCGGGGCGCTGATGGTCTTCGAGGAGACCAGCGGTCTTCTGATGAGCGGAAAATTTTTCGCCGCCCACCTTTGTAGCGAGAGCTTCGCTGAGGCCAACCGCAGCAGCAGCGAGGAAGACCGCCGCTACTTCTACGACTGTCTGATGGCACCGATGGCGCGCCAGGTGGAAACGGTGGTGGAGCGGCTTGAAGCACTCGACATCCGCACCATTGCCCCTGGCCACGGGCCGGCAATCAGCGAGAGCTGGCGCAGCCTGCTCAACGACTACCACCGCTGGGGCGCAACCCAGGAACGTGCAAGCTTATCGGTGGCGCTGCTGTTTGCTAGTGCCTACGGCAACACGGCAGCCATCGCCGATGCCCTGGCCCAAGGCGTTGCCCGCACTGGCGTACGGGTGGAAAGCATCAATTGCGAGTTCACATCGCCTGAGCAGCTTCTAGCAGCGATCCGCACCTGCGATGCGATCTTGATCGGCTCTCCCACCCTCGGCGGCCATGCCCCCACGCCGATCGTCTCAGCTCTAGGCACGGTGCTAGCCGAGGGCGACCGGGCCAAACCGGTGGGGGTCTTTGGCAGCTTTGGCTGGAGCGGCGAGGCGCTGGATTTACTGGAAAGCAAGCTGCGCGATGGCGGCTTCCACTTCGCCTTCGAGCCGATCAAGGTGAAATTCAGCCCCGATGCAGCCAGCCTCAAAACCATCGAGGAAACCGGCACCGCCCTAGGACGCCAACTGCAGAATGAACAACGGAAGGTGCAGCGCCGAGCCGCCAGTGGTGGACTCAGCGAAAGCCGAAGCAACCCTGCAGTGCAGGCCCTGGGGAGGGTGGTGGGTTCGCTTTGCGTGCTCACCACCAGCAAGGGAGAGGGCGGCAGCCACCTCAGCAGCGCCATGGTGGCCAGCTGGGTGAGCCAGGCCAGCTTCTCTCCGCCCGGCTTCACCGTGGCTGTAGCAAAAGACCGGGCAGTGGAGGCCCTGCTGCACACCGGCGATCGCTTTGCCCTCAACGTACTGGCCGCGGGGCGTGAAACCGGCCCCATGAAGCAGTTTTTGCAGCCATTTGCCCCAGGCGCCGATCGCTTCGCCGGCCTTGAGCTTGAACACAGCCCTGGCGGCCAACCGCTACTACCAGAGGCACTTGCCTGGCTAGAAGCCACTGTGCAGCAGCGCATGGAATGCGGCGACCACTGGCTGTTGTACGCCCAGGTAAATCAGGGCGGCGTGCTCGATGCGAGCGCCACCACGGCCGTGCACCAGCGCCGCAGCGGCGCTAACTACTGAAAGCCGCAACTTATGGGTGTTTGATCCCCTAACAGGTCGTAATTTTTGTAGCCCAGTACACCTTGATCATCTATCGCTAAACCCAGGGCGCCCGAGTCAAAGCCCAGTCAATCAAAACGGTTTTAAGTAACTCGCTCGGCCCAAAAAGCGAAAGTTCAAGCCCTAGTTGAGTGGGCTTGGGCGAGGTAATTAGAGCAGCTTGGTTCAGCCAAACCGGAATTCAAGCTGCTTGGGGAGGTGGAGTTGGATCGTGGTGGATGTGAAAAGAGAGCACCAGAGTTGCCCAGTGATCGGGTCGCTGGGGCCTGGGGCGGCGGGAGCGGCGCACCCCGAAAGGAACACGCACAACGTTGGTACCTTCCACACGCTGCACCTGGTCCGTTTGTGTACCAGTTTCGTCGTTGCTGCCTTTCATGGTCCCGAAAATGAATGGCTTTGGAGCTGATTGTGCCGCTTAAAAGGCATCAAACTCGCTCATTGTGCGTGATGAATGCACTAAAGAACAGTGGCAGCTGGCACCAATTTGGCCAGCTCCTCCACGCTCGGGCAGGTGCACACCAGGTTGCGATCGCCGTAGGCGTTATCGATCCGGGCCACCGCCGGCCAAAACTTCGATAGGCGCTGATCCTCACCAGCTGGGAATGCAGCCTGCTGGCGGGTGTAAGGCCGATCCCAATGATCAGCAGTCACGGCGGCCAGGGTGTGGGGCGCTCGCTTGAGGGGATTGTTGATTGGATCGGCGCTGCCGGCCTCCAGCGCCGCGGCCTCCTGGCGAATCGCCACCATGGCCGCACAGAAGCGGTCGAGCTCAGCAAGCGACTCGCTTTCCGTGGGCTCCACCATCACCGTGCCCGCCACTGGCCAGCTCACCGTGGGGGCATGGAAGCCATAGTCCATTAGGCGTTTGGCCAGGTCATCGACCTCTAGGCCACAGCTGCGCTTAAGCGGCCGCAGATCGAGGATGCACTCGTGAGCTACACGCCCGCCCATGCCCCGATAGAGCACGGGGAAGTGGGGCTCCAGGCGCTCAGCCAGCAGGTTGGCCGCAAGCAAGGCCACCTGGCTTGCCTGGCGCAGGCCCGCGCCGCCCATCATGCGGATATACATCCAGCTAATCGCCAAAATCGAAGCGCTGCCCAGGGGCGCCGCCGCTACGGGCCCCACTCCTGCGGACTCAACCCCTTCGGCACCCGGCAAAAAGGGCAGCAGATGGGATGCCACCGCAATCGGGCCCACACCGGGCCCTCCGCCGCCGTGGGGAATGCAGAAGGTCTTGTGCAGGTTGAGGTGGCAGACATCGGCGCCGTAGAGACCCGGCTTGCATAACCCCACCTGGGCGTTGAGGTTGGCGCCATCGAGATACACCTGGCCGCCGCGGCTGTGTACCAATTCGCAGATGCGGCGGATGGCCGGCTCAAACACACCGTGGGTGGAGGGATAGGTCACCATCAGCGCTGCCAACTGCTCGGCATGAGCAGCAACCTTGGCCTCTAGGTCGGCTAGATCGATGTTGCCAGCTTCGTCGCAGGCCACCGCCACCACTTGCAGGCCGGCCATCACGGCGCTGGCTGGGTTTGTGCCGTGGGCGCTGGTGGGAATCAAACAAATAGTGCGATGGGCTTCCCCTTGGCTGCGATGCCAGGCCCGGATCGCCAGCAGGCCGGCATATTCCCCCTGGGAGCCGGCGTTGGGCTGCAGCGACACGCCGGCAAAACCGGTGATAACGGCCAGCCAGCGCTGAAGATCCGCCGCCAGAAGCTGGTAGCCAGCGGCCTGCTCAGCCGGTGCGAAGGGATGCAGCTGGCTGAAGGCTGGCCAGCTCACAGGCGCCAGCTCTGCGGCCGCATTGAGCTTCATGGTGCAGCTGCCTAGGGGGATCATCCCATGCACCAGGGATAGATCCTTGGCTGAAAGGCGCTGGATATATCGCAACAGCTCAGTTTCACTGCGATAGCGGTGGAAGACGCTCTGCTGCAACCAGGGCTGCTGGCGCAGGGGCATGGCTAGGCCAACGAGTGGGCTTTTGCCAAGCTCCCGCCAGGGCTCAGCGCACTCGGCTAGCGCCCCCAGCAGCTGCTCCAGCTCCTCGGCGCTGCTCAGCTCATCAAGGCTTATGCCCACACCATCTTCTGCCTGGTGCAAGTTGAAGCCGGCCGCTAGGGCCGCAGCCACCAGCACCTCTGCCTGATCCGGCGGGAGGGGCAGCCAAGCCGTGTCAAAACCCTGGCCCTGCAACACCGGCAGAGCGAGAGCCTCCAAGCCAGTCACAAGGGTCGCTCGAAGGCTGCACAAACGCCTGGCGATCGCCTCCAGTCCTTCCGGACCATGGTGAACCGCATAGAAGCCGGCCATTACCGCCAGCAGCACCTGAGCTGTACAGATGTTGCTGGTGGCCTTGTCGCGGCGGATGTGTTGTTCGCGAGTCTGCAGGGCCAGGCGCAGGGCCGGATTTCCGGCAGAATCAAGAGAGCGCCCCACCAGTCGGCCGGGGATCTGACGCTTGAACTGCTCGCCCGTGGCGAAAAAGGCGGCATGGGGGCCACCGAAACCCATCGGCACCCCCAAGCGCTGGGTACTACCGACGGCAATATCAGCGCCGAGGTGGCCCACCGGCTCCAGTAGCACCTGGGCCAGGGGATCAATCGCCACAGCCGAAATCACCCCGGCCTGGCGGGCGCTAGCCAGGAGCTCGCTGGGATCCCAGAGACGGCCCTGGCGGCCAGGCAGCTGGATCAGCAAACCAAAAGCATCCGCTGGCAGGGGGGCTGCAGCCAGCGACTCGGCTGCTACCAGCTCAAGCTGGATGCCCAGGGGCTCGGCCCGGGTTTGCAGCACCGCCAGGGTCTGGGGGAAAACTGCCCGATCCACCAGAAAGCGCCCAGCTCCGGTGCGCTTGCAGACGGCGCTAGCCATCGCCATGGCTTCAGCGGCGGCGGTGGCCTCATCTAATAAAGAGGCATTGGCGATCGGCAGGCCGGTGAGCTCGCTGATCAGGGTCTGAAAATTCAGCAGGGCCTCCAGCCGGCCCTGGGCGATTTCGGCCTGGTATGGGGTGTAGGAGGTGTACCAGGAGGGGTTTTCAAACACCTGGCGCTGGATCAGCGCCGGCGTGGCAGTGCCGTAGTAGCCCTGGCCGATCAAGCTGCGTTGCACCTGGTTAGCCGCAGCGATTTCGGCAAGCTCGGCCAGGGCCTGGGCCTCACTGCAGGGCTCGGGCAAGCCTGCAACCGAGGCCGCCGGATCTAGAAACAGATCGGCTGGCACAACCTGGGCGGCCAAGGCCTCGAGGCTGGACGCTCCAAGTTCCTCCAACATCCGCTGCTGATCAGCAGCGCTCGGACCGATATGGCGCCCAATAAACGAAAGACTTGATGCGTCCGCAGCTGCCATCAAGCGCCCTGCACCTTGGCGGAGTAGGTGGCAGCGTCTAGCAATCCAGCGAGCTGGGATGGATCAGCGGGCTGGAGCACCAGCAGCCAACCCTCGCCATAGGGGTCGTTTTGCAGCTCCTCCGGGCTGGAGAGCACCGCCTCATTGCGGGCCAGCACCACTCCGCTCACCGGAGCCAGCAGATCTTCCACCGCCTTCACCGATTCAACGCTGCCAAAACTGGTGCCCTGAACAAGGCTTGCGCCTACCGCGGGTAGCTCCACAAACACGATGTCGCCGAGCTGGTCGACGGCGAAGGCACTTAGTCCCAGCCGCAACCTCTCGCCCTCAGGGCGCACGTATTCGTGGCTATCGGCGTAGCGGCAATCACCGGGAAAGGAGAGCGCCATCGTTTCGCGGCAATATCAGATCAGTCTGTCCGATCCTGGCCGATGGCGGCTAGTGCCACGAGAGCCCGTTCGAGGGCGATTTGGGCATGGGCGCGGTGGGTGCCGCCCTGGGCAAACAACACATAGGGATCCCGCAGCGGCGCGTCGGCGGAAAACTCACTGGTGCTGCCGTCGATGAAGGTGCCGCCCGCCATAACCAGATCACTGGCATAGCCGGGCATCGGCGCCGGCACCGGGTCGAGGTAGGCCCCCACCGGCGATGCCGCCTGGAAGGCCCGGCAGACGATCTTTAGGCGTTCGGGATCCCCTAGCCGCACGGCTTGGATCACATCACTGCGGAGAGCACCGGGGAGGGGCTGCACCGCATAGCCAAGATCTGCGAACACAGTTGCCACCAGCTCACTGCAGATCAGGGCCTCAGCCACCATCTGGGGTGCCAGAAACAGTCCTTGAAACAGCAGGCGGTTGAGATCAAAACTGGTGCCCCCCTCGCCGCCGATGCCCGGCGCTGTGAGCCGGCAGCAGGCCTGCTCGACCAGCTCGGGGCGGCCGGCCACATAGCCGCCGGTAGGGGCGATTGTGCCGCCGAGGTTTTTGATCAAGGATCCGGCGATCAGATCAGCCCCCACGGCCGTGGGCTCTTGGGCCTCCACCAACTCGCCATAGCAGTTGTCAACAAACACCACGCAGCCGGGCTGGAGCGCTTTTACCCGCTCGCAGAGCAAGCCGATCTGGGCCACCGACAGGGACGGCCGCCAGCTGTAGCCGCAGCTGCGCTGGATCAGCACCATGCGGGTAGGTAGCGACAGGGCGTCCTCAAGGCCATCAAAATCGACACCGCCAGCGGCTGTGAGAGCCAGCTCGGCGTAGGCGATGCCAAATTCCGCCAGGGAGCCCTGGCCGCTGCCGCGGATGCCAATCACCTCCTCGAGGGTGTCGTAGGGGCGGCCGGTGAGAGAGAGCAGACGATCCCCGGGGCGCAATACGCCGAACAGCGCAGCAGCAATGGCATGGGTGCCGCTGACGAACTGCAGCCGCACCGCCGCCGCCTCTGCCTGCAGCACCCGCGCAAACACTCGATCGAGCACCTCGCGGCCTTGATCGCCATGGCCATAACCGCTCACCGAGGCGAAGTGCTGCGCCCCCACCCTCTCCGCAGCAAAGGCTTCCAGTACCCGCTCCAGCCGTGGCTGCACCTGGCTGGTGTGATGGGCGGCGGCGGCGGCGGTGGAGGCCACCGCAGCGGCCACCCGTTCGGCGGCATGAATGGCCACGACCCCCGCTGCATCCACCATCTGCCTAGCCCTCAGGGAGTCCCATGTTGACGGGCGACGCCTAGTTAGATTCTCTCCGCTGCCCAGGCATGAATCGGGCGTACACCACCAGGAGAGTTCTTTGGTAGTCAGCACAGATTCGGCTCAGGTTTTGGGCGGGGCAGCGCCCAGCGCGCTTGAAGATCAGCGCATCCGCGCTGCAGTAACCGAAAAGCGCCAGCCCCTGTCGGGCCGCCAGCGCAAATTCAAAGGAGGCACCACCAGCTTCATGCTGGCGATGCACGTAGGTGCAGTGT
>JAQCGH010000079.1 GCA_027620015.1 Cyanobacteriota bacterium
GGTTGAGGCTCTGACTGCCAGACGAGACTAATTGAGATCAGTGGATGCCAGCGAATGCTTGACAATTGCACACAAATTGCACACACTGCCTTTGTCTGCGACCTAGTGCTACGTGCCCAGCGAGACAGAACCGGACTGGGTTTCCGTATTTAAGCGGTCTCTCAAAAACATCACCACAACAGGTTGGACGGTCCTGAATGCAAGGGGCCGCATGCGCCTCATGGTGAAGGAGGAAGGCCGTTCAGCACAGTCGGTAACCCTGCCGTATCCATGGGCGGAAGACTCACTAGCCCCTGCTCTCAAGCGCATAGGCGAGATCTTTAAGCGGTACGTAGAAGGTGACCGCGTTCTTGCCAAAGCGGCATCTGTAGCCGAGACCGCCAGCAGCAAGCAAAAGGTTGACTGGGCGGTGGTCAAGGCCGAATACAGGGACACCCGTCAAAACGCCAGCGAACAAACGTGGAGGACCAAGCACGAGCCGGTGATCGACAAAGCCATTGGACTCCTTAGTGGCAACGCCAAGAAGCCTGTTGATGGTGAGGCCTTGTGCCTAATGATCCTCAAGAGCTGGGAGACAGGCTCACGGCAGCGCCAGATCATGCGCCAAAACCTGCGGGCATTTCTTTCATGGGCCGTGCGGCGCGGACACCTGAAGGCTGCACACATGCCCACTGATCACGTGCCTGAGCCAAAACAGCCCAAAAAGGTTGGCTATTGCCTTAGCGATCAACAAATTTTGGAGATTCTGGATGCCTTGCCAGATACCGCAGCCGGTATGCGCTGGAGGCTTGGGGTGCAGTTGCTGGCGGTCTACGGCCTACGGCCTTTTGAACTGAACTATCTGGAAATTCAGCAGGGGGTCCACGGTGATGAGCTATGGACCACCAAAGGCAAGTCAATGGGTGGCCTTAGCGGAGCAGAAACCAAGCCACGACGGTTGAATCCATTACTTGTGTGCGGCGCCGATGGTGTTGCGATGGACTGGGACTTACTGACCCGACTCAAGAGCGGCGAATCATTGCCACCGCTGGGTTCAGAGGCAGGTGATGCGTTTAATACGCAGCTAGGCCGCACCAGCAGACAAGGCCACGCACTCAACGGGCCATGGGATGCAGCAAAAGCTGATGCCAAACGGCTAAATCAAAAATTTGGTTCATATAGCTTTCGGCATCGTTACGCCAAGGCATCTCATGCTGCTGGCTTCCAGACGATCAACATTGCTGAATCAATGGGGCACAGCCTCCAAGTGCATTCAGAGAACTACGCACGGTTCAAGCCAAATGCCACTGCGGACCTCTACGCCATCCACAACGCTGCACTGCTTAATGGATCCAGCCCCGCCCAGCTCACAGCTTGATGCCACCAGCGCCGATGTGGCCGGTGCCACTGGTGTGACCTACACGATCCAACTAAACTGTCAGGCGACAGTGACCAAGAACAGATCCCGAACGTGATGCCCCTGGCCCCGGGAACTATCCTGCCTGCCCTGCTGGCCCTGGTGGGCGGCGGACTTCTTTCGACCCTGTTGGCGCGGGTGCTCACACTGGCCCTGAGCCGGGTGGTGCGGCGCACAAGGAACCAGACTGACGACTTCGTGGTGCAGGCGCTGGGAGAAACGATTCCCCCGGCCGGCTGGGTAGTGAGTGCCGCCGTGGCGTGGCAGATCATTTCCACCAGCGCAGCCGGCGATCAGGTGGCCTTCGGGCTGGCGAAACTGATCCTGGTGATCCTGCTGGTGCGGCTGGTGAACCGCATCAGTATTCGGCTGTTGCAGAACTGGGCCGGCCGCCAGAACGACGATGCCGTCGCCACGATGATCAGTTCGCTGGCGCCCTTGGTGCGGGCACTGTTGTGGACCGTGGGAGCGGTGTTCTATCTGCAGAACATCGGTGTGCAGATGGCAGCGATCTGGGCCCTGCTGAGTGCCGGCGGCATCGGGGTCGGACTGGCCCTGCGAGAGCCGGTGGCGGAGTTTTTTGAATACATCACGATCCTGCTCGACAAACCCTTTGTGAGTGGTCAGTTCATCAACGTGGGCGATGTGTGGGGCACGGTGGAGCGCGTGGGTGTGCGCAGCACTCGCCTGCGCAGCATCAACGGTGAAGCAATCGTGATGAGCAACAGCGCGCTCACCGGGTCAGTGGTGGCCAACTACGGCGCCATGCAGCGCCGGCGCCTGATCTACCGCCTTGGGGTGACCTACGACACCAGCCACGCCACGTTGGAGCGCATTCCAGAGCTGCTCAAGGGGATTGTGGAAGGGGGAGGCGATGCCGAATTTGATCGCTGTCACTTTGTGGCCTTCAACGACAGCAGTCTTGATTTCGAACTCGTGTATTTCGTTCCCACCAATGATTTCGACCGAGCGATGACCGTGCAGCAGCGCATCAACCTGGAGATCGTGAAGCGCTTCGCTGAACAAGGCATCGCATTCGCTTTCCCCACACGAACGGTGGAGCTAAACCACACAACGGCCGACTGATGCGATCATCACTCGGCTCCGAACGGGGTCACCGATCCAGCCCTCACGGATGAGTTCCGACTCCTCTATGCGGCTCAGGATGCGGCGGGGATAGTCGAGCTGCACTGCAATGGTTTAGCAACCGTCTGATTGCGTATTAGCGCAAGATTTAGCGCAAAACAGCAGCATCTCCGCGAAAGGTGCCAAAAGTG
>JAQCGH010000080.1 GCA_027620015.1 Cyanobacteriota bacterium
CTCGGCGCGGTCGTAGGCGGCTTGGGTGCGGGCGAAACCGCAGCGATACACCCCATCGTTGACGTCGCCCTGCAGCCGCGCGCGCCACTTTTCAGTGCTTTCCTGCTGGTTATGGGGCTCCAGGTCGGTCCCTACTGCTGCGGGCCAGCGGTTGAGCAGCTCGATCAGCCGAGCGCTCTCCGTAACCAGGATCCGCCGCTCAGCGCGGGAATAAAGTGCCGGCACCGTGGCCCGCTGCCCCGGATCGGCACCGGACTGCTGGTAAAGCTCAATCAGGCTGGCGCAGCCCTCGAAGGGCTCGGCAAAGCGCCAGCGCCCCTCAGCTGGATCGGGATCCACCACCAACAGCTTGATGCTGCAGTCGAGTTTGCGCAGGCTCCAAACCAGCCAGGCGCGGTGAGCCCAGGGGCAGCTGCGCCCCACAATCAACACGTGCCCATCCGCCGCATTGGCCTCGATTGGCAGGGGTGGCAGCGCAATGAAGGCTCCGCTGGGGCGTCTGTAGTTGCCTTCGGCATCGGCCGGTCCCAGGCCACCCATGAGCTGTTGCCATTGCCATTGCCAGATCGCGCGGGCTGTGCGCACCAAGGGGGCGGGGGGAGGCATGGTTGCGAAGGCAGCAGAGCTCTGAATCTGCGTCAGGCTGGGGCTGAAATCCACCTCTGGGCTTTTTCTATTTGATCAGTCAAGTCGTTAAACCGGCCCAGGTGCTGGTTCTAGCAGGCACCCACGGCAATGAACGCAATGGCCCCTGGCTGCTCGAGCACTGGCGCCGCCAGCCCGAAGCACTGCAGCGTCACGGCCTTGAGGTGGCGTTGGTGCTTGGCAACCCAGCTGCCTACACAGCCAATCAGCGCTACCTAGAGCGGGATTTAAACCGCTGTTTTAGTCCCGAGCTGCTTGCTGATTCCTCGAGAAACGAAGCCGATTTGCAGCGCGCCCGCCAGCTGCTCACTTGTCATGGCCCTGATGCTGAATCTCCTTCCGTTGTGGTGCTTGACCTGCACAGCACCACTAGCGCTATGGGTAATTCAGTAGTTCTCTATGGCCGCCGGCCGGCCG
The DNA here is from genome assembly GCA_027620015.1 of Cyanobacteriota bacterium. Classification (GTDB taxonomy): domain Bacteria; phylum Cyanobacteriota; class Cyanobacteriia; order PCC-6307; family Cyanobiaceae; genus Cyanobium_A. The sequence goes on from JAQCGH010000080.1 coordinate 1,063, forward strand.
ATCTAGCTCTGGCGGCTGGTTTGCAGGCGGAGCTGGGGCTGCCGATTTACTTGCATGAGGCGGATGCTTCCCAAACCGGCTTTTTGGTGGAGCGTTGGCCCTGCGGCCTGGTGATTGAGGTGGGTCCGGTGCCCCAGGGGGTCATACAGGCTCAGATTTGCCGTCAAAGCAAGCTCGGCGTTGAGGCGGCCTTGGCCGTGCTGGCGGCAGCTCAACGAGGCTGTCTAAAGCTGCCAGATGAACTTGTGGTGCATTGCCATCTGGTCAGCTTGGATTTGCCCCGTCATCCAGATGGTTCTCCCTCCGCCTGCTTGCATCAGGCCCTGCAACATCGCGATTGGCGTCCCTTGCGAGCGGGAGATCCGGTGTTTATGGATCACTGCGGAAAGGAGATTGGCCTGTCGTTACCTAGTGACCTGGCTGGGGAGTCCGTTTGGCCAGTGTTCATAAACGAGGCCGCCTATGGCGAAAAGGGAATTGCCCTTAGCCTCACTCGCAGGCAAAGTTGGCAGGTTGGCGCCGAGTGGTTGCCCGCTTTGGGAGCCATTGCTTTCCAACTGGTTTAACGGGGGGTGCCGTTGTAGTCGATGCCAAGGACGGTGCGCCCGTCGCTGGAAATTCGGATTTCAGTTTCCACCGAAGCAGCCAGATTTAGTTGCTGCCAGCCAGGGGAGCCGCCACGGAAGCGAAAGAGATAGCCAGCACTGGTTGTACTGATCAGGCATTTATTGCCGTCGTTCTCGATTTCAAACATGCACTTTTCTGGTCGGTAGCGACCCAAGCCGCCGTTGCTCTGCACTGCAGTGTTTCGAGCCAAATTGAGGGCCCGCAAGGCGGAGAACGGAACCTGTGCCTCCGTCTGGCCTCGGGCCGGCGCAATGTTTACAAATGACAGGCTGGCAGCGCCCAGGCAATTTGCTGTCAATAAGATCCCCGCCAGCATTCGCGAATTAAGTAATTTCCCTGCTGAAGAAAAAGTTGAAATCATAGGTTTATCGAGTTGATTGATTTGGCTCAATTCAGCGGAATAGTCACTTTCAAGGCTGCTTACCCACACACCAAGGTGGCCTGCTCCTTTGTGCAGGGCAGATCACTCTTGCTGCCATCAGCCCAATAAACGCGCAGGCGATCGTCTGGGGTGCCGCTGCGGTAAGTCAGAGATTTGATTGCTCCAGCCGGGGGGTTGCCAGCTGGGTCTGCACCGTTAGCTGAGGGTGCCGAGTTGAGCTTTTGCTCAAGCTGCTGAATCTTTAAGTCCAATTGTTCCTGGCGCTGCTGCAGCTTTTGCATTTCTGCAGAGCTTTGGCCTTGACAGCCAATCGAGAGCAGGGAGGCTGCGGCCACGATTGCTGTGGCCAGGCTGGTTCGTAGAGGCCTTTTAAATCGATTGAGCAGTGCCATGCCGGAGAAGCATCCTGAGCTGTTTCCTCCTAGCAGTGGGCTGGCAAGCTGGCTACGGATTACATCAAGACAACCTGTCATAAGCAGCCCTTATGACAATCATCAGCAGGCCTTTAGTGCCGCTGGGTCTGGCTTCTCACTTAA